>JAWLHF010000102.1:0-11301 GCA_041690515.1 Clostridiaceae bacterium | reverse complement strand
GTTTGCTTACGTTGGGCAGAAAGGATTAATGCTCGCTTCTGACTTGAAGGAAGTACAGAACGTCGTTGATGTAAGCTTTGGGAAATCATCAAAGATTGTAAATGCTTGGGCTGAAACAGCGAGTAAAAGCTTCGGCCTTGCAGAGTTACAGGCAAAACAGTACGCAGGATCCATGGGCGCTATGCTCAAGAGCAGCGGGTTAACTGAAGATGTTTTCACTGACATGAGCATAAAACTCGCTGGCCTTGCCGGCGATTTCGCATCATTCTATAACTTACCTCATGATCAGGCTTGGGAGAAAATAAGGTCAGGTATTGCTGGAGAGACTGAACCTTTGAAACAGATTGGTATAAACATGTCAGTTGCAAATCTTGAGGCATTTGCAATGTCAAAAGGGATAAAAACTGCATGGAGTAAAATGAGCCAGGCAAATCAAGTTGCAATAAGGTATGCATATTTGATGGAGGTCAGTAAGGATTCCCAGGGAGACTTCACAAGAACCCAGGGTGAATTTTCCAACCAGTTGAGATTGGTCCAGAATAATTTTAGCAAAGTAATTTCTACAGTAGCAGATAAGTTCCTGCCGACTGCAAACAAAGGAGTAACCTGGGCAAATAAGTTCATGACCTCGTTGGATATTGATAAGATAAGCCGGTCTTTTGCCGCCTTTGGCGGTGAAGTCTCTGATGTGTTCAGAAGTTATGTAGAACCTGCTTTGAATTGGGGAATAAGCACAGGTTGGCCACTCTTCAAGGATGGAATAAGCGAAACATATGAGTCAGCAAGATGGTTTACAGATTTAGTAATAGAAAACTGGCCATTGATTGAACCAATATTATGGGGCATAGGTACCGCATTGGTAGCAAATAAAGTCGCTATGTGGGGCTTGACTTTCGCAACCCAGGGAGGAATGATCATAACAGCCTTGTCTAAGGCATGGGGGGCAGCTGCTTTCACTATTGAGTGGCTAAGAGCAGGTTTGTCGGTTACCACTCTTGCACAGTGGGCTTTGAATGGTGCAATGGCAGCAAATCCAATAGGGTTGATTATAGTCGGAATAGGAATACTTAGTGCCGCATTGTACGCACTTTATAGAAACTGGGATAAAATCACTAAGTTCTTCATAGATAGCTGGAATAAAGTAAAGTCTGTATTTACAGGAAATATAGATGCTCCTGCTCCAAGAGGCAGCAGGGCAGCAGCTTCGAACCCAAGAATGAGGAGACATGCAACAGGTGGTTTTTCAGACCGTGCAGCAATATTCGGAGAAGCTGGACTTGAAGCTGCTATCCCTATTAAGCCAGGTAACCCGAGAAGCATAGGACTTTTGAATAGAACTGCAAGGATGCTGGGTGTCGGAATCGGTGGAGGTACCCAGATAGTATTTTCGCCTCAAATATATGTTTCTGGTGATGGCAATGCCAGAGAACAGGCAAGGCAAGGTGTGGAAGCTGCATACCCAGGCTTCGAAAATATGATTGATGACCACTTTGGAGGAAGGAGGCGGCTAAGCTTTGGCACGTAACTATTATATATATGAGACAGTTGACGGTGATACCTTTGACACAATATCATTGGCTTTTTATGAAGCAGAGCACTACTCAAGTGAAATCATGAAAGAGAATCCTGATTATGTAAGTACTGTCATCTTCTCTGCCGGAGTAAAACTTAAGATACCGGTTATTGAACAGCCAGCCGCATCCACTTTGCCTCCATGGAAGCGGTAGGTGATGGCTATGAAGCTTTTGTGGAACGGGGAGAATATTGAACCTATAGTAGATATTAGTGATATCATAATGCATGATCAGGCAGGGGGAATTGCTGACAGTTTAGATATAATATTCCCTGATCCGGAACAGTCCTGGGCAAAATGGCAGCCACAAAAAGGTGACAGGATAGAAGCCATTGTTGATGGGTATTCAACTGGTATCATGTACTTTGATGGGTGGGTTATTGATGGACAGTCATTCAAGGCTATGGCGATTTCTACTCCGGAAAAGGGCAAATCCGAACTATTCAGAGCATGGGACGAAGCAACTTTCCTTGAAATAGCCAAGGATGTAACCGCTGAATGTGGCTTGGAACTGGTGACATATGATATCACAAATTATACTTATGACCGGGTTGAACAAAAGGGAACCGGGAATCTCGGATTCTTAAAATATCTCTGTGACCGTGAGGGTTACGGTCTGAAGTGTAATAATGGAAAGGCAGTAGTATTCGGTGAGAAAGCATTTGAAAAAAGAGATTCTGTAAAAACGATCTATAGAGATCAGATGATTGGGGAAATGCTTTTTAAATCCGTTGCAATAGATCTTAAGTCACGAGGAATAATCAAGTATTACGACTCGAAAAACAGCTTACTTGAGTACACCTTTAATGCTCCTGGAATATATGGGGGAGTATTACGGATGAAAGAGCACGCTTCTTCAATAGGAGAGGCAGAGCGGTTTGTAAAGGCTGGACTCAGGCAAGCTAATAAGCATGAAAATTATGGATCTTTCACTATACAGCTGGATACTACAATAGCAGCTGCAGTTAATATTGATATTGCTGGTCTAGGAGCTGCAGGCGGTAAATGGTACCTGAACCGTGTGGATCACAGGCTGCTAAATGGATATACATTCTGCTGGTGCCGCAGAGCGATTGAAGGTGATTATTGATGATAAAAAAAGGCATTGTTGACAGCATCCAAGGAGACATGGTAACAGTATGCTTCCCTGACATGGATAACATGAAGACTCCTGGGCTTGCAGTCCTTCAATCACCATTTACCGAGGTAAAACAGCCTCACAAGCTAAAAATCAATGATGTTGTGGCAGTGGTATTCTACTCTGATAATATGAAGGATGGTGCTGTTATAGGGAGGGCTGATTTATGATAATTGGAGCTTATGGAAGCTTTGTTTTTTCGGTATCAAGCGAGAAAGTTAATACCTTTGATAACCTTTCGTTATCTGCTTCATACAATACTGAAACACAAGAGGTAATTGGCAAGAAACCATCAACATATAAAAAAGGGCCGGGACTGGATCAATTGTCTTATGATGTAACCCTGGATCAGACGATGGGGATAGATGTAGAATCGGAAATAAAAAAGTGGCGAGATATTTGCAAATCCGGAGATGCATTTCCTATGAATATTGGAGGAAAGAATATTACAGAGCATCCCCTTATGTTGAAAAGTGTTGACATTGGATATAAGCAAGTAGGAGTGGATGGGAAAATCATAAAGGCAGTTTTGAATGTCAAACTTGAAGAGTTTGTCAGACCCGGAAGCGCAAAAAGCAGCAGTACATCATCTACAGCTGCAGCTGGAGGCGGTGTCAGTGAGGATGTCTATAAAGCCCTATTCAATCCGGATACAAGTAAAATTTCATATAATCCCAATGTAGCCAGAGCAAAAGCTGGCGGACAGCAATTAGCATAGTGAGGTGTCTATATTATGTTTTATACTATTAACCCAGATGAAAAGAAACCAATAAACTGGGGTTCCAAAGGTGTTGAAAGAATTCTTCAAAATGTGATTAACCTGATTAATACATTCACGTATGAAATTGCTTATGCCCGGACAGTCGGAGTCACAAGGGAATATATAGACCGGCCTTCCCCACAGGCCTCAGCTGTTGCGGCTAATGATATAAGAGAGTTGATATCACTTAGGGAGCCAAGGGCAAGAGTAGTTGAAGTAAAGTATCTTGGGATATCAGATAAAGGGAATATGAGAATGCAGGTGGTGATAGAGATATGAGCGGAATTAAATTTGTTGAAGTTGATGCTTTGGTAATACAGAATAATATGATCAGAGATTTTGAATCAGCTTTGGGGGAAACCTTATATCCTGGCGATGAGCGCAGGATTTTTTTATTGCAGCACACTCCTGTTGTTGTTGGTCTTAAAAATGAGATAAATGAGACTGGAAAGCAGAACCTTTTGAGATATGCCCGTGGAAAGAATCTTGATGAACTTGGAGGTCCTGTTACGAGATTACCGGCACAGAAAGCGAAAGTCACTTTGCAATGGACATTATCTGCAGTTCAGGCAGTACCTATCACAATACCGGCAGGAAAAAGAGTCTCTCCGGATGGAGTAATATACTTTGCCAATACAGTTGATCTAGTGATAGCTGCAGGGCAGATATCCGGAACTGTGGTTGCTGAAGCAACAGAGACAGGTACAAAGCATAATGAATTTACTCCTGGGCAGATAAATAAAATAATAGATCCAATGCCTTATGTAGCTTCTGTAACAAATATTGATACCAGCATCAGTGGATCTGACGTCGAAGATGATGAGAGCTATCGGGAAAGAATCTGGCTTTCATCCGACAGTTATTCCACAGCTGGGCCAGAAGGTGGTTATATCTTCTGGGCAAAAACTGCGGATATAAACATTGCTGATGTTAAGGTGCTATCACCAGCTCCTTTAGATATTGTCGTTGTTGTTCTTATGAAGAATGGAGAACTGCCTACACAGCCAGTTCTTGATGCCGTACTTGCTGCAGTAACGCCGAGGAATAGAAGGCCGATGTCAGACAATGTGTCAGTTGCAGCTCCTACAGTAGCTACTTATAATATTGACCTCACTTATTATATATCAAAAGACCGGATGGCTGATGAAGAGAAAATAAGAAGCTTTATAGAGGATGATGGTGGTTCTATAGACCAGTATATAGCATGGCAGCATGCAGCACTTGGTCGGGCAGTTAATCCTGATTCCCTTAAGAATCTCATGCTTGTAGCCGGTGCATTTAGAGTTGATATAACAAGTCCTGTTTATACTGCAGTTGATAATGACCATGTGGCTAAGGTTGGTACTGTGAATGTTGTCTATGGGGGGCTGATATAAGTGAAGGATTTAAGGAATGTCGACCTCCTGGAGCTGCAGACAAACTTTATGAAGCAGGATCCTACCACCCAGGCATTATGTTCAGCGCTTACACCGCAGATGCAGAAGGTAGCCAACGAAGTAAAGCTCTGCTTGATATATAGCCGCATAGATGAACTTTCTGATCAGGTGCTTGATGAGTTGGCGTGGCAGATGAAAATTGATTGGTACGATGCAACAGCTGATATTGTGATTAAGCGGCAGCTTATAAAAACTGCTCCAATAATAAAGAGATGCCTAGGAACTCCATATGCGGTAGAGGAAGTAATAAAGATATACTTTGGAGATGGAGAAGTTGAGGAGTGGTTTGAGTATGATGGAGAGCGTGGTATGTTCAAGGTTATGACAAGTAATACTTCTGTGACTGGGGAACTTGCACAGCAGTTTATCAGAGTGCTTGAAGCAGTTAAGAGGAAATCCTCACATTTGGAAGAAATCATAATTTCCCTTTCCGGAGAGATGAATTTATATTATGCCGGTGTAGTCCATACCAGTGATTTTATTGAGATAAGGCAGGTGGTATAGTATGAGCTTTGGCGGATTGATACTTACGAATAAAGGAAGAAACCTGCAGGCAAAAGCACAAGCAGGAGCACAATTGAATTTCACAAGGATTGCTATAGGTGATGGGGAACTTGGGGGTACATCTATACTTGATATAAATGCATTGGTACATGAGGTTAAATCCTTATCAATAACTAAGTTCAGAGTCATGCCCGGGGGGAAGGCCGTTTGTGGAAGTTCATTTAGCAATCAAGACTTGGTTTCAGGATTCTATTGGCGTGAATTAGGGTTATATGCAACGGATCCTGACCTTGGAGAAATATTATACTGCTATGGTAATGCAGGATCCAATGCAGAGTATATTCCTGCTGGCGGCGGTCCTGACGTTGTTGAAAAACATGTTGATATAGTTTCAATAGTGGGTAATGCCGCTAATGTTACAGCGACGATTGAGCAGTCATTAGTATTTGCAACTATTCCAGAAGTTGAAGCATTGGTTAGTGATCATGAGGGTAAAGAGGATCCTCATCTCGGATATATTAAAAAATCACTAGCAACGACCGTCAATGATTTTCTTGTTGCCTCAGGTCCAGGCGTGTGGGTAAAGAAGACTCTGGCAGAAGTAAAGGCAATATTAGGGCTAGGCTCAGCAGCCTATACAAGTAGTACTGATTATGCTGCTGCCGGACATAATCACGATGGAGTGTATTCAGCTTCTAACCATAATCATTCTGGGGTATATGCTATTGTTAGCCATAACCACGATAGTACTTATATACCGAAATCGCTTGCCACATCTACCAATGACTTTGTGGTAGCCTCTGGGGCAGGGTCTTGGGTGAAAAAGACTTTGTCGGAAGTACGTGTCCTGCTAGACTGTCTGCTTAAATCAGGAGGCACAATGTCAGGTGAGATAAACTGTGCTGACAATCTGCTCACCAGACCAAAGATAAAAGATTATAGCGAGGTCGTAGCTACAGATACAACAGGTACAGGTACCCAGACTATTAGCTTCACAAGTGCTAATGTTCATAACATAACTCAGACTGGAAACATAACATTTTCACTCACTAACCCCCCTGCAAATGGCGACGGGGGATCGGTAACCATACGAATTAAAAACGGAGCTACTGTTTATTCAAAGACCTTCCCGTCAAGCGTGAAATGGGCAGGCGACGAAGTACCTGATATGTCAGAACCTAACAAAGTGTATGATGTAGTGTTGGCAACGCTTGACGGCGGCACTGTTTATCATGGTGCATGTATCGGCCCATATTCGGCATAGGGTGGTGGTATTATGTTAGCTGATAGAATGAGAATGGCAGCTGGGGGCGGTAAAAAGAAACTATGGGTGGCTGGTGGATTTAGTGGCTATATTTATTCATCACCAGATGGTGCGAATTGGACGGAACGTTATAAAGATGATGACACCTTGACTAATGTATTGTATAGTGATGGATTGTTTGTTGCTGTAGGATACTATGCAAGCACATACCCGAACCATGGTTTGGGTTCTCTAGTAATATCTTCAAACGGTATTGATTGGGTTACAAAATCTTCTTCAGAAGCTTTTAGGGGAGTGACTATCAGAGCCGTGGCTCATGGTGATTTATGGCTAATAGTTGGGGATGACGGAAAGTATGCTACATCACCAGACGGTCTTACTTGGACAGCAGGTAGTGGTTCATTAGCTGGGGGCGGCGACTTACTTGGTGCGGCGTATGGGGAGGGTTTATATGTTGCTGCTGGCTATGGTAAAGTTGCAACATCCCCCGATTGCTCTGATTGGACTAATACTACTATGCCATCATACAATGTGCAACTACACGGTGTCGCTTATGGCAATGGAATGTTTATCGCTGTGGGTGATGGAGGGCGAATATTCAGGTCATTAAATGGAACAAGCTGGACTTATGTAGGTAGTGCAACCGCTTCAAGTCGTTTAAGGGATGTATATTATGCTAACGGTCTATGGGTGGCGGTAGGCGATAACGGTTTTTTGAAAACATCTGTGGACGGTGCTACATGGACGGTTCGAGATAGTGGTGTTACATTTCTTTTACATCGTGTTCGTTATGGTAACGGGCTGTGGATGGCTGGCGGTGATGGGAGCCAAGTTATAGAATCTATAGATGGGATAACTTGGACGAAGCGAGCAAGCGGCATACCAACAGCAAGTCAACCATACATACGTTTACTTGCATATTCAGAATAATGGAGGTGACAAATAAATGACTTACGCAAAAGTAGAAAACGGGCAAGTAACCCGTATAGGACTACCAAAAACAGGCACACTGTCAGACGGCAGAACAGTATCATGCTATGACAAACTGCCAGAAGATACACTTCTACAGGAGGGCTGGCTGCCGTATATTGATAACCCGCCTGAGTATGACCCGGAAACGCAGTATCTGGAGGTAGTCGATCCCACAATAACGGAGAATGAGGTTGTTGCCAATTATATTGTGCAACAGCGGGAAATTGTAACTCCAGAGCCAACACTTGAACAGAAAATAGCGGACATTCAAATCGCACTTGCAGAGTTATATGGTATGGGGGTGTAGATAATGAATGAGTATTGGAAAAGGATATTTGTTTCAGCTGTCAAAGCTAGGATTGAACGGGAACAGAGGACAGCAGAGGAAATAATACAAGAATATTCTAAGTTGACTGAGCTAGAAAAAGCAGAACTTTTCGCAGAAGTTACTGCGGAGTAGGACACTTATACAACACAATGACACCTGAAAAGGGTGCTTTTTATTTGACTGAAGGGCGGTGTAAAAGTGCAGGAACAGATTTGCATTGAAAAGCACAAACGCATTGATGAACAATTAAAGGTGCATGACCGAAGGCTGAATGATCATGCCAAGAGGATAGATCAACTCTCAGAGGATAGCAGGGAGTATAAAATTCAGATTCAGAACTTATGTAAAGATATTGGAAGCCTTGTGACAACCCTTCGGTGGTTCATGGGGCTTATGGTAGGAGCTCTTGTAAGCTTCTTTTTTTATGCTGTACAACAGGGATTATTTAAATAGAAGGAGGAAAAGGAAATGAATATGAAAACTGTTTTATCAATACTTTGGGAGTGGAGATTCGTGATAATCCTGGTTCTTTCAGCAGTATTATACTGCATAATGGAGTGGGAGAAAGCAAAGAGCATCATCTATGCTGGCATTGCGCAGGCAAAGAGGTATGCAAAAGATCAAATTTTAAAAAACGGTAAGCAGCAGGAGGACTATGTAGTAAAACTTATGCTTCAGAAGCTGCCATTATCACTCAGATTATTTTTAGGTGAGGATCAGATCAGGAAGATAGTCAGATGGTTATACAATAAGCTTGGTGATTTTATGGATAATGGGATTCTCGATGAGTCTTATAAGCTATAGGTGGTGAGGTTGGTATGATTAACAGTAGAAAAATTGAATACCTGCATCCAGTGGTTCAGCAGCTCTGCAATAAGCATATAGCAGCCTGCAAGGCTAGAGGTGTAATAATACAAGTCACAAACACCCTCCGGGATGCAGAATACCAAGAGTACCTCTACTCGTTAGGTCGCACAAAACCAGGTGAGATTGTAACCAATATGAAGCAGATAGGACCGCATGCATTTGGATTGGCATATGATATTGTGCCGGTGGTAAGCGGTAAAGCCGAATGGGATAATAATAGGCTGTGGCAGATTGCCGGTGAAGAAGGGAAAAAGCTTGGTCTCACCTGGGGAGGAGATTGGAAGTCTATAGTGGATAAACCACACTTTGAATATACCAGTGGATTGACAGCATCAGACTTGAGAGCCGGGAAGCGGCCGTCCTGGTGGGAGGTGAAGCAGTTGGATTGGAAAGAGATTGTCCGGAAGGTAGCAAGCAGCTCTGATGAATGGGAAGAAGCAATAAATGTAGCTGTGGCAGCTGCTAAGGCTGATGGTAACCTGGGAGCGTTAGAGATTTTTAAGTATCTACCAGAGCTTGTTGAAAAGATTTACAACAGTGGGAGGTAGCCTTCGGGTTACCTCTCATTATTTTTTTGTTTTAAATCGAACATATGTTTGGTATAATAGTATCAAAATTATATGAAGGTGATAATATGATTGAGCATATCCTTAGATCATCATTAGAGCGTAACTGGATAGTCACAATCATATACTCAGGTAACAATGAAATAAGCGAAAGAAATATCAAGGTGTTGGAGATAAAGGACAATAATATAAAGGCTTATTGCTATCTGAGGAAACAGGTACGCTATTTCAAACAAGAGAACATTCTATCAGCTGCATATTGGGATGAACGGATTAAGGCTATAAGTTAAATTAAAATAGTGAATTGTTATCTGCAGGAGGATAGATATGACTAGAATACCCATTGAATGTATCGTTGAAATGAAACCTAATAGCATAAAGCCAATGCGGGTACGATATGAGGATAGAGAAGGGGCCCATGTAATCAATGTAGATAATATTGTTGGAAGGGACAAGAAGAAAATACTTCCCACAATGAACATTGCTGCATCAGTTGAGTATTCCTTTAAGTGTGAGACCTTTGTAGATGAATACAGAAATAGTTTTACATTGGTTTACAATAATCAGTCATGCAAGTGGGGCATAATAATTTAAGTTGTTATTTCAATATCACCAATAATATTAATTTTGAGATTATCAGCTATGTGAGGTGTAAATTTTGAACCAAAAAGATATGAAAGAAGTTACAGATAAAGATCTTATTGTATACCTTGTTGCCAAAGGCTTTGAGGTAAAAAGAATAATAAAAGATCCGGTCCGCCAGCGGTGCTTAGTTTATTTTGATAATTCTGCAGAATTGGAAAAGGGAATACTGGATTTCGCAAACAAAAATACCAGCATTAACATTGGAGAATTTATTGCTGCAGACAGAAGGGTAAAAACCTTATTGCAAATGCAGAAAAGTTAACCACACTGCTACATCTTTCAGCTTTCACCTTTCAACTGATATTAAAGTTGAAGGAGATGATTATATGCTTAAGCCGCCAGTACCAAGAATGGGAGGGAAAAGCCAGCTCAGGAAAGAAATAATAAGTATGATTCCTGATCATATATGTTATGTGGAGCCTTTCTTTGGAGCGGGATGGGTATACTTCGGAAAGGAGCCCAGCCAGGTTGAAGTTATAAACGATATTGATGGAGAACTTATCAACCTTTATAAGATGATTAAATATCATGCCAATGAGATCGAGCGGTTGATGGAATATGAACTATCAAGCCGGGAAGAATTTGATTATTACAAGACTATTGATTCTAAATATCTGACAGAAATTCAAAGGGCAATAAGGTTTTATTATCTTACATCCCAGAGCTTTGCCAGCAGAGGTGGGACGTATGGATATGGTACAACAAAGGAGCCAGCTCCACATATTTTTAATACCTACTTGAAGAAACTGAAAGAGCGGCTTCGGAATACATATATTGAGAATCTTGGATTTGAAGAGATTTTAAGAAGATATGACAGGGATTACACTTATTATTTCTGTGATCCGCCCTATTTCGAAACCGATGGATATGGAGTGGAGTTTGGAGAACGGGAGCACATTAAACTGAGAGACACGTTGTCTAATATTAAAGGCAAATTTCTGCTTACCATAAACGATCATGAAGCTGTTAGGGAATGGTATAAACCATATAATATAAAGGAAGTACGGGTACGATACTCTGTTTCAAGGAAAAAGGAAGCCAGAAAGATGTATAACGAATTGATTATAACCAATTATTAAAGAGGGGATATATTCCCCTCTTTTTTTACAGAATATAACACATTTTATCATTGATATCTTACTGGAACCAAAGAATAGGTACCAGTAAGATGTCAATGATATTTTTAACGTGGAAGCTTTGGAACAAGGCCAAGCTCAAAATCATCGGGGCTGCCATGCCAGCGGCCAT
>JAWLHF010000101.1:0-11547 GCA_041690515.1 Clostridiaceae bacterium | reverse complement strand
CACACCCAATGAGCACTTAAGCATACCATCCACCGAAAGGGTATGGGAGTTCCTGCTGGATGTTCTTAAAGCGATGAAGGAATGAGTGTAGAGGAGATGATATATACTCTTTTTCCAATATACAAGCAATAGGCAGGATAAGAGGCAGCAGTCAGGAAGCAGCAGAAGCCGAGGAATGATGATCCACACATAGTTTTTGCCTATCAGGCAAGAATAACAATAGGTTGGAGGCTTAGAACCCCGATTGGCCTAATGTCAAACAATATGTAAGGATAGGTGAGAGCTGTGGGAGTAGAAATGAATCGTATGGATATCCACGACCTTGAGGATGTGCTGTATGAGACATCTAAATTCAACGATAAGGATTTCAAGACCTTTGAAGAAGCCCTGCTGGACATGTACGGCGGAATAAATACCGGTAATCTGAAGAAGGTTGTGGATTTTGCAGAGAATGAGCTAGGCTTGAGGTCCGATGCTGATATGACACATTTAGACGAGAACCAGAAAAAGAAAATAGTAGAATATGTTTCGACACTTGATTGAAAAACTAAAGGTCCGCATTGAAGCGGACCTTTACTATTTTGACTGCCTGTGCTCTGCAATAAGAAGATCTACCATTCTTCCGTAACTCTTGACTCCATCCTTCTGATTGTTGACCTTAAGGTAAGTATTGTTTATTCTTTCTGAAGTCCTCTCCACCGGACCCTCAAACTTCTTCCAAAAATCACTTATCTCTGCCAGGTCTCGGCGCACTCCCTCGCTATAATTTTCCGAAAGCTCAAGGAATAAGGATTCATCAGCTCTATACATTGCATTCATTGAGCTTGTCAGTGCCAGCAGCACTCCCGAATACTTGAAGTTCACATCCGGATGTGCGGTACATGCCAGATAAGATATGAAGTTTGCTTCATCCTCCCGGGCGAAGCCCCTTTGGTGTGCCATCTCGTGAGAAGCTGTCGAGGGCAGTGACGAATCGGGTATGGACACATTCACATTGGCTTCTCCCGTAAAGGGAAAGTAAATGCCGCAGATACCGGTATAATTCATATAGTTTGAAAGAAAGACAGGCTTTGGGTCTCCATAGTCTCCCGCAAGCTGCGGATATTTTTGAACAATAGCTTCGTAGCCTTTATAGCAGTTCTGCAGTATATCACGGCTGCTGCCGGGGATATCCATGTTTCCATCTGAATCCAGATTTACTGATTGCCTGAGACCATTTGCCCGTTCAATAAGTGACCGGCATAGGCTTTCAAGCTCTGCGACAGAAGCCGGCTTAACCTCCAGACCTGCAATACTGGCAAAGGGCATTCTATAGTAATTCAGCCCCCATAGACATAAGAAACTAAATAGTGCAATACTGAAGATAATAAGGATATTTATTATATATTTTAATAATGGCCTTAAGCTGATAGGGCTGGAGAAAAAGGCCCTCAGCAGTATTCTTATGGTATAAACAACAAAAACAATAGGTACCAGAACGACAACAAGCTCAGCAACAGAAAAGGGTAATACTCCGGTCGCCTTGCTCAGTACTCGTCCTATAGGCCGACATATTCCATTAGAGTAGTATCTTTCGACAAGCGCCGGTCTGCCAGAAGAAAAGCATACAAGCAGTATACTTACGGGAATAAGAAGAAGTCCAGCCGACTTTATGATTGAGCTTTTATACTTCATTTTTTAACCAGCTTTCTGTAGGATTTGGAATAATAGGGGTATGCGACATAGTTTGTAGCAAACTCCGACTATCGGGGAAGTATGTCCTCATCGCCTTTCAAAGCCAGCAAAATCACTGGCGGGGGTCCCATCTCTGCTTGCCCGTCTGGTTATTTTGCCCGAGGGTATTCCCGTTCCGAGGTCAGTGAAAGACTTCTTCGGAGCATCGGCTGCGGAATAATATTCATTTGCAATCCTGTGCTGCTACAAACTATGTCGCATTTTTCTACTTATACGCAATAGATACTTCATATACATTATATTATTATAACAGGAATAATTAAATTTAAAAATTCTGAAATTTCTCTTGACATATTTATTTCCCAAGAGTAATATATAAGAAATTTACATTTTACGGCGATGAAGAGGAACAGTAGGGAAAAAGATTCTAAAAGAGAGGAAAACTCACCGGCTGAAAGGTTTTCTGAGATTATTTTTCTTGAACCCGCCCTCAAAGCTGCAGATGAAAAGTCTTGCCGCAGTCCTGCGTTATGGGCATACAAGAGGACAATACATCAAGGTCTTTTTCTAGAGAGGGCTTTGTGTAGTGTCAAATTGGGTGGTACCGCGAACAGCCTTCGTCCCTTTTATTTGGGGCGGAGGTTTTTTATTGTGAATAGAATAAAGTTTCATGGGTTTGATGGCAATTGCAGATTGCATTTTCAGGCAGGACTTTTATTTTTGAATTCAGGAGGTATTTGTTATGAAAATAAATGAAGCATCTTCAGCTTCTGTAACATTAAAAGAAGCGATAATGGATAGACACGTACCGGATGATTTTTACTCAACTACAAATCATACAACAATGATATTTTATGACGGTAACTGGATAACCGTAAAAAATCAGAGAATGGATGCCATGATAGTGGTTAACCGGAAAGAAGCATTATGCAAGAAGCTGCGGGATATACGAAAAGGTGACATGCTGGTGTGCGGTGATGAAGGGGTCAGGATATTGAACCAAGCCGAAGATGAGAATAAGGGTCAATTCGGATTTATGAATAACGGTGTCTCTTCAGAGAGAAGAAATGAGCTGGTGATAAGAGACCTTGCAGACAATATAATTAAAAACAACAAAAAAATAACCTTTGTCTTGGGACCGGTTGTGGTTCATACGGGAGGGGATATGTACCTTAGGGAACTTATAAAGGACGGATATGTTTCAAGTATTCTTACCGGAAATGCAGTTGCGGTTCATGATATTGAAAAGAGCCTTTACGGTACTTCCCTGGGAGTCTGTGCAAAATCAGGAAGGGCAGCACCAAATGGTTATCGCAATCATATGAGAGCGATAAACCAGGTGAATAAGTATGGAAGCATAGGAGAGGCAGTAAATTCCGGTGCAATAAGCTCAGGGTTAATGTACGAATGTGTCAGGAATAATATTCCCTTTGTCTTGGCAGGCAGTCTAAGAGATGATGGTCCGCTGCCGGATACAGTAACTGATATGATAGCAGCACAGGAGGCGTATTCAAAAAGGCTTATGTGCTCAGATATGGTAATAGTGCTGGGAAGCATGCTGCATGGAATCGCCAGCGGCAATATGCTTCCATCAAATATTGAGATGGTATGTGTAGATATAAATCCGGCGGTCGTTACCAAACTGAGTGACAGAGGAAGCAGTCAGGCTGCAGGGATAGTCACAGATGTCGGTTTGTTCCTGAACCTGTTGGTTAAAGAATTAAAAGAAAGGGAGCTGCAGCAGGTCGTATAGTACTAAATGAGAAAAGACCCTCATAAACGCCCAAAATTTTGCGCATGATATAAGCTGTTGCAAATCAACGGTTCACATAAGATTTTTGACCTTTGCCCAAAGTATGAGTGATGAATATTCACACAGTATATGTTAATATTATAACAAATAGTGCCGATTATTCGGCATTGTTTGTTTTTTTGGCTCTGGCGTTGAATATAACAATTTTATTGTATTGCCCGGAAGTGTTGGATTGCATGATAAAAATTTGACAATAAAATAAAACTTGCCGGAATATAAAAGCTGGCATGATAATTGCTAAATATTTAACAATGAAGACTGTTTCTTCATAGTAACAAATTCAGTTAACACACAGAAATTATTATAAAGGGGAATTTGCATATCCCAAAATGAAGGAGGAAGCATTTATGAACTTTAGCCTGACTAAAGAACAGGAAATGGTTAGGAAGCTGATGAAAGAGTTCAGTGAGAACGAGGTGAAGCCAATAGCGGCGGAAGTCGATGAGACTGAAAGATTTCCAAGAGAGACAGTAGAAAAGATGGCGCGCTATGACATAATGGGTATTCCATTCCCAAAACAGTATGGCGGTGCAGGTGGGGACAACCTATCATATGCTATAGCTGTTGAGGAACTTTCAAAGGTATGTGGAACAACAGGTGTAATACTCTCAGCCCATACTTCTCTGGGAGCACATCCTATATACCAGTATGGAACAGAAGAACAGAAGATGAAATACCTTGTTCCTCTTGCAAAGGGCGAAAAACTCGGAGCATTTGGATTGACTGAACCCAATGCCGGTACTGATTCTTCCGCCCAGCAGACTGTAGCAGTATTGGATGGGGATAATTATATATTGAATGGATCAAAGGTGTTTATTACCAACGGCGGAGAAGCAGATATATATATTATATTTGCGATGACTGACAAATCAAAAGGAAACAAAGGTATAAGCGCATTTATAGTTGAAAAGGAATTTAAAGGCTTCAGCATAGGTAAAAAGGAAGACAAAATGGGTATCAGAGGCTCAAGCACTACGGAGCTGATATTTGAAAACTGCATAGTACCTAAGGAGAACCTTCTTGGTCAGGTAGGAAAAGGTTTTGGAATTGCAATGCAGACTTTGGATGGCGGGAGAATAGGTATTGCGGCACAAGCCCTTGGAATAGCAGAAGGTGCCTTGGATGAATGTGCCAAGTATATGAAGGAGAGAAAGCAGTTTGGTAAGCCGTTGGCAGCATTCCAAGGCTTGCAGTGGATGGTGGCGGAAATGGCTACAAAAGTAGAGGCTGCCAAGCTCCTCGTTTATAGTGCAGCTGACAAGAAGGACAAAAAGCTTCCATTTTCAGCAGAGGCAGCAATGGCAAAGTTGTTTGCTGCAGAAGCCGCAATGGAGGTTACTACAAAGGCAGTGCAGATTTTCGGCGGCTATGGATATACAAGAGATTATCCGGTAGAGCGGATGATGAGAGATGCAAAAATAACTGAGATATATGAAGGTACTTCACAGGTTCAGAAGATGGTTATAGCTGCAAAGGTACTGAAGTAGGAATATACACTTCAGGTCTGTGATACTGCTTGACTGTGCAGAATCACGGATGAATGAACACATCAATGAAGTTTTATGAATAGAACTGGGAGGTTATTATATGAAAATAATAGTCTGTATAAAGCAGGTTCCGGATACAAATGAGGTGAAGCTGGACCCCAAAACCGGAACATTAATAAGGGATGGAGTTCCAAGTATAATAAACCATGATGATATGAATGCCCTTGAAGAGGCTTTAAAGCTTAAGGATAGATATGAAGACGTAGAAATAACTGTGCTTACAATGGGCCCGCCACAGGCTGATGTGGCATTGAGAGAAGCCCTTGCAATGGGTGCGGACAGGGCGATACTTGTATCGGACAGAGCTGTTGCAGGATCTGACACATGGGCTACTTCCAATACACTTACAGCAGCAATAAAGAAGATTGGCAGCTATGACATGATATTCTGCGGAAGGCAGGCAATAGACGGAGATACGGCACAGGTAGGGCCTCAAATAGCGGAAAAGCTTGACCTGCCTCAGGTCACATACGTTCAAAAAATGGAAGTGAAGGGTGATACAGTAACAGTACAGAGAGCATTGGAGGATGGTTATGAGATTATCGATGTGAAGATGCCATGTGTGCTTACTGCAATAAAGGAATTGAATTCACCGAGATATGCAAGTGTCAGTGGCATATTTGACGCATACAGAGAGAAAAATGTTGAGGTTTGGAGTGCGAAGGATATAGAGGTTGACCTCGCAATCATTGGTCTGAATGGTTCACCTACAAATGTAAGAAGAACTTTCACACCTGATCCTAAGGGTAAAGGTACAATGATACCGGGATGCGACAAAGGTACTGTGTGCGAGCTTTTCAACATTCTTAAAGAAAAGCATATAATATAAGATTGGAGGGGTAAAAATGGGTGTTAAGATTTTTTCGGAAAAGTGTAAAGGATGCAAGCTTTGTATCAAAGCCTGCCCCTTCAATGCCATTGTTATGAAGGACGGCAAAGCTGTATTGAATGATAATTGTACAGGCTGCGGTGCCTGTGAGACTTCTTGTAAATTTAAGGCTATTATCGTAGAGAAGGTAGAAAAGGAAACAAAGGATCTAAGCGGATACAAGGGAGTTTGGGTTTTTGCTGAACAGAGGAACGGCAAGCTTATGGGCACAGCCTTTGAACTAATAGGTGAAGGAAGAAAGCTGGCTGACAAACTGGGTGTAGAACTATCTGCCGTATTGCTGGGATATAATGTGGCAGGACTTACAGATGAACTTATCCATCATGGTGCCGACAAGGTCATACTGGCAGAGCATCCTGAGCTGAAGCTATATACAACCGACGGATATACAAAGGTTATAACTGATTTGGTAAACAGCAAAAAGCCTGAGATAATACTCATAGGGGCAACAAATATTGGCAGAGACCTTGGGCCGAGAATAGCTGCAAGGCTGGATACGGGACTTACTGCCGATTGTACAAAGCTGGAAATCGATGATGAGCAGAAGATACTGCTTCAGACAAGACCTGCTTTCGGCGGAAACATAATGGCTACAATCATCACGCCGAACCACCGGCCGCAGATGGCTACAGTTAGACCGGGAGTTATGAAGAAAATGTCGGCTGACAGCAGCAGGAAAGGTATAGTTGATAAGGTTGATGTAGTACTGGATAAGAAGGATATAAGAACAGTTGTGAAAGAAGTGGTAAAGTCTGCAAAACAAGCAGTTAATCTTATAGATGCAGAAGTAATAGTTTCCGGTGGAAGAGGCCTTGGCAATCCCGAAGGCTTCAAGCTTATAGGAGAGCTTGCAGCTGAGCTGGGCGGTGTAGTAGGATCCTCCCGTGCAGCAGTGGACAGTGGTTGGATATCCCAGGATCATCAGGTAGGCCAGACAGGAAAAACAGTAAGACCGAAGATATATATTGCCTGCGGGATATCAGGAGCTATACAGCACCTGGCAGGAATGCAGTCCAGCGATTGCATAATAGCAGTGAATAAAAACCCCGATGCTCCTATATTCGATGTTGCTGACTACGGTATAGTAGGAGATCTTTACAAGGTTATACCAATGATGGTTGAAGAGATTAAAAAAGTAAAGGAAGCTTAATGACAAAGCCTATAGCTCAACAGCTATAGGCTTTGTATATCACATAAAGCAACTGCTAAACCAATTCACTGTGATTTTCGGAATCAAGTAAGAGCCAGTAATCTGGCACGTATATATAAGCCATGATATAATAAGAATATATCATGGCTTATATATTTTCATTATTTTGGAGGATGTTCCAATGGAAAAAGTATTTTCATCTAAGGCATTGGAGGTAAACCTTGCTCAGACCCGTGACAGGGAGAAAGAGATACCTGAAGACCAGAAGTGGTTTGGGGAGCTTTCCAAGTCTTACTGGGGCATATATAAAAGGACCCAGGAGTTCATAAAGGAGCTGAACCACCAATATATCAACTATCAGTATGTTATTGAAAACCTGCACAATATAAGTCTTACAGACTTATGGTTCTACAATTCTCTTGAAGAATCAGAGAAGGCACTAAACGTATTGGTTGACATTTTCAGAAAACTCTTCGAGGCAAATCTTAAAGAGAGCCAGAGAGAACTCCTTATTACAACCCTGATAAAATTCATTGACCGTCTTGCTAAGCAGGGGGAATTCCCCAGAGATATCATACGCAGGTGTCTGGAGCTTATCATGGCTGACATGGAGAGGCATGAACTGCTTTACATACGCAACTCAGGATACTTTAAGACATACCTGAACAAGATAGCGGAGCTTCCTGAGTACAATGAAACTGTTGTCAAAATGACTGCAGAACTACTTGAAAAGTGTATCGACTATTGGGAAAGTACCTCTAATGTTGAAAAGTGGTTCAAGGAAAAAAGTGCGTTATTTCATTCGGATAACAATGACAGGATAAAGGAGATAGGAAAGCCCTTCTTTGACGGACTGAGAGTGAAGCTTGGGGAAGCTTCAACATGGAGCAAGCTTTGCGAGATGCTTTTCTTCAATGATATATCCAACTACTTCAGAAGGTTCAGCGAACAATTTGAAACATCCCTTGAAAAGATATATTATATATTCTACCTGCTTCATCTGCCTGGGATGACACAGCTCAACAACCATCTGCTTTATGATATGAACAGGCTGCTTCGAAATGTGCTGAAAGAATTGGATGAAACTGAAACAACAACCTTTCTTCAGAACATTATCGCTCTTTTTGAAGAATTGAAGGATCAGCATGCAAGCACTGTGCTGGACTGTATACTGACTCTCGGAAAGGAAGTAATAGACACCAATGACAGCAAGATCATCTCATACTTTATTAACGGCTTGATAAAACTCGGCTTTATATATCCGGGAGAACTTACGGTTAACAGTGACTGGCAGATACAGGTCAATACAAATCATGTGAAGAACATAAGGGTATGGCTTGAGCTTGTTGAGTACTCACCTGATAAAATGAGGGAGCTGCTATCAGCGTTGATAGTGAACCTGAAGCTGGGAGGTATATTTATATCCGATACGGATCTCTTTCAGAGGGACGTAACAAAGCTTCTGAATTCGGATATTGCACCGGTTTATAAGCAGATGAAGCAATTAGCCAGAATATTCCCCGTATACTTCAGGGAAATTGGCGCAGAGGGTAAGCTGAGGGAAGTTACCACTGCCATGGACGAACTGTCTAGAAGGAAGGACAGACTTATACATTTTCTGCGGAAGCAGATACATACAGAAAGCAACAATACACATATTGAGCTTACCAAGAGGATAGCGCAATACTGGTATGACGGTAATGCAGAGAATCTGAGAAGAATTGTACCTGAAGATGTGATTGAGGAGTTGGATACCAACAGCGAATGGTATGTGCATGTACATGATATCATGACCGAGCTATGCAAAAGAAAAGATGCCAGTCCCGAAGAACTGCTGCTTATGGAGTATAATGTGTTGGAGCAGGCTGTTTCGTTGATTTCTCAGGGAAACAGCAGGGACAAGAAAAGGGTGCTCTATCTTCTGCAGCTGTATTCGCTGCTTATGGAAAAGTACTCTTTAGAGTCGGAGGATATCATATCCATGCTGAAAGGCTACAGATTTTTCAGCAACAAAGATATTGAGGGCCTTCAGGAGAAGCTGGAAAAAAATGATATGGGTGCTGCCCTTGGACAGGTGTACGAACTCATGCATCACCTGAAAAAGATAATTGTAGATCCTAATACAAGCGAAGCATTGGAGAATATATATTATAAACGCCATATAGCAATTGGGATACCATCCATGTACGGACAGTATATCGAGCCTAAATTTGAAGCCCTTGGGCTTATGTACAGGCTTGAAAAGACTGCCTCAAAGTTGATGACAGAATTGCTTCAGTCTATAAATCTTGAATATATTTCAGCAAAAACCTTCAGGCATATATATGATGCGCTTGGGCTTTTCAAAGAAGGCCTTGAACTGGACGGGATATATAATCAAGGCTTCCATTCGAACTTTGAAATGTTCAAATACAGTCTTACTTCTCCCAGCTTCTCGCTGGACCAATATATAAATATATTCCAGTTCATGGCACAGAATATAAAACAGATAATAAGCGAATACTTCCTGGATGTTTATGAAAGCTCACTTAAAGAAGTGATACCTCAAATCTTTGTACATAAGGGAGTTATGTCCGAACAGGAGAGTAAGCAGCTATATCACATGGAATCAGAAAAATTCTTGAGGGAGATACTATCATCCGCATTCCTTGTTCAAGACCTGGATAATTTCATTAGCAACATAATCATCACCCTTAGGGGAATGATAGATAATTATTCCGCGGATTTTATCAACAATATGATGACATATGATCCTGATCTGACCATAAGTCCGCTTTACAAAGAGACTGTAGAGATGGATAATCCCGTGTTCCTCGGAGCAAAGGCATATTTTTTAAAGAAGATGATGTTTTATGATTTCCCTATACCTTCCGGCTTTGTACTTACGACAGAAGTATTCAGGCATAAGAACACAGTATATGCTCATCCCTATATGGAACAGGAGATGGATCAGCTGATACTCAATCATATTTGGGAGGTTGAGAAGCTAACCAGACAGCAGTTTGGAAATCCCAAGAATCCCCTGCTTTTTTCTGTGCGTTCCGGTACTGCAATATCAATGCCCGGTGCCATGAGGACATTTTTAAATGTAGGGATGAATGATGAAATTGCAGAAACCTTCAGCAGAAAGCCCAATCATGGATGGACAGCTTGGGATTGCTACAGACGCTTCATTCAGAGCTGGGGTATGGCCTATGGTATTGACAGAGATATATTCGACAGCGTTATTCTTGAGCACAAGCTGAAATACGGTGTAGGGCAAAAGGTACAGTTTACTCCGGAACAGATGAGGGATATAGCTTATTCTTACAAGAAAGTCCTTGAAAACTATGGAATACATATTGAGAAGGATCCCTTCAAGCAGTTGAAGCAAGCCATACATAGCGTTATTGAATCCTGGTCCTCTCATAGAGCGATATATTATAGGGAACATTTGCAGATAGCTGACGAATGGGGTACTGCTGTAATAGTTCAGAAAATGGCTCTTGGCAACCTGTCTGCCTGCTCGGGAACAGGTGTTGTGTTCACCAACAGTCCCCTAAACGATAAGTCCGGTATAAATCTATACGGGGATTTCACACTATGCAGTCAGGGAGAGGATATTGTATCAGGTCTTGTACATACACTACCCATATCAGAAAGCCAACGGAAGGAGTTCTATAGTGATTGCAGCTTGTCTCTGCAATCTGCTTTCCCAAGTATATATAATGCATTGCTGGATCTTGCCACACAACTTATAGAGATGTATGGGTTCATGCATCAGGAAATAGAATTCACATTTGAATCTGACAATCCTGATGACCTATATATCCTTCAGACAAGGAACCAGAAGCTAAAAAAGCAAAAGGACTTCTCTACCTTCGTACCTACTCCGGATGAAATGAAGCTGGCAGGACGCGGTATAGGCATCGGAGGAGGGGCGTTGACCGGTATACTTACATTTGATATGGAAGACTTAAGGGAATCCATAAAGCGTGATCCTGATGAGAAAAGGATATTGATAAGACCCGATACGGTACCCGACGATATACCGATGATATTCAGCTGTGACGGTCTGATCACAGGCAAGGGAGGAGCTACCTCACACGCTGCTGTGACAGCGGCAAGCCTTGGAAAGGTATGTGTTGTGAACTGCAAGGGATTGTTGGTAAATGAGTCTGAGAAAAGATGCACAATAAATGGGATCACTTTCAAGTCCGGTGACAGGGTATCGATAGACGGCAACCTGGGAAATGTATATGAGGGAGAATATGAGATACGGGAAGAATGATATGCAGTATAGAATCATCTTATATAGTATATAACATTAATACAATGATATAACATAATAAGGATATTTAAATCAATAATATAGCATAATAAGGAGAATTTAGGGAATGTTATGCACGAATTAGGTTTTGAAAAGAAATGTGCTGTATGATAGAATTGATTTGGATAAAATTCACCTTAAAGGAGTGGTTATATGAATGTACCT
>JAWLHF010000100.1:0-11908 GCA_041690515.1 Clostridiaceae bacterium | reverse complement strand
TGGTGGATTTGGTCATAATAAACGAAGAGGAAAGCAGTTACACACAGCCTCTTAATAATCTGCTGCAGGATATGGTATCTGTAAGTCATGCAAGAGACATAAGGGAAAAGTCCGGTGGAGTCTTTATAAAGCAGGGCAGTGCAATTCCGGAAGAGGACATGAAGCTTCTTACATCGGCATCAAGAATCGTTGTCAAGGGGAGGAGCGGGTCATTGTCTGCTCAGACAAAGATAAGAAGCGGTAAGAACGCTTTTGAATATAAGATATGGAAGAATAAGGGGAAAAGATACAACAATAGTGAGGTAAAAAGCATTGAACTACAAGGGTTTAATGGTTATGGGGGCTTTGACAAGAACGGAAGGGAATATGTCATAAAGCTTACTGAAGCCATGAATACTCCTCTTCCTTGGAGCAATATAATTGCAAACAAAAGTTTTGGCTTCATGGTGACAGAATCCGGAGCATCAACAACATGGGCTGAGAACAGCAGGGAAAACAAACTATCCACTTGGTCCAACGACCCTGTGTCTGATCCTTCTGGAGAAATCATCTATATAAGAGATGAGGATTCAGGAGAAATCTGGTCAGCAACTCCAAGTCCCATAAGGACTGAGAGTACTTATATTATAAGGCATGGCTTCGGTTATACCACCTTTGAACATGGTTGGAACGGTATAGAGCATGAATTGACAGAGTTCGTACCGGTGTCTGATAATGTGAAGCTGTGTTTATTGAAGCTGAAGAACATATCGGGTTCAAAAAGACATCTTTCTGTAACCTATTATGTAAGAACAGTATTAGGCGTTGCCGATCAATACACCATGCAGCATGTTTATACAGAATTGCACAATAACGGAGCTATATTGGCAAGAAATAACTATAATACCGATTTTTCGGGCAGAATTGCATTCCTTGACTCAAATGCAGAGACTAGGTATTATACCGGAGACAGACGGGAGTTCCTTGGCAACATGGGAAGTCTGCTGCATCCTGAAGCATTGAGGCTGGATAAGCTTTCCAACTCACTGGGGGCCGGTTATGATCCCTGTGCCTGCCTGCAGATTATTACGGAATTGAAGCCAAGAGAGCAAAAAGAATTGGTGTTCATGCTGGGGCAGGGTGAAAACCTTGAGATGGTGGATACCTATACAAGAAAATACAGGGATGCAAAAGAAGTCAACAAAGCTCTTATAGCGGTAAAAGCCTTCTGGGAAGGTGTTCTTAGGAAAGTGGAGGTATCCACCCCTGATAAGAATATGGATATAATGCTGAACGGCTGGCTTCTTTACCAAACATTGAACTGCAGGATGTGGGCAAGGACAGCCTTCTACCAGTCCGGTGGGGCTTATGGTTTCAGAGATCAGCTTCAGGATGCAATGGCAGTGACCAACGCACTTCCTGAGCTTACAAAAGCACAGGTATTGTTCCATGCATCCCGTCAATTCTTGGAGGGTGATGTTCAACATTGGTGGCATCCCGGCTCAGACAAGGGGATAAGGACACGGTTCTCTGATGATCTTCTGTGGCTCCCTTACGTCACAATAAACTATATTAAAAGAACAGGAGATATAGATATACTGGAAAAGCGGGCAAAATTCCTTGAAGATGAGCTATTGAAGGAAGGGGAGGATGAAAGGTACAATATTCCAGTAATATCAGATACCAGTGCTTCACTATATGAGCATTGTACAAGGGCAATTGAAAGGGCTTTGAAATTCGGACACCATGGTATTCCGCTAATGGGTTCAGGGGATTGGAATGACGGTATGAGTACTGTTGGCAACAAGGGAAAAGGAGAAAGCGTATGGCTGGGCTGGTTCCTTTATGATATTCTCATGAATTTTTCAGAGCTTTGCAGATCAAAAAAGGATGCCAACAAGGCCGACAGATATATAAACATTGCGAAGGAGATAGCTAAGGCTCAGGAAGAGAACGCATGGGACGGAAACTGGTACAGAAGGGCGTATTTTGACAACGGACTGCCTTTAGGTTCTGCTGAGAATACCGAATGTAAGATAGACTCTCTGGCACAGTCCTGGGCAGTAATTTCCGGGGCTGCTAACCCTGAGCGGACAAAGGAAGCAATGGGTGCGGTAGAGCAATACCTTGTCAGAAAAGATGAGGGTATAATAATGCTTCTCACTCCCCCCTTCGACCAGGGAGATTTGGAACCCGGTTATATAAAGGGATACCTGCCCGGAGTAAGAGAAAATGGAGGTCAGTATACCCATGCCGCAGTATGGGTCATTATGGCTTTTGCAATTATGGGCAACGGTGATAAGGCATGGGAGCTTTACAACATGCTTAATCCTATCAATCATGCAAACACGATGATGGAAGCATTGAGATATAAAGTTGAACCTTATGTAATGGCAGCAGATGTCTATACAGTGCCCCCTCACACCGGAAGAGGCGGTTGGACCTGGTACACAGGTGCTTCAGGCTGGATGTACAATGTAGGTTTACAGCAAATTCTGGGGTTCATGAAAAAAGGTGACAAAATTGTATTTGAACCTTGCATACCAAGGGAGTGGTCTGAGTACAATATTAAATATAAGCATGGCAACAATACAATATACAACATTAGTATAAAGAATCCCAACAGAGTAAGCAAAGGAGAGGCTTCGGTGGTCCTAGACGGAAAGAAGCTTGAAAATAATAAGCTTATTCTCTCAGAGGACGGAATGGAGCATTCTGTTGTTGTAAACCTGAGGTAAAATGGAGAAGGCGTATACACGTCCCTCTCCATGACAATCTCATTACATATGCAAACATTTCCTTGAAATGAAGCATTAACTATATTATATTATATATATCGGAGATGTCATTTCTCGCTTTTGTTTGCTTAGTAAGCGTTGCAGGAGTTTGCCGGTTCATAAAAGTATTTCCTGCAATCCATAATATATGAAGCTGGGGGTGGAAAAATGAGCGGAAGTTTTGAAGATACAATGAAGTTCAAGGTGGAAATGGATAAAAAGTATGAGGCACCTGAGATACTGTTATCTGTTTATAGTGCACTGAAGGAGAAAGGCTACAACCCCATAAATCAGATTGTTGGATATATATTGTCCGGTGACCCTACATATATAACAAGTCACAATAATGCAAGAAGCCTGATTAAGAAGCTTGAAAGGGATGAACTCCTTGAAGAGCTTGTAAGGGCATATGTGGACGGGAAGTAGTCAAAACAATATTCAGGAGAGATTGTATTGATTAAAAGCATTTTTGCTTTTTTTTCTTTGATGGTCTTTTTATTAGTAAATGCAATATCTGGCTGCTGCTTTTCATTGGAGGATGACAGCACCGTGTTCAGTGAGATGCCGGAAAACAAGGTGATTATGGTTGTTGCTGATTACCTTTCCATTGAAGATCTTTATAAGATGAAATTCATGGGCAATCTCATCGAAGTGAGCAATTGTGCTTTAATGAACAACAGGCAGACAGGAAAAGCAAGCCCAAGGAAATCAAAGCTTATTATTGGTTCCGGAAAAAGACTTGAGTTAAAAGGCAAAGATATTAACATAGAAAAAATAAAAGAAGATAACAATAACAGCGGATACCTGGAATACATAGGGTATCTGGGTGATGACATAAGAAACAACGGTGGCACTGTATGCTACCTTGGGAATGCAGACACAGAGGAACAGGACAGAAGTTCTGTGCTGATAGCTATAGACAGCAAAGGGACGGTGGACTATAGCCGAACAGAGGGCATTCTTTTGAAAGACCAGTTGTTTCCTTATGGAACGAGAACTGATTATAAGAAGCTGGCAGAATTGTACAAGCAATATCTGCCGGCTTCTTCACTTATGGTTATTGAAACTGGAGATATGGAAAGGCTGGAGTCCTTCAGGGGATCAATGAGCAAAGGGGCCTATGAGTCATGCAAGAGTGCAATAATTGGTCATATTGACAGCTTTATGAAGGAAATTGCAGACTATGATGGCTCCAAAACCATCATATTTATATCCACTTATCCCTCAAGAGAGGCATCAGCTGGCAATAACAAGCTGACTCCGGTGGTCATACATGAAGCAGAAGCAGGGGGGCTGCTGTATTCAGAGAATACAAGGCGTGAGGGTATCATACTTAATACAGACCTTGCTGATTATATTTTAGTCAAGCTGGGATATGCAAAGGTAAGTGCTATCAAGGAAGCAGTAAAAGTTGATCCGGGAGAAATCCTTGTATCCATGAATAGAAATATAGTCAGGACATCACTATTAAGGGCTCCTGTACTTACCTCCTATGCGGTCATGGTAATCATAACCCTGGTCATGTTTCTGCTGGCTACATTGTTTTTTAGAAGCAGGAATAGGGGTTTTATGGAAAGGGCATGCAGTTTTTTTGCATATACCATGCTTTCATATCCAATTTCGCTTCTTTATATTAAGACTTCATACAGAGAAATAAGCCTGCCTGTTTATATGATTTTCACAATAGCGGCATCAGCAATGCTATCTCTGATTTTACAGAGTATATTGAAAGACAAGATAAAGGTTATATTTTCAATCTGTACGCTGCTGATAGCAGGACTAACTATTGATATCATTGCAGGAAGCCCACTTATAAAACAGTCGGTGTTGGGATATGACCCAATAATCGGTGCAAGGTTTTACGGTATAGGAAACGAGTATGCCGGAGTATTTGCAGGCTGTTCCCTTATGGCTGCAGGCTGCTTAATGGAGCTTATGGGTAAGAAACCTAAAGGTGCAGTCGTGGCGTTTTATTTTTTGAACTGTGCGGCAATTCTCGGCCTGACCTTTATGGGAGCTAATTTTGGAGGTGCTCTGGCGGCTGCTGTAGGTTATGTACTTGCGTACTTTCTTATTTATGGTATAAAATTTAATAAAAGGAATGTTTCCTTTGGTTTAATGATCCTTGCTTCTGCAGTAGCCTTATTGATGATCTCTGATTCCATTGGTTTAACAAGCCCTTCTCATATGGGCAGGCTCATAAAGGATGCAGGAAATAATGGACTAGCAGTGGTTGTTTCCACTATACAAAGGAAGATATCAATGAATCTCAGGCTTATAAGATATACCATCTGGACAAAGGTGCTGATTAGTATAATAATAATTATTGCCTTTATGTTCTTCAGGCCGGGAAAACAATTGCAAAGCCTGTTTGAAAGGTACAGTTACCTAAGGTATTCATGGATAAGCATAGCTGTATTATCTATAACTGGTTTTGCAGTAAATGATTCAGGGATAGTAGTAGCGGCGACAGCGATGATATATATGGCATTTACAATGTTGATAATGAGCATGGGGGAAAGGATAGAAAGCTGAATATGGAATACAGGGAGTTGGGAAATACAGGTCTTAAGGTATCAAGACTATGTTTTGGAAGCCTTACAATAGGCCCTCTTCAGGCAAAGCTTGGATTGGAGGAGGGGGCATCGGTCATAAGGACAGCCTTTGACATGGGAGTTAACTTTATTGACACAGCTGAATTGTATAGAACATATGATTATATAAGAAGAGCTTTGAAAGGCAGAAGAGATGATATTATTATATCTACTAAATGCTATGCATATGACCGGAAGGGAGCGGAAAAGAGCCTGAAAAAGGCTTTGAAGGAGCTGGGTACGGACTATATAGATATATTTTCCCTTCACGAGCAGGAAAGCGAGCTGACACTGAAAGGACATCAGGATGCTATTGAGTACTTTGTTGAGGCAAAGGAAAAGGGGTATATAAGGAGCTTCGGAATATCCACCCATGCTATATCTGCAGTAAAAGCTTCCATAAAATATAAGGAAATTGAAGTAATTCACCCAATAGTAAATAAAAGAGGCTTGGGTATAATAGACGGCAGCATTGAGGAAATGCTGGCGGCAGTTTCAGAAGCAGCCGCCAGGGGTAAGGGAATATTCTCAATGAAGCCTTTGGGTGGAGGCAACTTGATCAGAAATGCTGAGGAATGCTTTGATTTTGTATTATCCAATGACTCACTGCATTCAATAGCAGTGGGGATGCAGAATGCAGAAGAAGTAAAGAATAATGTTATAGTGTTTGAAGGGGGATCAGTATCCGCGGACATAAGAGAGAGTCTAAAGAGAAAGCAAAGAAGATTGCTGATCGATTACTGGTGCAGCGGCTGCGGTACTTGTGCCGGAAAGTGTACACATAAGGCCATAATTCTTGAAAATGGAAAAGCGGTGGTCGATCCCCGTAAGTGTGTACTTTGCGGATACTGCAGTGCATATTGCCCGGATTTTTGTATAAAGGTCATATAAAGTAATTTTATAGAGTAAGTGAATATTAACGGCGGATAAAGAATCAAGGTGCTGTTTACTGCACGAAGCATGCGGTGAAAATAAACAAAGGAGAAATAGTATGAGGATAATGGGTTTGGATCTGGGAGATGTGACAATAGGTGTGGCTGTAAGTGATGAATTGGGCATGATAGCCCATGGAATAACCACAATAAGAAGAAAAAGCTTAAATTATGATATTGATAGTTTAAAAAACATTATTTGTGAGAAAGATATTAAAAGAATAGTTATCGGATTTCCAAAGAATATGAACAACACTGTTGGTCCGAGAGGAGAAAAAACAATAGAATTTTCAGAACTGCTTAAAGAGAGATTCCCAGACCTGGAAATAGAGCTTTGGGATGAAAGGCTTACTACCTGTGCGGCGGAAAGAACACTGATTGAAGCCGATGTAAGAAGAAAAGACAGAAAAAAAGTAATTGATAAGCTGGCTGCAGTGCTGATATTGCAGGGCTATCTTGATAACATGAAAAAACTGCCGTAACTGTAATATAAGTATATGGCTCCGGCCTTATTGACACAATATGGTCGTTGGGATAAAATAGCTTTAGCAAGATTGCAGGTAAAGCATTAAGTTCACGTACGAAATTATTATTTTGGAGCTTAGTGAATTACACATATTAAGATTTGAGGTGAAGTATATAATGAGTGATGAAATGGACATAATCATGCTCTACGATGAAGATGGCAACGAAACTGAGTTTGAGGTTGTTGCTACTTTAGAGGTAGATGAGAACGAATATGCAATATTGCTGCCGAGGGATGATACCAGAGATCCTGAAGCAGAAGAAGTGGATGAGGCATATGTTCTCAGGATTGAGCAGGATGAAAACGGAGAGGATATACTCATAGGAATAGATGAGGAACAAGAACTCAACATGGTCATTGAAGCATATGAAGAATTGGTGAGGGAAGAATCGAATTAGGAAATTAAGAAGCCGGTGAAATACCGGCTTCATTTAATTTTTGCAGAATAAAATATGCTCCTCCACGCTAAATGCCATTGACAATCATTCTCAATAAGTATATCATTATATTGTAGACATATTGAGAACGGATATCAATTAGACTGGAGGAAACGATATGACACTGGATAAGGTTAAGCGGGGAAACAGAGTCAGGATAATGAAAATAGACAATGCAGACTTGAAGACACAAGCCATCAGGATAGGAATATATGAAGGTGCGACATTTTTATGCAGTGAAATACTGCCAGGAGGGCCTATCATACTTCAGAACAGGCTGCAGGAGCTGGCTGTGGGAAGAGGACTGGCAGAGGATATAGAGGTTGAAGGGGTTTAATATACTTTGTTTGATGTGGTTGTATAAAGGACTGAAGTGATGAAAGGAATTAAAGATAATGAGCAGTTGCCATAATAGTATAAATGTAGATTACAACAATATAAAAGAAAAAAAACTTATACTTGTAGGAAATCCCAATGTAGGAAAATCAATATTTTTCAACTATCTGACCGGTATTTATGTGGATGTTTCGAATTTTCCGGGTACTACAGTCGATATAAGTACAGGTAAATATAAGGATTTTACGGTTATGGATACTCCCGGAGTCTATGGAGTATCCTCATTTAATGATGAGGAGACTGTTGCAAGAGATGTTATATTGCAAGGGGATCTGATACTGAACGTAGTTGATAGTGTTCATCTGGACAGGGATCTTTTTCTGACAAAACAGCTGATAGATATGGGAAAGCCTGTGATAGTTGCTCTTAATATGATGGACGAGCTGCAAAAAAATGGTATTACTATTGATGTAGAACAGCTTGAACAATTATTGGGCGTTCCAGTAATTCCTACTGCAGCATCAAAAGGAAAAGGTATGGAAGATGTGCTCCGGTCTTTGTCGGAAGCAAGGCAGGGTATCAGGGATAGAAAGCTGGCCGAAAGGATAAGGAATATTTCAGTATGCGGGTGTAACGAGGCCGAAGCCTTGATGATACTGGAAGATGATGAGATAATAGCACAAAGGTATGGGATGGATACTGCAGGCTTGCGTGATGAGATTTATATTAACAGGCGTAAGGCTGTTGAAGATATTTGCAATAAGATTTTGAAAGAGAGCAGTAAAGGAGCTTCTTTCAGTATAGTCTTAGGCAGATGGATGCTGAAGCCTGTTACAGGGATTCCCATGCTGGCGCTGACTTTATATCTCATGTACAAGATAATCGGTATTTTTGTTGCAGGTACAGTGGTAGGGTTTACAGAGGAAACGCTTATGGAAGGCATTTACAGGCCTTTTATCCTGTCGTTACTTTCTCCTATTATAAACGAAAGCAGTTTTTTTGGTAGAATATTGATTGGAGAATTCGGTGTGCTTACAATGGTGCCTGTGTATATAATCGGCCTCTTGCTGCCGCTTATAATAGGATTTTACTTGTTAATGGCATTTCTTGAGGACAGTGGATATCTGCCGAGGATAGCGGCACTGGTGGATAGAATGCTCATTTCAATTGGACTTAACGGAAAGGCGATAATACCGATAATACTGGGTTTTGGGTGTGTCACAATGGCTACCATGACTACCAGGATACTTGGGACAAAGAGGGAGAAGATAATCGCTACAATCCTATTAGGCCTGGCAATACCCTGTTCCGCACAGCTGGGTGTAATAATGGGACTAATATCAGAATTGGATATGATATATGTACTGATATACGGAGTAGTAATACTTGCAGTATTTGTAATAGCAGGAACTGTGCTTAACAAGCTGATGCCAGGGGAGAGTTCCAAGCTGCTTATTGACCTTCCCACAATCAGGATGCCGCTTCTTGGCAATGTGCTGAAGAAGACTTTCCAAAAGACGGTGATGTTCTTAAAGGAAGCTGTGCCATTATTCATCTACGGCGCTGTTTTGATAAGCATACTGGAATATACTGATGCATTGGCCAGCATACAGAGCTGGATGTCGCCCATTACGGAGAATCTGTTAAGACTTCCCCCTGAAACAGCAACTGCATTTATAATGGGTATTATAAGGAGAGACTTTGGTGCTGCGGGTCTCACATCAATTGCAATGACACAAAAGCAGGTGCTCGTTTCCCTTATAGTGATGACACTGTTTGTGCCATGTATAGCTGCGATATTGGTCATATTCAAGGAAAGAGGCAAAAAGGATGCGCTGCTTATATGGTTAGGAAGCTTTGCAGTAGCATTTATCACAGGAGGATTGGTGGCATGGCTGATATAAAAGAGAGTTTAAAGTGCAGCAAATGCGGATATATGCTGAAGGAATACGGAAGATGCCCTAGATGCGGAACGATAGTACAGTGCAGTATGTCCTGCTCGGGAAATTGCCTGAAGTGTTCTGAAGCAGCCATGAAAAAAGAAAAGACAGATTTTAACCAAGAAAATTCTTAGTGTGAAATATAGAGTTGACAAAATGTATATAAGATAATAATATAAAGTGAGTAATAAAGGTGGAAATATTTTCAGAAAATCCCACAGCTGTTTCTGTTATGCAGTACTCCGCATGTTCTCTCACTGATGGGGAGTCCTGACAGTAACAAGTTTTATGAAGGAAGATGAAAGTATTGGTGCGAGAATTCGACTATTTGAGGGAAAAGCTTAAGGAAAAAGGGTATAAGTTGACCCCCCAGAGACGTTCTATACTCGATATCATTTTAGAGACAGAGGGGAAGCATTTAAGTGCAGAGGAGATATATGACCTGGTAAAGGACAGATGCCCGGACATAGGTCTTGCTACTGTGTACAGGACAATGCAGATGTTTGATGAGGTAGGGCTCGTTTACAAGCATAATTTTGACGACGGAAGAAGCAGATACGAGCTGAACCACCAGAATGAGGACCACCAGCACCACCACCTTATATGTATCGGCTGCAACAAGGTGATAGAGGTGGAGGAGGATCTTTTAGAACAGCTTGAGGCTGGGATAGAGAAGAAGTACAATTTCAGAATAAACAATCATAACGTAAAATTTTTCGGCTACTGTGAGAATTGCAGAAATTAATTTACGGTATTGCATATCATATGCAATACCGTTTTACATGTATCTGTCAGTATGAGGTTCGTTATATCAAAGGCCTTTATTGAATTATTTTTGAAAAGGAAGCCTTTGATGAAACGCATATAAGAAAAAGTAAAAAACAAAACAATGATGTACTCTTGAAGAATCATTTTAATTGCACTATATTTTAATGCGTTATAAAAACGGGTTGATTTGACGAAAATATAGTTAAGTGATGATAAAAGCGGGTGAGCTAATTTTGGGAAGGCTTTTGGATTTCCTGAATAGGCTTGTATCTTCTTGCTTTTCATAAATTAAAAAATAAAGTATAATTATTTTGTTAATCGGGATCGGAAAAAAATTGAAAGGATTGATTAAGAAAGTGGCTAAAAGTAAGGCAAAATTAAAACTGATACCTCTCGGAGGCCTGAATGAGATCGGAAAAAACATGACGGCCATCGAGTATAAGGACACGATAGTAGTTATAGACTGCGGCCTTGCATTTCCTGATGAAGAGATGCTCGGAATAGACCTTGTGATACCAGATGTTACATATCTGGTGAAGAATAAGGAGAAAGTCAAGGCTATACTGCTGACTCATGGTCATGAGGACCACATAGGGGCACTTCCATATGTGCTTCCGCAGATAAATGTTCCTGTTTATGGAACAAAACTGACTCTGGGTCTTGTGGAGAACAAACTTCGAGAATTCGGTCTGCTCTCGATGGTAGAGCTTAAAACGGTACAACCAAAGGACACTGTAAAAATAGGAGAGCTTGAGGCTGAGTTTATCAAGACCAGTCATAGCATCGCTGACTCTGTTGCCATAGCTATTCACACCCCTGTAGGCATAGTGGTGCATTCAGGCGACTTCAAGATCGACTATCAGCCCATTGACGGTGATATCATAGATCTGCACAGATTTGCGGAGCTTGGGAAACAGGGTGTACTGGTATTGATGTCGGACAGCACCAATGTTGAACGTCCTGGCTATACAATGTCAGAGAGCACTGTAGGAACGACCTTCATAGAGCTTTTCAGGAACGCCAGCGGGAGGGTCATACTTGCAACCTTTGCATCGAATATCCATAGGATACAGCAGGCAATAAACGCAGCTGTCATGTTCAACAGGAAGGTTGCCGTAATAGGCAGGAGCATGGTTAATGTTATTGGAGTAGCATGTGATCTGGGCTATATCAGTATGCCCGAAGGTGTAATGATAGATGTAGATCAGATAGAAAAATATCCTAATGAAAGGATAATGATACTTACAACAGGGAGCCAGGGGGAGCCACTGTCAGCATTGGCACGTATGTCTACCTCTGAGCATCGCAAAGTGTCAATAATTCCTGGAGACAGGGTGGTTATTTCAGCTACACCTATACCGGGAAATGAAAAGCTTGTTTCCCGTGTTATAAACCAATTGTTTAAAAAAGGTGCCGATGTAATATATGAGTCTTTGGCAGACATCCATGTATCAGGCCATGCATATCAAGAAGAACTGAAGCTTTTGCAGGCTCTGGTGAAACCTAAATTCTTCGTACCAGTCCACGGGGAATACAGACACCTTAAGCAGCATGGGCAATTGGCAGAGAAGATGGGTGTTAGCAGGGAGAACGTATTCATAGGAGACATAGGTACAGTG
>JAWLHF010000099.1:0-12223 GCA_041690515.1 Clostridiaceae bacterium | reverse complement strand
TTGAGGGGTTGAAGGATCTTTTCATGTTACATTTTTATGTCCTCTGGCATTTCTTCCCTTAAACTGAGTTTTCATAGATTAGTTAACACTATCGCTTTATTAAATAATATGGTTTTCATAATTTCGTATGAAAACTGCAAAATAATTTGATGAACCCTGAATATACAACACCTCATCCATTATGATAATTATATTACCAATTGCATCATTATGTAAATAATATAAAAGGTACCAGCCACCGAATTTTCGAACTTTCACTTTTCTCTAATAAGTTCTTTTGTTCGGTGCCTGGCACTTATTAAAACTCAATATCAGGATTTGCTTGATTCACCACAAATCTCTGGTATGTACCGCCAAACCTTTCTTCTATAAGTTTTTCCAGTGAATCAAGGGCGTTTATCAAAGGACTTCCCTTACTGTCCTCAAAGCCCACAAGCTGAAAGAAAACATCTTTTGTATCCAACATCATTTTGCCCAGTTCACTTTGACGCCAAATCCATTTTCTTGTCTGGACAATATCACCGCTGGTAAAAACCAGTTCTCCTTCTTCTACTGCTTCATATTCCGTTGCACCAAAGGGCAGAAACCTTTCTGTCCCTTTACTGAAGCAAACACTCAAGTCCTCATGTATATCCCTTAGATCATGGCCTCCCAGGGAAATCTGATTCTCTAAGGAAACAACGTTGCATAAATCCACCAGTGCATTGATTGTGGGAAGATTGTTACCCTTCAACACTCTCTTCAGCATAGCCTCAGTAGATACCAAATACTTATTAGGATTTATACCTGCCTTTTCCATGGTGCTGCGGTACTCTTTGATAATTGGAAGATCCCTAAGCTCTTCAGTCTTAATCCTCTGCCTCACATAATTCTCTGCACACCTCATCAAATCCACATCCGATGCTGTTGACTCACTATTGTTAAGTCCTTTTCCTATCAGAATTCCGAAATGAAGCCGCGGATTAAGGGCAAATACTTCGGGGTTGACTGTATATTTCATGATCATACCTCCCTTGATCTATGTATAAGCAAAAACCGTCCTCATTATCAGGCATCATGCTTTTTCATTTTTCTATACTGATGCCCCCAACACTCGGTAATGATTTTTCTGCCGGCAAATAGTGAAGTGAGAGAGGGATCTAGTTTGGGTGCAATTTCAACCACATCAAAACCGATTATAGGAAGCTCAAACAACCCTTTAAGAAGATCCAGAAGATCCCGAGAATAAAGACCCCCGAACTGAGGGGTTCCGGTTCCTGCAGCATAAGCCGGGTCGAGACAATCAATATCCAAGGTCAAGTATATTTTCTTAAATGCTCCCATTTGAGATTTTACTGCATCTATAACCTTATCAACACCCAATCTATGAAAATCATGGGCATTGATAACATGAACCTTATTATTTCTCATAAACGCCAACTCATCCATTTCAATTGAACGGATACCGATAAAATAAATATTTTCCGTTGAATTCACATTATCAAGCTCAAGTGCTCTGCGTTCAGTGGAGCCATGGGAAAGGTGATCTCCTTCCAAAGTATCACAAAGATCAAAGTGGGCATCTATATGTATAATACCAAAAGGCTCTTGCAAAGCCCTGTTTATCCCTCTTTGCACAGGTATTGTCGTAGAATGGTCCCCGCCAATCATAGTAAAGAATTTGTCCTTTTTCACAAGCTCATATACCTTATTCTCAACTTCAGCAAACAACTTCTCACGAACAGGTGAATCAAAATCCCCGATATCCAGTATTTTAAGCCCGGATATATCTTCAAAATACTCTGTAGTTGGTGCTATAGTATAGGTGATTTCCCGAAGGGCAGCCGGTGCATCTTTTGCCCCATTTCTGAAGCTTACTCCCCCGTCATAAGGGATACCAAAAACAATAATATCTGCATCCTGTATGGGCAGATCCGGCTTGTTGAGCCCTGCCCATATTGCTGCCTCTTTTATCATTTCTTTTGTTTTTTTCATATACCTCACTCCTGTATTTTAGTTCTGTGACGTACTCATTCCAATTCATGCAAAACCCTTTTTCATATAGCCCGGTTACTGGTCAAAACATAGTCCATCCTCTTACATCCTATAGCTGATGCAACTGATTTACATTTTGCCCGCAACATATAGAAAATAGTCTTGTCTTCAATATCACTCAAAGTTTCAAAATTCGCCTGCCCTTTACTAATAACAAGGTCTGTTTCATCAAATTCATGTCTGAATGTATTTGAGCAATCCTTTAAAACCGTCCCCTGTGCAGAATGCCCATTGTCAATTACCCTTACCATGGCTGCAACACCTGTACTTATTGCATCCTGCATGGTCGCATCATTAACTATCGGGCCGCCTTTTACCACATATGTAACTTTATTTAATGGAATACAATTCAAGAGAAACTTATCAAATATGATCTCACCGGAATTGTCTGCAATATACATGACCTTATTTGCCTTTTCAATAGCATATTTCAAAGCAGCCGTGCCTGTACCGAAAATATCGTGTTTTATACTGTCATCTACAGATTTTACAATATCTGACTGATCCAGTTCCAGCCCAACTGAAAAATCTATAATATTCCCGGCAATAGCCAGCCTGCATGCCATGTCAAAGGGATCCTCCGCCTTATCCAGCCATTTTTCCCTGATGATCCTGTCGTAGATCCCTTCGGCAATCTCATTGTACTGCTTTTTTAGTCTCAAATAGGGATCAGCTACGCCGGTTATACTTTTTGCATGCTGATGCATCCTGAAAGCTATTTCCGGTGCTGTTTCATTGAAGTCCATTTCTCCCAATTCTTTCAATGACCTCTTTATTATCTCTTCCTGCATTGCTTTATTGCTTGTCGCTTCTTCTGCTATTTCCACTGCTTGTCTGGCAAGACAATGAATGCACTCCCTCGATATTTTCACATAGACATCCCCTTAAAAAGAATGTTAATTATCCTTCTAACCTGCATATGAATATTATACTACTTAATCCTTCGATTAAAAACCTCCGTATTTTATGGTGCTGTATGTCTAAGCCCCATCAAATGCGAAGGTATCTGATGTCTCCCCTGCATAGTCTATCTATTTATTGACTGTTGAGTTTTCTCAGGTATCATATCCTTATGAAATCATTATTTTTCAAAATATTAATGTAAGTACCCAATCGCTGATACAGAGGCTCCACTTCCTCCCCAAAGCAAGCTTTGAACTCATCTGCTATGTGCCCGACATTCCTGGTGCCGTCCATCATATTCCAGATAAAGCTCCCATATTGATCCAGATCTATTTTTATCATCTCCGGCGTTTTGAAGAATAAGCGTACTGCTCGATTCAACCAACTATTCCTGTCAATTTGAATTTGTATGATCTCATTCTCCAAGACCACCCAACGTATCTTTTCACTTTTTGAAGGCACCATATCCAAAAAATTAACTTGTCTGCATTTTTTCTTTACCATTTTCCACCTCTATATAATGTCGGGGGGATACATTCATATCCCCCCGATTGTGAAAGTTTTTAATTGTGTCTTCTTAATATTGAGAAATGAATCAGGGAATATGACAATCCTATGAAGAATAGCAATGCACCGATTTGTCCAAGGTTAAAGTTTATTGCAGTATTTAATCCGACAACAGCGAATACTGCAAGCAGTATACCAATCAAACCTTCCCCGGCAATCAGGCCGGAAGCATATAGGATACCGCTCTCAATTTTATGCTTGATGCTGTTTTCTTCAGATTCATTACCTTCAACCTTTGCAAGCCTCTTGTCCAGTAATCCCCTTATGATACCGCCAACCATGATAGGCGTCGATAGATGAATAGGCAGATAAAGCCCGATAGCGATTGGAAGGACAGGAAGCCCCAGCAATTCGATGGTTATTCCTATACCTACACCTGTAAATACAAGTGCCCATGGAAGGTTGCCACCCATAACACCCTCAACAACCAACCTCATAAGAGTCGCTTGCGGTGCAGGAAGCTCAGATGAACCGAATCCCCATGCATTATTCAGGAGAATCAAAACATAACCAATTGCAAAAGCTGACGCAACAGCACCTATCATTTCACCTACCTGCTGCTTGCTCGGTGTTGCACCTACCAGAAAACCCGTTTTCAAGTCTTGGGACGTATCCCCAGCCATTGCTGCTATAATGCAGATAATAGCACCTACCGTCAAAGTAGCAATCATGCCTGCCTGTCCGTCGTTACCGGATGCTTTGAAGGTTATGGCTGTAATGATGAGTGTTGCAATAGTCATTCCCGATACTGGATTTGACGAGGAACCGACCAGACCGACAATCCTGGAAGAAACAGTAGCAAAGAAAAACCCGAAGACAGCAATCAATAAGCCGCCGGCGAAACCAACCGGTACAAAGGGGAGCATCATCATTGCTAAAATAACGGCTAATGTACCGATAATAAGAATCGTCATTGGCAAATCTCGATCTGTTCTTTCTCTGCCCTGTTCTCTTTTGGTCGAGCCCAGATCCTTCATGGAATCCCTGAATGTAGCAACTATCAGCGGCAATGATTTAATTAGGCTGAAAATACCTCCGAATGCCACAGCTCCGGCGCCGACATAACGGATGTAATTGTCCCAGACACCCCAGTATCCCAGTTGGCTGATTGGATCTGTAGCCGGATACATGATAATATCACCCATGCTTCCGATATTGAGTATCAGCGGAATAAGTCCGAACCAGCCTAATATAGCTCCTGCCAGCATATATGCGGATATCTTGGGGCCAATGATGAAACCGACACCTAACAATGCAGGATATACATCCACCCCGATAGCAGCTCCACGATATCCCGGAATTTCGGTTTCAATCTCACCAGGGAATAATTTTAGTCCGTCAGCAATAAACTTATAGACTGCCCCAATTGCTAAGCCGATAAATGTTACTGCAGCCTTTTCTCCACCTTCTTCTCCTGCCAGAAGAACCTCCGCACAAGCAGTTCCCTCGGGATAGGGTAAAACACCATGCTCTTTTACAATCAAGGCTTTTCGCAGCGGAATCATAAAGAGTGTGCCTAAAATACCCCCACATAATGCAATTGCCGTGATTTCAAGAATACTGGGTGTACCCATCCCCCACTCTTTCATCCAAATAAACATCGCAGGCAAAGTAAAGATCGCCCCGGCTGCCAAGGATTCCCCTGCTGAACCGACTGTTTGCACAATGTTATTTTCAAGTATTGATTCCTTTTTCAAAATGCCACGAATTATTCCCATTGAGATGACCGCAGCCGGAATAGATGCCGATATGGTCATACCGACTCTTAATCCCAGGTATGCATTTGCAGCACCGAAAATGATTGCTAATAAAATCCCAAGTATAATGGATGTGACGGTAAATTCCGGCACTATCTTGTTCGCAGGAATAAAGGGTTTGAATTCCTGTGAATTTTTGTTTGTCATATGACTTCCTCCCAAGTTAGATTTTTATATCTGTGATTATATGTATAATCATAGATGAAATCTTTGGTTAGAGAAGCGCTACTGGAATGCAACACCTCAAACCATGTCTAGTTTGCGATATTATCACTATTTTTAATCCTATTTACAAAAAGTTCAAAGCAAAGCAAAAGGGAAAAAGCAAAGGAGATGGCTCTTCTTCCTGCTTTCGCAAGAGCAATAAGACCATCTCCTTTGCTATTAGTTCAATATCTGCTTTCATTATTCTTCTTTTTATTTCTTCCAGTTATACCGCTGTCTGTTCTGCTTTCATATCTATTTGCTATCTTTGGGTCATCATCATGGATTACTTTTCTATTATTTGATTTACCTGTTTTTTGTTTTTCTCCCACACTTGCCTTCTTATTCCTGTTGATTCTGGTCGCACCTGTGCTTGCCATTGATTCCCACGCTCCTTTTTTGACCAACTTGAGGTATTGGATGCTTTTCAGTTATAGTATATTCAGACAAGTACAAGGGCTGTAACTGTAGACTTAAGCAGTCCTTCCCCGTCTTTGCTGTTCTTAAAGCACAAAATAGCTGTCTATTAGCAGACAGCTTATTTTTCTTCTAGAAGCTGCGGATTTGAGAAACAGACCTAAGAGAGACACCATCCAACAACCACTCAGTAGCATTATCAGCAATAGCTGCATCTCTGGCAACGACAAAAAATTCTACTGTGACGCTGGTTATATTGAAAGGAACAGGAACTGATGCAACCTTTTGATGATAGTTGTAGCCAAGCTCTTCTTGCCCGTTGTCATAATCAATATCTATCCTTATCAAATCTGTCTGATTAGGCGATTCAAAGGAAGCATCCCCATAATATACTCTCGCGGATACATCCAAATCATCAAAATTTCTGCCTGTGGTATTTAGGAATTCTGCAAAGCTTAATTGCAGCAGACAGCCAGGGGTAACAGGAACATTCTGGAATATTCTAGCTGCCTTTGTTCGAACTGCTTCACTTGGCTGTGTAAAAAAGGTTATGTTTTGAATCCCTTCATAAGCTAGAGTCCCAACAAAAAAGCCCATCCCATCATCTTCTTCAAATGTCCATCCAACAAAACGAGCTTCCTCACCTACCGGTCCAAACAAAAATAGCTCCTCAAATCCTCCATTTCTAACCAATTCGGTCAATGGGCAGGTACATGAAGAATCATGTCCTTCTGATGAGCAAGTACATGATTTTGGCTTACATATTATAAACGAGTTGTTAAAAGCCATAAAAGCATCTCCTTTTCTACATTTCTAATACTTGTCTTACTACATGCTATGTAGTACTTATACTATCTGTGCTGTGCCAATAAATAAAAAAATTAAAAGAGACGGTTCTTTTTGCTTTCACAAGAAGTAAAAAGAACCGTCTCTTTTGTTTTGATTTAATTTTGTTTATTTCCGCAGAATCTTTTCCATCGCTTTTCCCTTTGCCAACTCATCAATCAGCTTATCCAAATAGCGAATTTCACGCATAGTCGGTTCTTCGATGTCCTCCACGCGGACACCACAGACCACACCTTTTATCAAAGACCGCAAAGGATTCAGCTGGGGAGCTTCCGCAAAGAAAGTCTCATAGTCTGCCTGTTTTTCCAGTTGCTTTTCTACTTCCTCCTGACTATATCCTGTAAGCCAGCAGATGATTTCATCGACTTCTGCTTTTGTACGTCCTTTTTTCTCCGCCTTCGCAACAAGAAGGGGATAGACTCTTGCAACACTCATTGTATAGATATGATGTTTAGTCATGATACAACCTCGCTTTTATGGTTTTTTCCATTGTATAACGAAAGATAATTGTGTTCAAACTCAAGTTACCTTTATTTGATGCCTTCTGTTTTAGGAGCTTTCCCTGGTACTTTTTTAATCAAACAAATATGCATTTTCACCTACAGCTCTTTTATTATTATTTAATATTGCTATATAACGAATTGAAGTCGCCCCCTTATGGTTTATTCGGCCGCTAAACATTATATATTCTATATCTGATATTGATATCTCATTAAAATCAATTTCCATATAGTCATCATCCCTTAAGGTTACAAAGGGACTTGGCCCACCTGTTGACCAAAAACCCATATCCGGACCATATCCTCTGCCGGGCTTCATTATTGCACTTAATGAAGCTGAATAATCCATACCTATATCAGTTGGTAATTCGGGTTTATACATTATTATATTAATATTGTCTCCGTTAATTGTTAACTTTATTGAGTCATAAAATCCAGCAAGAAGTTCTTCTGCTTTTTCTTCATTAACTGCACCATACCGATCAATATCCGTATCAAGATTTAACTCAATAATTCCGCTTTCGGTAATGATTTTATATGTATTTCCCTCTCTTATTGGTGGGTTTAATGATCTTACAACCATATCCTTTTTAATAATATTGATCAAATGAGTGTATCTATTACCTTGTATTGGCTCCCTATAATCTATTTCATATCCTAATACTTCATTAATGAGTTCTAATGGAACATATGTCTTGCCATCTTTTGTAATAGCTTTACCATCCATAATAATGCTTTCATTCTCTGTCCTTACCGTATTTCGACCAATAGTAATGCTATATTTACCATCAATTGTTGCTGTTTGAGTGATTTGATCCCATCCAAGCTTATGCCCTAATTTTTCGCAGATTACTCTTAAGGGTATCATTGCATTACCTTGTCCATCAATAAAAGGATATCCGTGTTTAGGGGCAAGATCCAGAGAGCTTCCATTGATTAAAATTCTTACATTTGTAATACTATTATAATTCGGTGTTACAATATCCGTATTCATTCTTACAAAGCTAAATGCTCCGTTATTTTGGGCTTGTGTTTTTCGTTTTAGATTTACAACATAATTAAAACCATTATCTATATTCGGTTTCTCATAATCATATTCATAGCCTAATGCTTGTGTTACAAGTCTTAATTCGACATAGACCTTTCCATCTTTAATTATAGGCTCATATCCAAATCCATAATTTATATCTTTACTCTCTATCAGTCTTTTTCCTATTTTAATTTTATATTTACTATCAATGATAGCTGTTTGAGCAACTTCGTTCCATTCAACCTTATGTCCCAAACTTTCTGAGACAAAATCAAGGGGAATTATTATTCTCCCAATAGGATTTAAAGTGCTGACATTTATATAAGGGATTCCCTGCTCTGGACGAATTATTTGTTCTTTACCTTCAAGGTATATTTTTATATTGGTTTCTTCTGCGTTTGCGACTATAGCAAATGATAAAGTTAGTATAAATGTAATAACAAACAGTATAGCTTTTCTCATCTTTATCCCCCTGTACTTCTATGGTTTACTGATATTATAGCATATTATGTTGAACTTTATCTTAATAAGTAGAATTTAGTAATAATAATTATATTACCTTGTTCACTCCCAATATTGAATAGATGCGCAATGCACGCCCCTACAAATTAAACAACATCCCTTACGGGATGCTGCTGTTATTACTTGCTATGGAAAAAGTTGTTTTCTGTTATATCAGCAACATAACGGGGAAGATTCTCATTTTTTTATTTTAAACCCTAATGCAATTATTGTTTTTATTACCTCAGTCGATACTATCCGGTCATATTCCTTTTCTATTTCGGGGAGCTTTTCATAAGGTATCAGACAAGGATGCTCCTTTTTTTCATCACTACGTACCGGCCCATACTTCCAACCATCATTCAGTCTTTGCCTTGCCCATACTTCATGTGTGTTCATTGCAAGGCATTCGATCAATTTCTCTATTTCCAATGGTATTTCTACCTTAGATGTATCTATTGGTTTTGGTATATACACGTTAACACTCCTCCTTATCAGAGACTATAATTCCCCCTACTCTTTCTACATGCCTGTATATTTCCACTATGTTCCTTGTATCATACTTCTTGTAGTCTTTTCCATGTGCTGCTGATACTTGATCCAAATCAGCCCATTTAACTAAACAGGGGTGTTTTTTTCTTACAGTGTCCTTCCTCAAGGATTTATCTTGCACGGTCCATCCCTCTATGTAATGAAAGGCCATCCATCTGCTGTGTTCAATAGAGGAAAGCTCATCCAGTTTAGGTTCTATCACTGATAAATACTCTTTAAAGCTATTGATTACATGATCTTCATCCTGCAACGCTTCCTCTGTCTTAATTGTAAGGCCGACCAGATTTAGAACGGTCCTGATATGATCGGCCTGAGCGTAATTAGAACCCTTGCTGAATATATCCAATTCATTCCATTGATGCTTTACTTCCCCATCTTCCAGACCATCATTGTAGTTATCGTGAATAGCCTTAGCAAGGTCGTTAATTTTTTCATCGATAATGCTTTTTATTCCCGAAAGTTCACTAATATTCCCAAAGGTAAAGACATTCTTAAAGTCCTCCCTATTATCCTCTATCCATGCGGATAAATTGGTGTTTCCTGACATCCTGATTGCTATGGGAACTCTATTATATCTGTTAATGATGTGGATGGAGCTGATAAAAGTCATTTGATCGTTATCAATGCAATTTATCACATAATCATATTCGTTGGTTTTACCCAGATACTCATCGTAGAAGCACTTTTGCTGTATGTCGTATTCTACATAATCAATCTGACATGCGTTGCTTATGTAAGGGTAGTTGAGCAGGAACACTTCCTGTTTACTCTTGATATTTTTATCTATAACAGTGATCTTCACCTGCTTTTCATAGGGAAAATGCCCCAAACGCGCAGCCTGAAGGACAATATTCTGCCCCATATGCCCAAAGCCTATAACCAATATGTGAGGTGCTTTCCCATGCTCCTCCCAAAGCTCTTTCATGCTTATGCTTTCGTATATGGGATGTCTTTCGAACAATGCCCTTGCGCTGTTTTGGTAAATGTTAAAAAACCTTATATCCAGCTTTTTATCATCAATCTGCTTTTCTCTGCCAAAAACCTGCTCGAACACCTTTTCATATTCCTTATTTATGATATGCACATAGCATTTCAACTGCTTTTCTTCAAGGTATTTAGTTAGCTTTTCCGCAAACCTGACAAGTTTACCGTTTCCACTGCTGCTTAAAATATCATTTGCACATATGGTAACTTCAACATTGACTGCGTCCTCTGTGTCATAAATTATCAAGCACTTGCTTTTTCTCAGACCAGCCTTGCTTAGCATCAGTTTGCTTGCAGCATCTCCAATAACCACCAATGCATTTTTCTCCAGCAGCTGCTTTACATATTGATTATTCTCATCCCGTTCTATGACAATGACCTTTTCCCTTTTGGACAGCAGCTCACTGATAAGCTCAAAGGAAAATTCGTTCAAACCACAGATTATGTAGTGATTTCCGAATATCAGCATGGACCATCTGGCAAACCGCTGATAAAATGCGACCTCAACCGCTTTTATCAATGTCAATCCGACTGCAAATACAGCAAGCCACCTAACAAATTGGAACATGACTGTCATATCGCTTATTGAGCTTATATCAGATTCAATACTGAATAGTCTGATGGCACTATAAAGGCTCTCCAGCACCAGCCTATAAGTATCTGCCGTTAAATTCTCCTGTGAATAGTATAAATAGTACTGATATGTACCGCTTATGATCACAACAATATCAGTTATCGCCCATAGATATTTGCTGATCCACCTACCGGCGCTTCTTATTCTTTCAGGCATACATTTCCCTCCTAAGAGTCACAGGAGGTTTCATCCGAAATCCTTCTGCTTTCCATTTCTCTTCTTTCAACTAAGGCTTTGAGCTCTCTGATTCTGGAGACAGCTTCTTCGTCAATACGCTCTCTTTCTATAGCCTTATTGGCATCCTTTTCTATGGCAGGAAATTGATAAATGTATGGTGATTCCTTCTCGAAGGCAGCTTCCTTAAAAACAATCATATTTTCGTCATATCTGTTTTTACTGTCTTCGCCTTTTTTTACAGAGAGATGAAAAAACAGATAAATATTATAAAGCGGTATTAAAAAATACAGAGCATGTATGCCCGGCTGGTCTAAATCATGAAAGCGCTTTATTATCAAGCAGTTTTGTATATATATCCATAAACCTATCATAGGCAGTACCAGTGCAATAAGAATTATATCGCTGTCAAATATTGCCCCAATAATCTGTATACACATGCAGAGCAGAAAAAACAAACCAATGCTTCCAAATAAGAATTCCAGCCTTTTGATTCTGCCCTTTGAAGAAAAAACTCTCATATGAACCCCTCCAAATATTAACTAGTGATTATACCAGGCATTTGTAATAGTCATACAAACATGCGCTGATTTCGAACATCAATTTTCCGGCGTTAGTATCCGAAATATGTATGGACACCTTTCCTTTGGAAGATACAATTGTCAAATCTTTGGTCTCTTCCTCCTCATATACCGGCCTATCGGACATCTCTAAAAATGTGATTTTCTCCAGCTGTCCCTCACGGTTGATATACAATGCATCCGGCGTAAACACCATGCCCTTCTCTCCTGTCAGCATTAGAGTATCATCATAATACGCAATCAGCTGCTTATCTGTAAGCTGTTCCCCAAAGGCATCACTGTATGACTGCACTATTTGCTCCTTTTTTTCCTGCTTCAATGGTTTGACTAACCCGGCACAGCAGCTGCCGCTCTTTAAAAACTCATTACCGAGGGCTTCAATCTCTTTTAGGAGCCTCACAAGAGCAGTATCATATCTCCAATCCGTGTTTTCCCTTGAGTATCTACCCAGACGATAAATCAGTCTTACAAGCAGTTCTATATTTTTGACACCTTTTCCGGTAAGGCAGAAAAACTCATTATCCTTTAAAAGGATAATA
>JAWLHF010000098.1:0-12242 GCA_041690515.1 Clostridiaceae bacterium | reverse complement strand
AGAATTCGGCCACAGTATCATAGAGTATGAAGGAAGAGAGTGCTACTGCGGTAACAGAGGGTGCATAGAAATGTATGTGTCAGCTGGGGCGATAACCAATGAAGCTGTAAAAGCCTTAGGAATATCCGAAGAAGGTTTTAAGTTCAAAGACGTGATAGAATTGGAGACAAAGCCTAAGGTACAAGAAATCCTGGGGGATAGTGCAGGAAGGCTTGCGGCAGGAGTGGCAAATCTTATCAACATATTCAATCCCCAGGCTGTGGTTCTGGGAGGTATTGTACCGCAAGAGAGCAGGTATTTTGCTGAATCTGCTATAAAAGCCATTGATTCAAATGTGTTTTCAAATAATGCTGTAAATACGCCTATTTATGTAAGTGAGATAGATCAGGACATGATATGTATTGGAAGTGTTGCCCTGGTAATAAATGAAGTATTCAGATCGGTGGAACTCAGATAAAATTAGAGGCTCAGAAGCTTACAACAAAAGCCATGGTTTTTCAGCTATTTTTCCGATAATTTTTTTTCGGAAAAATAGCTTTTGATTTTGACCTTTATTTGGAAAAATGATAAAATTTAGTTAGTTACAAATAGTAACAAAGTTGTTCTTTAAGGAGGCTATATGAAAATAACTGTCAAACCTGTTAAAGCAACAGAGGAAATCATGGCTTTTTTGGAGGAGAAGAGGGTTATAACAAGGATCTGTCCCGGTCATGACCCGTTAATGACAAGAGAAGGTGAGTCCAGGTGTGAGACAGTATACTCAACGGACTCCAGGTTCGGTCCTCATAAGCTGATATGTGTGACAATCAATACCACTGAGCCAAGAAATTTTATGTACCATAGTGATAAAGAGGATTTTATGCTTATTGACAAGCCCGGAATGACAGGCTTGATATTGACAGTAAGCTTGGCTGCAAAGGATGAACTGATTCTGAAAATTGAAGCAGGCACACTGTCAGCTGACGACTTCCTTTCAATTATTTGTGAGGTTAACAATCCCTATCTGAGTTTTTTCACAATGAACCCATACTATCCCCATGTGGAGACCTGCGTGACACCTTCGGATACTCCCCCAAGTTTTTATGTAGGTGAGCCCAGGGATCTGGATGAAAACCTGATGGACCTTAGGGGCTATCAGCTCGAAATAGTACAATTCTAACAACAGGCTGTATGGAATATATTAGGATAAGTATAAATATGCGATGTTTAAATAGGAGGTAAAGTATGAAACGTTCTCAAATTAATCAGGAGATCAGGAGGTCCAAGGCTCTGCTTGAAAAAAGCAATATCAAGCTTCCTCCCTTTGGATATTGGACAATGGAGGAGTGGAAATCCGGCAAACATAATCTGGACACAATTAGAGAGGTAATGCTAGGATGGGATATAACGGATTATGGGAAAGACAAATTTGATGAACTGGGAGCAGTACTGTTCACACTGAGAAACGGTTCCTTAAAGGACAACAGGATCGGTACTCCCTATGCTGAGAAGCTAATTATACTGAAGGATGGTCAGAGGCTTCCAATCCACCATCATGCCAGTAAGACCGAGGACATAATAAACAGGGCGGGTGGAGTACTGGCAATCAAACTGTACAACTCCCTGGAGAATGGTGAAGTGGATTACCAATCAAAGGTCAGGGTTGATATGGACGGAGTGAACTATGTATTTGATGCCGGCGAAGAAATTGATATTTATCCCGGTCACAGTATAACCCTGAGACCGTATATGTACCATCTTTTCTGGGCCAAGAAGGGCTGCGGCGACCTGATATGCGGAGAGGTATCCTCCATCAATGACGATAATACGGATAATTTCAATGCTGAAGATGTAAGCAGGTTTTCAAAGGTCGAAGAGGATGAACCGATACTACATCCTCTGTGTAACGAATATTCGAAGGTGTTAGGTGAATAAGATGTTTGATATAATTGCAGTAGGAGAGCTGCTTATTGATTTTACTCCCATAAGGAATGAACAAGGTATGTTTTTCAAGGAGAATCCCGGAGGTGCCCCTTGCAATATGCTTACTATGGCGCAGAAACTAGGCTCCAAGACAGCTTTTATCGGGAAAGTAGGGAAGGATCAATTTGGGATACATCTGGGAAGTGTACTAAAGGCAGAGAACATTGATATTTCAGGCCTTATTTATTCTGAGGATTACAATACAACACTAGCCTTTGTGCATCTTGATGAAAAAGGTGACCGGAGTTTCAGCTTCTATCGCAATGGCTGTGCAGACGTGATGCTTGAAAAGTCAGATGTAGATTACGGCATGCTTGATAATACAAGAGCTCTGCATTTCGGATCCCTTTCCTTTACCAATGAACCAAGCAAATCAACAGTATATGATATGGTCAGATATGCAAAAACAAAAGGGAAGCTTATCACTTACGATCCAAATTACAGGCCTGCTCTATGGCCAACAGAGGCAGCGGCTGTTGAGGGAATGCGTCTGGGAGTTGAATATGCGGATATCATAAAGGTTTCTGAAGAAGAGGCGGTGCTTATAACCGGAGAGGATGATTTTCACAAAGCAGCTGAGGAGCTGCACAGGGGTGGAATAAAGCTTGTCTGTGTGACTCTTGGGGAGAAAGGTTCTTTCTACTATCACAGAAACGGTCAAGGAGTTGTAAAAGGCTATAAGAGCAGAGCTGTCGATACTACCGGGGCAGGGGATACATTTTTTGGAGCAGTCGTCCATCAGATCCTCAGTAAAGGTGATATCAGCGGACTTACTGCAGAGGAACTGGGTGAGATTTTTTCCTTTTCCAATGCTGCTGCTTCCCTATGTATAGAAAACTATGGGGGAATCCCTTCTATTCCTTCAATAGAGGATATATTGAAAAGAATATGATGTCATGTTGCCTGGGAAATGGAGCTTAAGCTTCAGAGAATAGGAGCCCGGTTTGTTAGTCCAAGGATTTTTGGATAGAGGGTGAACATATGTATAGAGTTATTATTGCTGATGATGAGCCAAAGGTATCACAGCTGATAAAAAATCTTATAGAATGGGACAGCCTGGGCCTTGAGCTAACAGCAACAGCCCAGGATGGTATGGCTGCACTGGAGATGATTAAGCAGCATCAACCGGATATTGTCATTACCGACATAAGGATGCCGGGATATGATGGGATTGAGTTGATCAAACATGCAAAAGAGATCAATCCCAATATTGACTTCATAATCATCAGCGGATACCAGCATTTTGACTATGCCCACAACGCCATTAAGTACGGTGTTAAAGATTATCTGCTGAAGCCCCTTAATAAAAATGAGATCAACACAGCCTTGACAAAAATGGTTGAAAAGTATTCTGAAAGGTCAAGACAGGAAATGCAGCGTCTGGAAGGCGCAAAAAGGCTGAGGATTGAGTTCGTATCCCATGTATATAACGGTTCTGACCTGCCAGCACTTAATGAGTCGGATTTGTGCAGTATAAATCAGGATTATGATTTGAACTTTATTGAAGGATATTATCAAGCATTGATTATAAAGCCGGACTTTGATTATCAGCCTAACAGCCGGGAGATAATGAGGATGCTTCTTGCAAAGGTTACCAAAATCATTGAGTATAATCTGAAGGGTGTATGTAATGATTTCCTTTTGCTATCACTGGAGGATAGGATATTTATCATAGCAAACTACAAGGCAGCAGACAAGAAAGCATTCAGAAAAGCGTTGAACAGTATCATTGATGAAAGTCACTTATTCAGAGATATCATTAAGAATCTTATTATAACAATTGGAATTGGGAATGGAAGCACAAGCCTGAGGGGTATTGTCATATCAACTGTTGAAGCAAAAGCTGCTCTTTCTGACCGCATAATCCTGGGGGCAGGGAGGATCAACCAGTATAACCATGAGCTTCATAAGGATAAAAAGGTGGATTGCGTTGTAACCATTGAGAAAAGAAGAAAGCTGATGGATCTGGTAGAGATTCTTGATACTTCAGAAATCAGGAAGTGGATAAATGAAATAGAAGCGGAGGTCCAAAAGCTCACCGATATACCCGGCCAGTTCATTCTTGATACAGTTGAAGAGATAATTGAGATCCTATTATTTGTACTTAAGAACCATGCAAATTTAAATACGGTTGCTAAAGGCCTGGTTGATGAGTTTAAGGAAGTGCTTCAAATGCAAAACAGCGTACGGATTGCTTTTGAGACCGCCGGACATTATGTAGAGAGAATACTGAAGCAGGTAGCTGATGAACACAAGAAAGAAAGCAACCGTCCTATAAAGGAAGCTCAAAAGTACATCAATGAGCACTTTACCTCTCCGGTAAGCCTGGAAGAGGTCAGTACGATAGTGGGCTTCAATGCTACTTATTTTTCGACATTATTTAAAAAGGAAACAGGGATGAACTTTCTTGAGTATGTCACTACTGTGCGGATGAAAGCAGCAAAGCAGCTGTTGGCTGATTCGAAAAAAAGCATTCTGGATATATCCCATGAAGTGGGTTATAGCGATTTCAAGCATTTCACAAAACAATTCAAGAAGATAACAGGACTTACTCCATCAGAATATAGGAAGCTGTATTATTAATAAAGGAGGAAAAATATGCCTGTATTGGGAAAGCACAGCAGAAGACCGGCGAAAACCTATCTGCACGGCACTGTGGTAAAAGCAATAGAAATACCCCTTGTATTGTACACCATAAGCTTAATCACAATGGTCCTAGTATTTCTCAAGTATAAAATGCATTATTCATTTTTTGCTATATGTGCACTCGGCTTTGTAATACTGGCAGCCTACCTGATATGGATATATAAGAGGCTGTATCTGAAATACATGGCTACAGAACAGGCATTGCAAAGCTTCAATCTAGGCTATGACTCCAATGCTCTGGAGGATATAAAGGAATATTATACCGAAGAGATGGAGAAAACCTTTGCCAAGTTCTACAGTCTGTTTGAGAGTATGAACGCCATAAAGCTGACCAATACCCATGCGGAATACAGAGCCCTTCAGAATCAGATTAACCCTCATTTTTTGTACAATACTCTGGAAGCAATAAGAAGTGATGCTATCTGTGAGGGGTCTGACAATATTGCCAATATAACAGAAGCACTTGCGCGATTTTTCAGATACACCATTTCCAATGTGAACAGTATGGTGACGCTTGAAGCAGAACTAAGCAACTCGGATAATTATTTTGCTATACAGAATTTCCGTTTTGGTGACAAAATAAATCTCAAAATCAATATGGATGAAGAGGATATGTCGATATTGGAGTATGAAATACCGAAGCTGACACTGCAGCCGATTATCGAAAATGCAATAATACATGGCTTGGAGCATAAGGTAGGCCGTGGCACGATTGAGATTGATATAACAGCTACAGAAGATAGGCTGAATATAAGAATCACAGATGACGGTGTCGGAATGGAGGAAGAGGTCCTGAACGGCATTAATGAGAGGCTGAACGGGATATACGCTCAGGGTGCTGCTAAAAGGAACAACACTGAAAAGGGTGGGATCGGGCTGATAAACGTTAACAATAGGATCAAGCTACAGTTTGGTGAAAAATACGGTTTGAGAATATATAGTATAAAAGATTTTGGAACAAGTGTGGAAGTCACACTGCCACAAATAAGAGAGAGTAACGGGTGATTCTATGAAAAGGGAGATTCTGCGTATTGAGAATGTCACAATAAAAGAAAAAGGAATAAAAGCACTTAATGACTTTTTCCTGAATCTTTACCAGGGTGAGTTGTTAGGTGTTTTTGTTAATAATGCCCTGGAGAAAACGCACCTGATAGACCTGATCTGCGGGAATGTGGAGGTGGAACGGGGCAGAATCTGTTACGAGAACTCACCGATAAAATATGAGGATTATATAGGAATAAGGAAAAATAAGATTTCTCTGATTCAATCAACCAGTAAGCTGATAGACCACCTTACTGTAGCAGACAACATTTTTGTAATTCGTGATAAATTCGGGCGCTATCGGATAGACAAGAAAGTTATCTTCAGAGAGACAAAAAAACTTCTGGATGAGCTGGATTTGGATATTCTACCGAATAAACTGGTTCACCAGCTTTCGGATTTTGAAAGGACTGCGGTGGAAATTGCTAAAGCATATGGCTTGGGGGCAAAGATCATAATACTGAAGGATCTTTCCAGCTATCTGTCTGACTATGAACTGAATCAGCTTATCGATATCGTCGAAAGGCTGAAGGCAAGTGATATCTCTTTTATTTTGATAGACAGCTTTCCTGACATTCTAAAGAAGTTTTCCGATAGGATGTTTGTTATGAAAAACGGGCGTAATGTATGGACCTTGAAGGGGGAGCAGATCAATGACCATGTTTTGAGAACATATTTTTACACTCCAAGACATGAAATCAAGAAAGACATAGAAATAAGAGATACCATAGCCTTGAAATTTGAAAATGTATCAACGGCCAAGCTGGGGGAACTGAGCTTTGAGATCCGCTCCGGGGAGATTTTGAGTATCATTGATAATGACGGGTCCTGCATAGAAGAGATATTGAATATACTGAGCGGGGAGAGAAGCTCTTATAATGGGCAGGTTTATGTAGGGGACAGGCTGTTTTCTACCCATAGGCCATGGGAATCAGTGAAGAAGGATGTGGCATTCGTTGTGGAGAACCCGGTTGAAGCCATGCTTTTTAAGGATATTCCGACGATAGACAATCTATGCTTTGCATCCAGCAGGAAGATTAGAGATTTCTGGATGAGATGGAAATATAGAAAAAGCTGTATTGAGGATTATAAGAGCTTCTTTAGTGAAGGAGCCTTATATAGACGTACGGATCAGCTTTCGTTACATGAACAGCAGAAGCTGGTCTATATGAAGTGGCATCTTTACAATCCCAAGGTAGTCGTTTGCACAAGGCCTTTCAGTTCCATTGATGTGGAACTTAGGGAAGTCACCGCAGAGATGATGGGAATGCTTCTGGAGAAGGGCATTGGTATACTTGTGCTTGCCTCCAATTATTCTGAGATAAATACCACTGGGACAAAAATTATATTAAGACCCAAAGAATGACCCTTATAATCATAAGAATGACCTTAGAATCAAAGGCCCCCCTCTGATAGAATAGTAGCATAAGGATAGCATTATCTGCTGAAGCTCAATCCTTTTTACTCTTCTTAGGGGGGATGCATGTGCCGGAGCATTTAATAGAATTAAGGGGAATCAGTAAAGTATTTCCCGGTGTCAGAGCACTGGATAAGGTATCATTCTTTCTGAAGGCCGGTGAGGTACATGCTCTTGTAGGAGAAAATGGTGCCGGAAAATCCACATTGATGAAGATCATAAGCGGGATATATAACCGGGATGAAGGCGAATATCTGCTGAATGGTGACAGTGTGGGGGATCTGACTCCGAAAAAAGCACAGGAGCTTGGAATAGCTATTATTCATCAGGAGTTGAATATGTGTCAGGATTTGACGGTTGCAGAGAACATCTTTCTGGGAAGGGAAATAAGCAAGCTTGGCTGTGTCTGCCAGAAGGAAATGAACAGAGATGCAAAAGAAATCCTGAATAAGCTGAAAATTGGAATAGAACCTGATACAGTGCTCAGGAAGCTGCCTGTATCAAAACAGCAAATGGTCGAAATAGCCAAGGCATTGTCAACCAATGCAAGAATACTTATAATGGATGAACCTACATCTGCATTGACCGAGAGAGAAATATCGGAATTGTTCGATATCATCAGGACCTTAAAGAGCAATGGCTGTGCAATAGTGTATATATCACACAGGCTGGAGGAACTGGAGCACATTGCCGACTGCGTATCAATATTCAGGGATGGCAGGCATATAGTCACGAAGGATTTTAAGGATACTGACCTTAATGAGATTATATCCTACATGGTAGGCAGAGAAATAAAAGAAAAGTTCCCTGCAGTGGAATGCCAAAAGGGAAGCAAGATACTGGAAGTAAAGAATCTGTGTTCAGGTATTGTGAATGATGTCAGTTTTGATCTATACCAGGGGGAGATAATAGGGCTTGCCGGTCTCATAGGGGCGGGCAGGACTGAACTGGTAAGGGCTCTTTTCGGAGCAGAGAGTATAACTGGCGGTGAGATACGACTTAAGGGGAGAAAGCTAAATATAAGGACTCCCAGAGATGCTATCATGGAGGGTATTGTTCTGGGACCGGAAGACAGGAAAAAGGAAGGACTGTGCACAAAGCTTTCAATCCGTGAAAACATCGGACTTGCAAATCTCGACCGTATATGCAATAAGGCGGGAATAGTGAGCAGAAATAAAGAAAACAGATTAGCCGAGAGTGCTATAGATAAGCTCAAGATAAAGACGCCGTCTCAGGAGCAGTTGGTGAATAACCTCTCTGGGGGGAATCAACAGAAGATAGTTGTAGGAAAATGGCTGGTGAGAAATGCCGAAGTGGTGATATTCGATGAGCCTACACGAGGTATTGATGTGGCGGCAAAGGTAGAGATATATAACATAATGAATGACCTTAAGAGGCAGGGAATAGGTGTGATATTCGTATCTTCGGAGATGCCTGAAGTCATGGGCATGAGTGACAGGATCCTGGTCATGTGTAATGGAAGGATTACAGGGGACCTAATTTCCAGAGAAGCCACCCAGGACGAGATTCTGCGCTGTGCTACCAAGTACAATCATTAAAGGAAATCACTTTATATTTAAGAATAAAGGAGAAAAGTCATGCAGAAAAGAGAATACAATTTCAATGGCTTATTGAGACAAACGGTATCAATAAGGGGAATGGGACAGGTAATTTCCGTATCGGTTGCACTAATAATTATGACTATTGTATTCGGCATCATCAATCCATTGTTCTTTTCCAAAGATAATATGACAAACCTCCTGCGACAGGTCGTCCCCATCATGATTATCGGTATGGGGCAATCCTTTGTACTGATTACAGGGGGTATAGACCTGTCAATAGGCTCTGTTGCAGGCATGTCAAGTATGATATCAGCAACGTTGATGACCACCGGACATATGAATCCCTGGCTGGCAGCTTTTATAACTATCGCTGCCTGCTGTGCTGTCGGACTTATAAATGGCTTTCTGGTATCCAGGACAAAGCTCCCTGCTTTTATTGCAACCTTGGGAACAATGATAATTGCGCGAGGCATAGCTCAGTTATCCAACGGCAACATGAATACTGACGGCATACCTGAGGCTGCAAAAGCCTTCAAGGATCTTTTCTATTACGGCGATACCTTCGGTCTGTACAATCCTATATGGATAGGACTGATATTATTCATAATATTCAACTTTATACTTTCAAGAACAAGGACAGGGAGACACACCTATGCCATAGGAAGCAACTATGAAGCAGCAAAGCTCTCAGGGGTCAATGTCATTCTTGCAGAAACAAAAGTATACATTTTCAGTGCATTCCTTGCAGGTATAGTAGGACTGATGCTTACAGCCCAAAGCGGAATGGGAACCATGAGTGCCGGTACATCATATGAATTGAATGCTGTTGCAGCATCGGTCATTGGAGGTGTAAGCACCATGGGAGGGCAAGGCCTTCTGTTTGGCACTGTGATAGGTTCATTTATATGGGGTGTTCTGAACAATGGTCTTCAGTTTGCCGGGGCACCATTAGCCCTTAGGAATCTGGTTATCGGCGTTGTAGTAATCATATCCGTACTGATTGACAGAGTAGCAAGAAGTGGTAAGTTTGATTTCAGAAAGGCTTTGAAAAGCAAGTAGGTTGATTTTTGCCATGGTGTAACGCGTTCACCGTGGATAAAAAATAAAAATAAGAGGAGTGGAGAATATGAAAAGGATTCTAGCGTTTCTACTGATCTTAACACTAGGGTTTGCTTTCACCGCATGTGCACCTGAAGTAGAAACACCGGCTGCAGCGACAACTCCTGAAGCAGCTGAAATTTCAGCACCGGCAAAAACTGTTTACCTGATTACAATGGATAAGATGGACCAACACTGGGTCACTGTCGATGCAGGTGCAAAAGCCATGGCTGATGCCCTAGGCCTTAATTACAAATGGGATGCACCGGATGTAAAGGATAATGCTAAACAGATAGAAGCTGTTAATAATGCAGTTGCAGATAAAGCGGATCTTATCCTGCTTGCAGCTAATGATCCGAAAGCTATTTCAGAAGCAGTGAAAAATGCAAAAGCAAAGGGTGTAAAAATCATCTATGTTGACTCTGCAGCAGACGAACCGGCTATTGCAACCTTATCAACTAATAATTATCAAGCCGGAGCACTTGCAGGTCAGACAATGGTAGAAGAATTGAAAGCCTCCGGTAAAACAAGCGGAAAAATAGGTATCATCAGTGTAAATACAGCAACAAATTCTACAATGGATAGGGAAAACGGCTTTAGAGGCGTTGTTGAGGCTGCCGGCTACACAATCCTGACAACTGAGTACAAGGATGGGGATGCAGCTGCTTCACAGGAGGCTGCATATGGCTTCATTGCAGGAAACGAGGATCTTGTAGGATTATATGGGACCAATGAAGGCTCAACCGTAGGAGTCGGTAATGCAATAAAAGCTTCAGGTAAGAGTATAATCGGCATAGGCTTTGACAAATCAGATGCAATTCTGGGATTGCTTAAGGATGGGAGCCTAAAGGCTGCAATGGCACAGAACCCATTTACTATGGGATATCTGGGAGTTGCTCAGGCATATGCGGCATTAAACGATTTAAGCACCGGCCCTGCTGTTATTGATACAGGTGTGGCTATTCTGAGATAAAAAGCAGGAATAAATAAAACACCTCCTGGTTCAAAGGAATCGGGAGGTGTTTTATTTATTCCTAATGAACCTAAGCCTGTCACCATAACAATCAATACAGAATATTATGCAGTAGAATAATTATTGGAGTGGTTCTTATGACACAGTTTTTGGGAGGCATTAGTTTTTACCCCTGGATATTAATTATACTGGTTTCTGCCTTAACCATCGCAGCGCTCTTTGCGCCCAGTATATACGAAAGGATAAAGAAATGGCAATCAACTCGCAGAGTGAAGGGAAAAGCGGACAGTGACGAGCTTTATGAATTGATAGAAGAAGCCGGTTATTCTTATGATCCTGTGCAGGATATGTTTTATTCCAATTTGGATCCATGGCAGAGGAAAATGGGATATTGCCGCTTATATGATGAAGCTTCGGCGCCGCTTAATATGATAATGGACTGTGAACCGATATATTTTGAATATGAGGACAAAAGATGGTTGATTGAATTATGGAAAGGACAGTACGGCATGACCACCGGTGGAGAGATAGGTGTCTACAATACCGAAGGGCCTGATATTGACATACCGGGATATTTCAGTGGTACATTCTTTCATAGTGCAGGCAATGATGAGCTGCTGTACATGTCCTTTATACTGGCGAAAAACGGCAGGGCACTGATCCATAGAAGAGATAAGCACTGGTGGCTGACAGGCTTTAAACTGGGTGAATTCTCTGAGCCCTCAGAGCTTACTATGTACGCAACAATAGCTTTAAAAAACACAAGTATGAGAAATGCGTTTGTAGAGGGATTGAAGAAAGCGGGATACAAGGAAAAAGAGCTGCTTATTGACGGAAATATCGTAGGACTGGTATTTGATGAACCCCGTACATCACAGCCTTTAACACGTATACCGGAAACAGACTGGCTGATACAGAGGAAGAATGAAATACTCTGTGACAAGTATCAGGAGATCACCCGGGACTACGACAGTTTCCCGGAAAAGATGAATGCAATCAGGGAGCTGGCACCGGAAGTATATGATGCCCTTCTTGAAATAGGTAAGACCAGAAAGCTGTTCAAGGCATTTGATAAGATCAAGGATTATCTGGACTAACTTTCTTATTGCATTAGTTCGATTCTTGATCGAGGTTGGCAAAAGAGTTAGAGCAGCGGTATAAATAATGGAATAAGATCATCCATTATTCATACCGCTGCTCTATAGTTTATGTTTTCAATAGCTTTCACAGGAATTTGATTCAAGCATTATAGATGAGCTTCAATTCCTGCCTTTACAGAATATATTGAATATAAAAGGGGTCAGTGCTCCAGTGAGGTGGGGTCTAATATGGATGAACTGAAACGCATATATGAGGTTTTTGATAAAGCTGAAGGAATACCTTTTGATGACAACTCCAGGATGGTATTAATGAGTGACTGCCATAGAGGGGACGGAAGCTGGGCTGATGATTTTTCCAAGAACCAGAATCTCTATTTTGCCGCTATGAATCATTACTATAAAGAGAATTTCACATATATAGAAATCGGCGACGGGGATGAGCT
>JAWLHF010000097.1:1861-12323 GCA_041690515.1 Clostridiaceae bacterium | reverse complement strand
GGGCCTCCAACCTCGTGGTGATGATATTTTATAGGCATCCCAAGGTCTTCAAGCATAAGCGTCATCTTGCTTCTAAGATCATTGGTCAAATCATGGGGAAGTGCCAGATGGTACCCTCCCTTGTGTCTGACCTTGTAGCCCAGATTGCTGTCATACTGGTCATTTGTATTCCACTCTGCCTGCTTTGAATCAATGGTGACTTCCTGATGATCAGGCTTGCTTTCATAAGCTATCTGGTCAAATACATAAAACTCAAACTCAGGCCCTATAATGTTCTCATCTGCTATTCCGGTGGAAACCATATATTTCTCTGCCTTTTCGGCAATGTATCTCGGGTCCCCTTCATATCTCTTTATGCCACCCTCCAAAGTATGAATATCTCCTATCATGCTAAGGGTAGGCACTTCGCAGAACGGATCAACAAAAGCAGTACTCAAATCCGGAATAAAGACCATGTCGCTTTTTTCGACAGTAAGAAAACCGTAGCTTGAACCGTCAAAACCTATACCTTCTTCAAACACTTTTTCATTCAACCTGGTCACTGGTATTGATAAATGATGCCATCTTCCTGTCAAATCAGTAACTTTGAAGTCAACAATCCTTATGCCTTTGGATTCACAGAACTCCTTAGCCTCTTTGAGATTTTTGAACAATTGTACAACCCCCTTAATATATATATAACTCTAAAATTCTTTCATTGTGCCATACAAACATTCCTTTTCGGCTGGCTCTACCCCAGAATGTTTGTAAAAACAGGATATACCAGAATTTTTCGTTATACCGTTTGTGCTAATTTTAGTATATTTAAACAAATTTAGGATGTCAAACTAAAAAGTAAAGACCCCATCACAAATGATGCGGTCTTTTAGTCCGTATTATTGCTATTCTTTTATCGAGCTAAGAATTTCATTCATTTTCTTGTCATTTACCACATAGAAGGACAGCCTGTTTATCATGTCTGCCCTGCCAGGAATCGTCTGCAGCCTTATGCTCTCTTTCTTTACCTTCTGTGCCTTGGTGATGTAGAACATCATCTGCTTGGGCGACATGTTAGTCTTCACGTACTCTTTTATCGGTCCCTGAAGCTTCATGAAATTCGTTACAATATTGCCCTTCAAGACCTTCTCCATGCCCAGTTTGACTATCTCTTGCTGCATCTTGACCCGTCCAAGGTCACCTTCCTTGTATCCGCCGCCTTTGTTATTCTTGCGGTATCTCAGCAGCTTTATTATGTCTTCTCCTTTGCTTACAACCTGGCCTTCTTTAAAGTGTATGTGCAATCCGTCAACAGGATCATCATAATCCATATTCATCGGTACAGTCGTTCTTATTCCCCCTATAGCATCCACTATAGCTTTAACAGCTTTATAGTCAACCTTTACATAGTAATGCACATCCACACCGGTAAGAGAAGCCACACTCTCAGCCACAGCATCAGCCCCTCCCCTTCCATAGAAAGAGTTGATTTTGTTGTTTGCTGAAGTCTTATGTCCCTTTCTTGCCACATATGTGTCTCTCGGTATGGAAAACACATCTACAGCCCCATCCTTAGGATCGAAGCTGCACAGCATGATTGAGTCTGCAAGTCCGTTAGCCACTCCCATAACCACTACATTCACACGTTTTTCCGGTACAGGATAACCTTCAGCACCACCTTCAATGCTTATGCTGTTCAGAAAAAAATATGTAAAGGCATATCCGCCTGCTGCAATCAGACAAATCAACACAGCAGCCACCGTTGCTATTTTCTTAATTTTGCTCATATTTCACTCCCCCCAGGTGAACCCTTGTCCACCTGCAACAATAAATACCTAACATAGTTTAATTCTCTTTGTACAATATGTAAAGTCCGTTATTACTGAAAAAAAACCACCATAAGCACAGTTAAGTACTTTTATGGTAGTTTTTCTTTCCGTTTTGCGCTTCTACATGGTAATAGCCTGCCACTTTCAGATTTTCTTCGGCAGCAAGTGCCTTTACCTTCTCTATTTCATCAACTTCCAGCTTTGCAGATATCCCGCAGCTTGCGGTTATTTCTCGGGGAACAGGCATTATATTTATCTTAAAGCCTCCCGACCTCATCGCTTTCTCGAATTTCAGTGCAAAATGTGTAGAATCAAAAACAGCGATATAGTATTCATTCATTGCATTCACTCCTTATATCGACTAAAATTATAATATATTAGTTCAAAAACATCAAATAAATTACTAATATTAGCATGACAAGTATGATTATTATTAATTCATGGAAAGGAATTAATTTTTATGGATTTCAGACAGATAGAAGCCTTTGTATATGTTGTCCGCTACAGGAGCTTTTCCAAGGCGGCAGATGCTATATACCTGACTCAGCCTACTGTAAGCTCTCATATAAGCACCCTTGAAAATGAGCTTGGCATCAAGCTGATTGACCGTTCCGGCAAGGTAGTTGAGCCTACAAGTGCAGGCAGGATATTCTATGATTACGCCAACAACCTGATCAATATAAGGGATAATGCTATGTTCACCCTTAACCAGTTTTCCAAAAAAGTCGAAGGAAAGGTTGATATAGCCGCATCCACCGTACCTGCCGAGTATCTTCTGCCTAAACTTATGATGGGATTTAGAAACAAATACCCTTCCATTAGCTTTTCTGTTGATCAGTTTGATTCCCTTCAGGTTATAGAAGAGCTTCTGGACAAGAAGTATGAGCTGGGTATGGTGGGAACCATAGTAGAAAACAGTAAGCTGGAGTATCACAAGCTGGTTGATGACAGACTTGTTCTGGCAGCACCCTGCTCCGATAAATACAACTCTATCAGATCAGGGGTAATATCTTTTGATTCAATTAAGAATGAAAGCTTCATATACAGGGAATCCGGCTCAGGCACAAGACAGGAATTCGAAAAGATATTCGCAAAGCATGGAGTCAATCCTTCATCTATAAATATTGCAGCTCAATTTAACAGCATAGATGCAATAAAGCAGGCTGTCAGCCAGGGACTGGGTGTATCCATCATGTCATATGTGAGTATCGAGGACTACGTAAAGTTCGGGCAGATAAAAGCCTTTGACATAGAGGGGTTCGACTTGCTGAGATCCTTCTATATAGTCACCCATAAGAAAAGACCGCTTTCGCCGGTCAATTCTGTGTTCCTTAAATATGTTCTGGATAGTTATAAGTGATATATCGTATTTCGGAAAAATTCTGAAGCTATAGCTAGAACCCCAGCTCTTCATTTATAATAATAACTTCAATATCTGTCAACATAGGCTTCCAATCAATTATTGTAGTAATACTGCACGCTCTTTGAGGGCTTTTACAGTCTACGCATTTCTTGGCTTTTACACAGGGTGTATCAAAATTCAATCTCTCACAATTCAAATGCACAATGCTCTTTACTCTTTCAAGCCCTTTCTCAACATTCTCTACTATCTTGTTTGCACCGCATACAATGAAAACATGCTTCGGTCCGTAGAACATCCCTGCAACCCTGTTTCCTATGCCGTCAATATTTACAAGTTTTCCGTCCATTGTAAGCGCATTTGTGCTTGACATATAAACATCTGCGTCAAGTGCTTTCTTCCTTATCTTGTTACCTTCTTCGAAGCTCCCTGCCAGCCAATGGAACAAAACCTCGTTCCCTCTGTTCTTAAGTCTGTCTATTATTCCTATGGTATTAACTGTTAAAGAACCGCCAATACCAACTGATGCGTCCTCCGGTATAGATAACAACAGATAATCTACAGCTTCACCAGATGTTTCAAAATATTTCGCCCCGATTTTATTTTTCTTTAATGAATCCATAGTCTTTATTATTTTCTCTTCCATCATCTTACCTCCGCATTTTATATATTACATCTTTATAATACTACAATTAACTGATTAGATAAATAATTGCAATATATCAAAATAATAGATCAAAGCATAGGCAGACCTTTGCGGCATTTTGATTTTCCTTCAAATCAAAACCCAATCGGATCAGACCTATGCTTTATATAACCATTATTATCAAAAAGTGCAATATTCTATACTGGACAAGCTTGCCCTTTTAAAGCCGCTACAACATTCTCCGCAGCCATGATACCCATCCTGATGTTTGACTCTTCAGTATGAGTACCTACATGAGGAGTGGCTATAACATTATTCAATGTGAGCAGCGGATTCCCAACAGGAGGTTCCTTTATAAACACATCAAGGGCTGCCGCCTTTACTTTACCTGATAAAAGAGCATTGTACAAAGCAGTCTCATCCAACAGCTCACCTCTGGATGTATTTATTATGATAGCTCCTGGTTTTACAATTTTAAACGCGTCTTCCCCCAACATCTTCTGCGTTTCTGCTGTAAGCGGCGAATGAAGAGTTATTATATCTGACTCAGTTAAGAGGGTATTAAGTGAAACCTTTTGAATATCCAAATCATAAATCGGATCTATTGTTTCAATCAATGGGTCATATACCAGTACTCTGTTCTCAAACCCAACGGCTCTTTTGGCTACAGCCCTTCCGATTCTTCCATATCCAATTATTCCTATAGTTTTTCCAATCACCTCATTACCAAGCTTCGGATAACACCAGTCCATCCGCTTTACATATTCTGAAATATCCAATAGCTCTCTGGATGCAGCCATTATAAGAAGCCAAGTCAGGTCTGCCACCGATTCGTGATTTGCACCCGGAGTATTAGTGACAATAATACCCATGCTTTTGGCTTTTTCCAGGTCTATGCTGTCCAAACCCACTCCATGCTTGGATATTACCTTTAAGTTACTGCATTTATCAAATACTATCTGGCCTATTTTATCTGAGCCAACAATTGCAGCATCCGCATCTCCTATCAATTCTGCAACTTTTTCTTCATCATTTACATTGTGGTTTCTTTTCACCTCAACTTTAATTCCATTACTTTCAAGGTATTTAAGAGGTTTTTGTGAACATTTTGCAAATGATCTCGCAAGAACCACAAGTTTGAATCTTTTATTCTGCATACAATAATCACCCCAATACCGAAAACTAAAATAAATTCTCTATTGCTCAATTTGCTTATTTACAAAGGTCTATCCTCACTAAAAGACTTTTGTCCATTAGAATACTCGTTCTCACAAATATGGTTCGGGATCATTATTCTCTGACGTCCATACCACATAATACTTAACCAATGGCTTCTGCAGCTGTCAGCGCAGCTCCCTGGGAAGCTGATATCCCTATTTTAACTGGTGAACATCCGCTAATTGCTTCCAAAGCACATTACTCATTGATAATGAATAAGCTACAAGGATATACTTCACCAGACATTCTTAGCTATATTCCATATGCGATCAGAATCACCTGCGATTTGTCAACAATGAGGGATACTTGTATCCCTCATTGTTAATACATATGAACAGACCTACTCTGCCCATCCTGCTTCAAGAACCTTGTATAGCAGTTCCTTTCCTATCTTTTCTTCAAAATCAGGATAGATCTTTTCTGCTTCTTTCTTCCACTCCAACTTTTGCTCTTCTGTTAGTATTGTAACTTCTGTACCGCCTTGAGCTATTGTATCCAGATATTCTTTCTCTGCTTCACGTCCTAAGTTTCTTTCGTACTGAGCCTGATTAACGGCTGCATCCTTAACTATTTTCTGTAAGTCTTCCGGAAGTGTATCCCAGAACTTCTTACTAACAAGTACAGCAACTGGTGAGTAAACATAATCTGTCTTTGTTAGATATTTCTGCACTTCATAGAATTTGTTTGTTGCTATCAATGATAAAGGATTTTCCTGTCCGTCAACGGTCTTGCTCTTCAAAGCCATGTATATTTCACCGAATCCCAGTGGCGTAGGTGTTGCTCCCAGGTTTGAAAAATACTTCATATGAACTTCATTTTCCATAGTCCTCAATTTCATACCTGCTACATCCTGAGGTTTAACAACAGTACTCTTGTTATTTGTAAGCTGTCTGAATCCGTTTTCCCACCATCCAAGACCTACAATTCCAATCTTCTCAAGCCTTGCAAGCATTTCATCCCCAATAGGGCCGTCAAAAACTCTGTCTGCTGCTTTTTCGTCTTTAAACATATATGGGAGGTCAAATACGAAATATGCAGGATCAAATAGTCCCATAGGTCCTGTGGTAGTAGGTGTCATTTCTATTGTCCCAGCCTGCAGGCCTTCAATTAGCTGCCTTTCACTTCCAAGCTGGGCTGAAGGGAATAACCTTACTTCAATTCTTCCATTGGAGTTCTTCTCTACTTCTTCTTTAAACTTTACGCTTCCCAAATCTATTGGAGCTCCCGGGGCAGTACCGTAACCCATTTTTATAACATACTTTTCATTACTCACTAGCTCACTATTAGCTGGCTCATTACCTGTACTGCTTGTTTCCGGTGCCTTAGCGCACCCGGCCAACCCTGTCAATACAATAACTAAGCAAAGAAACAGACTGATGATTTTTTTCATTTGATAATCCCCCTTTAGTTTGTTTTATATGCATAGGCTAATACACATACTGCCTAAATGCAGCCATTCTTCATACGGGCCTTTTCACCCGCTTTGTTCATATACTACTTCATAAGACCTGGTAAAAACGTAATGATCTGAGGGAAAGCTATTGACAGAATTATTACTGACAAACTTACAATTACGTATGGCATGAGTTCTTTACTGATTTCGGTATAGCTTTTTCCCGTCATACTGCAAGAAGTATATATCAGTGTTCCCACCGGCGGAGTAATAAGTCCTACAACCAAAGTAGCTACGAAAAACACACCGAAATATACAGGATCAATACCTAACATCCTCACTGGCTCCATAAATACAGGTGCTAGAATCATGATTGCCGGTGTCAGGTCCATAACCATACCAACAATAATGAGAACACCGAATGTAAGAACCATAAACTGTGTAGGTGTATGTACAACACTAATAATAGCCTTTGCAACCGTCTGCGGAATCTGCTCAGCAGTGAGTATCCACGCTGCAACAGATGCTGCTCCTACTACGGCCATAACTGTTGCCGTACTGAAGAAACTCTTATGTATGACTTCAGGTATCTTCTTCAGATCCATTTCCTTATAAACTAATTTTGATATTACAAAAGCATAAACACATGCTACGGCTGATGACTCAGTAGGTGTCAATACACCAAAAGCTATTGTCATAAATAGGAATACCGGAAGCAGAAGTGCCCATATCGTTCCTTTAGGAACAACTATATCTCCGGTACCACTTCCCAAATATCCGCGCTTCTTGCATATAAAGTAACTAATAGTAAGCTGTATTGCTCCTATCAGTATCCCAAGCCCCATTCCGCCTACAAACATTTTTGATATGGAGATTCCTGTGATGGTAGCATATACAATCATTGGAATACTTGGTGGAATAACCGGGCCTATTACACCTCCCGCCGCTACCACAGCCCCGCTGAATGCCGGGGAGTATTTTTCCTTCACCATGGCAGGAATCATCATTGATCCGATAGCGGCAGCCGTTGCTATAGCAGATCCATTGATTGCTGCGAAAAACATGCTGGAGACACTGACAACCATTGCCAATCCTCCGGGCCTGTTACCCACTATTTTAGATGCAGCACCCACTATTCTCTTTGTGAGTCCGCCTACATTCATCAGCTCACCGGCCAGCATAAAGAAGAAAATTGCCGTCAATGAGAAATTATCAGTAGACATTAGCCACTGCTGAGCAAAGATTGTCAAAGGTATATCCTTAAGGATCAATAAGGCTAATCCTCCTAAAGCAAGGGAAAGAACAACAGGTACTCCAAGTGCAAATAATGCTCCGAAAAAACCCAGATAAATATAAAGTGAACTCACGCTTAAATCCCCCCCTCAGGTTTTGTGATCATTGCCTTGTAACTCTGATACAAGCCAATACCTATCCATATTGTACCGGCTGCTACTCCGGCTATATAAAGAACATATATGGGAAGACCCGTCGCCGGCATCGGGAACTTACCTACCTGCTTTGAAAAACTCCAGCCGAAGTACATGACTACAGCACCAACAACAGCAAGGCATATTCCATTTAGTATTCCGGATACTTTTTTTGTAACAAAATTCTTATTGGCTAAAGCATCAAATCCTATATGCGCTTTCTTTATAAATGCTTCTGTAATAGAGATGAAGCATCCCCAAACAAAAAGAATCCTTGTTACTTCTTCAGCCCATACTATGCTTTTTCCAAGCAAATACCTTCCAAAGCCGTCCAGAGTCAATAAGCAAACCATTATTACTCCCATAATGCTAAGAATAATTCGTGTAATCTTTGACATGTATTTTCCTCCCCTCAAGAGACTGTTATTGGTTTATGAGAATTTGCATATTTTTTACATATCGCCTCCTAATGCATATATTTTTACTACACACTTTGAATCGTGTAATTTTTTTACATGTATGACAAAAAAAAACGCAAGTTATACCTGACATTATAAATATTTGGTGTTTTATCATATATTATAGAGTACACCTCATATCATGTCCTCTGTCTATATTAACTGCAGCTTGAAATTTAGCTTTTCTTGAAAGCATTGATTTTCAAACTCCTATGTAATATGTTCTAATAGCGTTTCCTGGTCAATGCTTGTCTGGACTTTTCTATATTCTTTATTACTTCCTTATCCCTCTTTATGGCTGCTCCTACAGAAAGTATATCAATAACTGCCAATTGTGCGATCCTTGAAGCCATAGGTTCAGCCCTAAATGACAACTCTCTGGCGGATATAATCAATTTGATGGATGCAGCTTTTGTAACAGGAGAGTTTTCACTGGATGTGATACAGATAGTTGCAGCACCGGCTTCCGATGCAATCTTAAGTGAATCCACGATATCTTTAGTACTGCCGCTATGGGAAATTCCAACCACAACATCCCCTTTACCCAACATAGAGGCCGACATTATCTGCATATGTGAATCATTATATGCTATGCAGGGAATACCATGTCTGAGAAACTTGTGCTGAGCATCAAAGGCTACCGGTGCAGAGCCGCCAAGTCCATAAAATTGAATAGTTCCGGCATTTGATATTACGTCTATGGCTCTTTCCACTTCAGCCTTGTCCAATATCTTGAGCGTGTCCTCTATAGCTTTCATATCAGCAACCATGACTTTTTGAATTATCTTATATGTATCATCATTTTCCTCAATTTCTTCATGGATATACTTCACAGGATCAACAAGAGACCTGGCCATACTAATCTTCAGAGCCTGATATCCATCATAGCCTAAAATTTTGCACAGCCTGATTACTGAAGCTTCAGATACCCCGCATTTATCTGCCAAGGCACTAATGCTCAGGTATATGACTTCTCCAGGATGAATTTCAATATAATCCGCCACTTTCTGTTCGGATACTCTTAAAGAATTATATAAAGTTCTCAGTTTGATTAGAGGATTGGTATCTTGAACTTCTGTCGCCATTTTTTACCTCCACTGAAATTTTATATTATTTTATCTAATAATATCTTACTAAACCTTATGTGTGTTATTTTACTACATTATCTTAGTTTTGTAAATATGCTACATGATTTTATTTTTAGAATTTTCTTTAATAGCATTCTTTGCCAATGCCTATGTTATGACTTGCAGCTGTTGCTTTAATTTCATTATTTACCTCTCGTTTCCATGTTTGAAGTTACCAGTAACTTTTGCCATTATAAGCTGTGCTTCTTTTGGATCGGCAGTGCTTATCCTGCGGATGAATTTCTCGCTCTCACCGCCCTTTAGTATCATAATCTGCTTTCCCTGCCAGAATATAAACACTTTATTATCCTTATTTATCTTATAGGAAAATACCTCTTCATCGAGCCTGTTTCTTTTATCAACATTATTCATTGCATTGCTCCTCCTTTAACAAACAGATACAATCCTTGCTATAATCCAAGAATTCACTCTTATCAATCATTCTCATTATTTCATCAACCGCTGCATATTTCACTTCATTGACTTCTTCCTTTTGAATAACTACATCAGTCAAATCGACATCATGGCATACCATCCACATATCCGATAAAGCATGTTTGAGTTTGAATCTTCTCACTTTTTTCAGCATATGCGGTTCAAAGCTAATGCCCAACTCCTCCTTGACCTCCCTTAATGCCGCTTCCAAGCTGCTCTCTCCTTTGATTACAGCACCGCCTGTTGCAGCCCAAAGCCCGGGCCATTTCTCCAGGTTATCAGCTCTCTTCTGAATAAGGTACTCTCCCTTACTGTTCCTGATCCAAATATTCACTACCAGATGGTAATCCCCTACCTTCAAAGGCTGGCCTCTTTCTACAGTCTCTCCAGTCAGGTTTCCATTCTCATCCAATACATCCCATAGTTCTATTTTTTCTGTCATATCATTGCCCCGATCTATATTTTTAATTTTTATCCTTTATAGCTTCTGCTAGAGCATTTAATATGTATCTATTATACACGCTTTCTGAAGGTATACTGCTCCTTAACCTGATTATACCCTATGCTCCTGTAAAATGCATGGGCTTCTTTTC
>JAWLHF010000097.1:0-1761 GCA_041690515.1 Clostridiaceae bacterium | reverse complement strand
AACTTATCCTTTGATTCCCCTACATTCCCTATCCTTTTTCCAAGGTTATAATAACCTCCCGGTGAATATATCAAAGGATTCATTTCTGTCAGATCTATCTTTCCATAAGCTGTATCCTGAATTTTATCATCAACAAGTATGTTCTTTATCTCTCCTATATGGATTGTTCCGTTACCTGCTTGTGCTGTGGCAACAAGCATACATTCATATATCCATGGTGATGCTTCCAATGTAGGTGCATTTACAGCCTTACCTTTTGAAGTATTCACTTTGGCTTTGTTACACTTGTCCACCGAAAGCCCTGAGTGATTTCCAAAGTAATCTGCTATATCCATCATGTCTTCTGTTACGAGGTTTACAGTAAACACTTCATTTTTCTTCACCTGCATGTTAGTTGCCTTTTTTCCTCTGGTAACAAACATCATCAATGGCGGCTCTATTGAACAGAAGGTTACCAAAGTAACCAATGAAAAGTTGGGCTTTCCGTCATCCTTATAAGTGCCGATCAAATAGCATGGCTGAGGGAAAAAACCTCTTTGGGGCTGGATAGAACGTTTTTCCATTATTATCCCCCTTACATCCGGTCCGGGTCTATGCCGCAGCAGAATAATATTATCGCCTGCTGCACATATATCAGGTTCTTTTTAAAGTCATACCCTACAAAATATTTGGAGTCAATAACCTCTTCAGATACTTCTTCTCCTCTTGTGAATGGAGGGCAGGGATTCAGTACTGGATTGTTATAAGCTAATTTCATAACTTCACTTGTTATCTGGTATTCATCTATATACTCCCGATTCCTCAGCTTTTCCGGTATACCATCTGTCAGCACTACTTCACAGAATTTCACTGTTTCTTTGAGATTGTCACTGAACTTATATGTATCTGTTTCATTGGCTAGTTCATAGCCGACTTTGCTTATTTGATAAAGCTTAAATCCTAAAGCTTGTGACGCTTCCAGCCAGGATCGTCCGATATTGCCTTTTGCCCCCACAAAGGCATAGTTCAATTTTAAAAAATCTGCCTTGAGCTTGCTTATAGAGTAAAGATCCGACATTATCTCGCAGGGGTGATTGTGCTTAGTCATTGCATTTATCACAGGAATGCCGGAGTATCTGGAAAGCTCCTCTATGACACTGATGTCCGGATGCCTGACTATGATTCCGTCAGCCCAATTTTCCATATATCCGGCCACGTCCTTGAGGGCTTCCTTCTTATCCAATGTCTGAGGCGGAAATAAAATGCTATGCCCCCCAAGATCCTTTATCCCCTTTTCAAAGGTAATCCTGGTCCTTATGCTTGATTCTGGAAAAAAGAGTATGAAGGTCCTGTCCTTGAGAAGCTGTAAGGTTGGATTGTGCCTTAGAAGGTCTGCCAGTTCAAAGATGTACACAATCTGTTCAAGGGAAAAGTCATCAACTCTGATTAAATTCATAATGAAATCCTCCTGTATTGTATTTCATTTCAGGCAATTCCTGACAATATACTAACAAACATATGTTCGCCTGTCGATCTACTCTTTCTGATTGATTTCTTTTTATTTTCCAATCTATGAGTATTAATATATAATTCTATATATTCCATTAAATACCTGCTGAACAACCTTTCCTCTCTAATTTTACTTTCCATAGGCAGCCATCGCCTTATAAGTATGGTTTATTGTGTTTTTTGCAATAGCTTTCTGTAACGAAATGCAATGCAAAAGTGTAACACCCCAAATTGTATTTAGTTGTTAGATTGTTTCATCAGTGAGTGCTTTAA
>JAWLHF010000096.1:0-12425 GCA_041690515.1 Clostridiaceae bacterium | reverse complement strand
TGTTTATTCTTTCTATAGCAGTCCTTATACCATCAGAATCACCGTCTTTTAGGTCTGATATCAGCTGGTCAAACACCGCTATTAGCTGGGATTTGTCATCCGAGTCAACTCTTGACTCAGATTCCTGTCCATCTTCGAGGCCTAAAAGCCCTGACCCTGTAACAATAGAAAAACTACCCGTATCAGACTCCAATACAAGCTTATTATCTGCATATCCTACATTTATTAAGCCTGGGCCAATTTCACCTTCAATAGCAGTATTCATGGCGGCAGCTATTTCTGTAATATCATTAAAAGTCCCTGTGAAACTTATTGGTTCCGGAATTCCACCATTATGATTCACATGAGATACCTCAAAATCTATTGTGGCAGTAATAGGAAATGCTGCCGGATCCAAGAACTTACTTTTCATGCTCTGTCTGTTTATCAGTGAATCTGCAGTAGATAAGTTCAGATCTGCTTCAATATCAGCAACATCATCATAATATCCGAATACCCTCTGCCCTACAGAGTTCATACCCATTCTGTCCCCCATGCCGATATTGGCTTCTATCACTTCATCTCCTGTAAGCTTACCCCCGCCAAGGTCGTACTTGCCATCAGAGGTCAACAACGGCTTATCGGTCTTAAAGCCTGAGAATATATAGCTTCCTGCGTAGGTGGTATTACCTATCTGTATAAGCTGATTCCTAAGCTCCTGTATTTCTCCGGCTATAGCAATTCTCTCGTTTGTAGAGTTGGTCTCACTGGCTGCCTGCACAGTAAGCTCCTTTGCTCTTTTCAAAACATCATTGATATTGCTTATAGCCATCTCAGTAGTACTTAGCCATGATCCTATATCGTCAGCATTCCTTTTAAACTGATCCATAGTGGCAACCTCAGTGTTTAGTCTTAAACTCCTTGATACCCCTATTGGATCGTCAGAAGGCCTGTTGAACTTCTTGCCGGTAGCCATCTGCTGCTGCAGTTTATCCATTCTGCTGTAGTTCCTTGTGATATTCCTCATCATGTTATTTACCATCATGCCATTTGTTACTCGCATTGTATCACCTCACTATCTTCCCACTATTCCAAGCCTGTTGACTGTGGTGTTAAGTATCTCATCAAGAGTTGTTACCATTCTTGCCGAAGCGTTATATGCATGTTGGAACTTCACCATGTTTGACATTTCCTCGTCAAGGGATACCCCTGACTCTGACAACCGGCTGTTCCCTGTCAAAAACACCAGTGACTGTGCATTATTTGACATTCTTTCAGCCTGACTGCTGTCAACTGCCAATGTTGACAGTATCGACTTCACATAGTCATCAGGAGTCCCTGTTAGGGATGAAAACATATTCTTGCTCTTGCGCAGTTCTATAAGCTGCAGCATATTTGCATTGTTACTCTCTCCATCATCTGAAGAAGAAGCGGCAATCCTATTATAATTTGCTACAAGATTAGGGTTTACCTTAAGGCTGATGCAGTTCACGCCGTAAACGGAAGATCCGGTAAAGAAATCCTCTCCCTGATTTCCCTCATAATCTATGCCTTGCTTATGTTGAGCGTTGAAGCTGGCTGCAAAGCCCTCTGCGAATTCATTAAGACGTCTCAGGTAATATGGCAGCCCTCTATAGTTAAAATCCACACCGTCGCCGTCACGCATTTCTATCAAGCCTTTAAGCTCTCCGCCTTCTATCTTTACTTCCTGGTCGGTCACTCCAGCCCATACTACCTTGCTGATCTTTCCACCGCCCAGATCTGTTATTCCCAGATAATTATGCCCATCGGGATGATCCGGATTATCTGTAGCTGAGTCATAATTCACATCTTCATCCTGAGTTGTTAACTTATTAAAGGTTGTGTGGTTTATCAGTGTCATTCCTCCGATTTTCACATCCATATAGTTGTTTCCGTTTGGTCCCGGCATTTCTGTTACAGTGATATTAATAATAGAGGACAGCTGGTCTAAAAGCACATTCCTCTGGTCTCTCAGATCGTTGGCTTTGTTTCCGCCAAGCTCGAAATTGAAAATGTTTTTGTTAAGATTTGCTATTTGCTCCGATAAGGAATTTACTTCGCTAACCTTACTCTTTACTGCAAAATTAGCATCCCTTATCGCATTTATAATTTCGCGTCCGTTTCTGTTTATTGTAGTGGCAAGCATATTTGCCTTCTCAATAACAGCTGCCCTGCAGGTTGCATCTCCGGATTTTTTTGAAAGCTCTTCAAGAGCAAGGAAAAATTCATCCATAACGACTCTGATACCTGTATTGGATGGTTCATTGAATATGCCTTCTATCTGCTCAAGATGCTCCTGTTTCACCCGCCACTCATGATAGGCCTTGTTCTGCCCCCAATACTTCTGATCTAGATAATCGCTTCTCATCCTTATTACATCATAAGACTCGACCCCTGTGCCGAGGACTCCGGAGGTATTGCCATAAATTGGCGTGCTTGCCCTTTGAAGGGATCTTTGCCTTGAATATCCCTCAGTATTGGCATTGGAGATATTATGGCTTGTGACATCCAAGGATCTCTGACTTGCAAACAAACCCGAAGTGGCGATATTAAAACTTCCGAATGTACTTCTCATCTATTAATCACTACCTTCCGACCAAACCTATTTTATTGACTACTGCTTCAATCATCTCATCTATTACATTAACTATTCTGACTGCTGCATTATATGAATGCTCATATCTTATAAGGTTACTCATTTCCTCATCCAATGAAACAGCGCTTGTAGACTGTCTCCGATAATCTATCTGATCCACCATCAGTTTCTTTGCATCAGCTGCTGTTGCGGCTTCCAAACCCTTATTACCCAAATCCATGATGATGTTTCTGTAGAACTCATCAAAGTTGTACTTTGCATTGGCTGGATCATACTCATCATCAGTGAAATAGTCATTAAGCCTTAACTCCGAGATCTTCAATGCTATTCTGTTATCCTCAAAGTTGCCCGCCTCCTCAGCTGCAGCAATATTGTCATAATTATTCAAATCAGGATTAAAGGCTATATTGGACAGGTCTACAGGATTTCCGTCATTTAACTCATTTACAAAGAAATCCCTGTACTGAGGACTGGTATCATTCAACCCGTAACCGGTTCTGTGTATTGCATTGACCGCATCCGCTACCCCCATCACAAATTGGTTCAATTTCTGTCTGAATCCCTCCACCAATACGTCTCTCGACTCCAGCATGGACTTCAGGCTTCCGTTTGAAGGATACAGATTGTCTCCCGAACGCGCCCATACAAGCTTTACATATCCTCTATTGGCCGGATCAGGTATTGTTCCTATCTGTTCATATCTGCCGCCTTCGACCAGCATCTGTCCCTCTACGGCAATATTCACTTGAGCACCGTCATAGACTTGTATCTTGACCTTCCCTGAAAGCTCATCAATAAGAAGGTTTCTCTCATCCCTCAGGTCATTTGCTGTAGTTCCGTTGGCTTCGATCTTATTGATCTCTGTATTAAGTTCTGCAATTCTTTTTGCGATTACATTGATACGATTGACATTTTCCTTTATCTCTTTGTCCTTGCTTGTCCTAAAGTTGTTTAAAAGGCTGTCCATATTTTTGACTGTCTCCACAAAGGCTATGGCATTCTCCTTAACCATAGCTCTGGCTACAAGGCCGCCTGTGGGTTTGGAAAGCTGATCCCAGGAATTCCAGAAGTTATTCATAACCGTCTGGAGCCCTTCTTCAGAATTATCATTAAATACCGTTTCCAATTCTTCAACACTGGAGAACCTTGCGCTCCAATATCCAAGCTCGGTATTTTCCCTCTTGAATTTCTTATCCAGGAACTCATCCCTGTACTGTCTTATTTCCAATATGTCAACACCTGTACCCAGCTGCATGAGATTTCCGTTGCCGGAATACCCAACCTTCTGATAAAAAGAATTTCCCTTCCCTATCATCTGTCTGGTATATCCCGGAGTGTTCACATTACTGATGTTGTGACCCGTTACATCCAGAGCCCTCTGACTTGCAAAGACTCCGGATATTCCTATTGATATTCCTCTGAATGATGACATTGATATTCACCCCTAAACCATTCTAGACTGATACTAAACACCTAGACCTTTGTATCAAAGATGTTCTTCTTGCCTTGCTTGCTCTTGTTCTTTCCGAGATCTTCATAAAGCGATCCCGTCTCCATACCGGAACCTGTGAAAAGGTTTATGGAATAATCTATGTATTCAATGGACTGCTCTATCAGCTGCCCATTTATGTCATTTACAGTTTTAAGCTCGCTGAAGATATCCTCCAGCTTTCCCTGGATATCCTCCAGCTTTTTCCTTGATTCGGGCTGCAGCACCTTTGTCAGATCCGAAATGGTAACCTTTGTACTATCCATATCAAATGCCTTGCAGAGCTTCGACAGCTCTTCTTCTCTCTTCCGCTCCAGCTGTCCGATGTTGAAGATCATATCCTGTTCCAGCTTTACTATCTTATCCAGCTCCGCCACTTTTCCCTCGATGATTATCTTCTTTTTGGATTTGGATAATTCCAGAATATCAGCATAGTAGCTATACTCCTTGTTAAGTATATCTATAACAGCATTTACTTCCTTATCTGCATTGACCATGTTCTCACCTCTTTGCTTTTGGATAAAAATAACCACAGCCAGGTTATGGCCTTAAGCTGTGGTTAGTTTCATATTTTTATATTGAACTTGCGGGCTAGGAGCTTATCGGCTAAAGCCTTGCTGTCTATCTCATAAGTACCGTTGTCAAGTCTTTCCTTTATAGGACTTATAACTTCCTCTCTAATATCCGGCACATCCTTTGCTGCCTTAGCTGCCTTCATAACCAGCTGGAAATCCATAGCCTCCTTGGATATCTGCACCTCGTCCTTCTTTCCCTTGACCTGTGTGGTACCTGAAACATCCTTCATGGACTCCACCTTCTGGTTCTTGTAGATCCTCTCTACTCCGCCGATCTTGTTAATATTGAATCCCATGCTAACACCCCGTTTAGTTTTTCTTCTTTACAACTATTCTATCGGTATTACTTAATTATTAGTTTAGTGTTTTTTAAGAAAAAATATAAAAGGCCCCCTATTGAAATACCTATGTCTGGGAAGCCTTTTATGTAACCTTTTCAAACAGCAGCAAGCTGTTCTAAATTATCTATTTCTTCTTGTCGCTGTGTACATTCTGTCTTTTTCTGAATTTGCCGAAGGTTTTCTGTCGGATCTGTGACTGCCTATACCAAACTCTTTTCTGAAGCCCCTGTTTATGTCTATCTTGCAGTTCTCACAGAATCTTCCTGAATTAATAGCCCTTCCGCACCTTTCACATTCCAGCAGAAGGTTGCTGTTCTCTGATTTGATCTCAAGCCTTTCCTCCCTGAGGAATCTCATGATCTTTTCCACAGAGACCTCTGTCTCCTCAGACACCTCCGATATGGTGGCTCCGGGATTGTCATATATGTATTCCTTCACTATCTTGAACTCGTTCTCTTCCAGTTCAACACACTTATTGCATATCGGCCTTCCTATACATGTAAAGACCTTTCCGCACCTGGGGCAGTTCCTGATATCAGCCATATATAAACCTCCTCACCATGCTTTATGTGTTACTTCCTGTTGCTGCAGTAATGACATATATATTTGTTGCGCCAAGACCCTTAAGTACTTTACTGCATTCATTTACAGTGCTCCCTGTGGTATATATGTCATCAACCAGTAAAATACTCTTATATTTATCAATATTATACAATAATTTACCAGAAAATGCACCTATAATATTCAGATATCGTTGAGTTTTGTCGAGATTGTACTGTTTTTGCGTTTCTCTTGTCCTTTTCAGGCAGTCAGCTACCGGCTTTCCAAGCCGAGCTGCAAGCTCCCGCGATATCAGATATGACTGGTTGAAGCCCCTTTCCTTAAGGTTGTTCTCATGCATAGGCACCGGAACAATTGCATCAATTTTCAAGCCTTCATTAATGAGCCTTTCCTGCATTAGTCCCGCAATAACCCTTGACAGTTGTGTTTTACCTTCATATTTAAACTTATATATAAGCTCTCTTCCCATACCTTTATATGCAAAGCAGGAAAATGCCCTGTCATAGTAAAAGCATCCCCCTTTACAATCCGGGCATATGTTGTCTATATATTGTTCATTCAGCTGCTTTCCGCAGTGAAGACAGGTTACTCCCTGAAGATAATCCAATGAAGCCATGCATGTCTCACACGCTGCAGCCGCTCCTTTTCTCCCGCATATGCAGCATTTGGGTACTGCAGGGTATAAAAGGTCAAGAAAAGCTCTAATCATAGTTCCACCTGCCGAGTCTCTCCTTAAGCCCGGAATGTCTCGTAGTTATGTGATTGTTCTTTATCATCTGCTGCAAAAATCTATCCTTTCCCACCAGCACTACCATGCTTTTCGCTCTGGTCAGTCCCGTATATAGAAGATTTCTGGTCATAAGCATAGGGGGACCGAAAGTCAGAGGCATTACAAGGACCGGAAATTCTGAGCCCTGACTTTTGTGTACAGTGAGGGCGTATGCATGCTCCAGCTCATCAAGCATGGAGAAGTCATACCTTACCATTCGTTCCCTGTCAAACAGCACTTCCAGATACTGTTCCTCGGTATCCATATCCATTATTGTACCGAGATCCCCGTTGAAAACCCCTTCCCCTTCCTTATCAAAATCAAGAATGCTCTGCCATTTCATTTTATAATTGTTCTTGATCTGCATCACTTTATCGCCAACACGAAACACCGCTTCTCTATGGGGCTTCTCCGCCTTATCTCTCCCTTGTGGGTTCAGTGCCTTTTGAAGCTCCTGATTGAGATTCAACACTCCGCACAGGCCCTTTTTCATCGGTGAAAGCACCTGGATCCCTTCATAAAAATCAAGTCCTGTATATTTGGGCAATCTTTCTGTGCAAAGCTCAATTATTGTAGAGACAATATCCTCCTGGGACTCCTGCCTTATAAGAAAGAAATCGCTGTTTTTGGAGCTTATTACCGGAGTCTCTCCCCTGTTTATCTTATGTGCATTGACTACTATCATGCTGCTCTCTGCCTGTCTGAATATCTCGTCCAGCCGCACCACCGGAAGGACTCCGCTTTCAATGATATCCCTCAGTACGTTTCCGGGGCCGACAGAAGGAAGCTGGTCGACATCCCCTACAAGTATGACTCTGGTTCCCTCTGCAATTGCTTTCAGGAGATTGTTCATAAGCAATATATCTATCATGGATACTTCGTCGACTATTATCACATCACATTCCAGAGGCGAATCCTCATTCTTCTGGAAAAACATCTCCTCTTCATTGTCCCCGTAACCGAATTCCAGCAATCTGTGGATGGTTTTCGCATCCCTTCCCGTGGCTTCCTGCATCCTTTTAGCGGCTCTTCCCGTTGGAGCTGCTAAAAGCACGTCAAGTCCCTGCTTTTCTAGAATGTTTATTATAGTTTTTATAGTTGTGGTCTTTCCGGTACCCGGACCGCCTGTTATAACAAGTATGCCTTGGCTCAAAGCTTCCTTTACTGCCATCCTCTGCTTTTCTGCCAATTCTATACCTTCTGCTTTTTCAACAGCTTCTATCTCACTGTCCATATCTACATCCAATGGCGATATTTTATAGTGAAGCAGCTGTGTCAGCCTTCCTGCTGCTCCTGACTCCGCCTTGAAAAATGGAACAGAATACACTCCCTTAATATCACTTATATTTTCTACAACCAGCTTTTTCTCTATGAAAAGCTTGACTATGGTGTCTTCGACCCTTGTCTCATCAACTTCAAGCAATGCTGATGCCGTCCTTACAAGCTCAGCCTGCGGAACAAAGGTATGTCCGTTTCCATGGTATTGGTTGAGCACATATCTTGTGCCTGATGCAACACGATGCTGTGAGGATTTTGAGATACCCATGGACAACGCAACCTTATCCGCCATTTTGAAGCCTATACCGAAAACATCATCTGCCAGCTTATAAGGGTTGTCTTTGATTTCTTTAATGGTATCAGCACCATAGGTCTTGTATATCCTAACTGCATAAGCAGGCCCTATGCCGTACTGCTCCAGGAATATCATGATATCCTTAAGCTCCTTCTGCTCCTGAAATGCCTCAAATATCTTCTCTGCCTTCTTTTGGCCTATTCCCTCCACCTCTGTGAGGCGATCCGGATTGTATTGTATTATGTCGAGAGTATCAAGTCCGAACTTCTCCACCAGTTTTTTTGCGGTGTGAGGGCCTATTCCCGGTATCAGACCTGATGCCAGATATTTTTCTATTCCATTGGCAGTTGCGGGAGTAACTGAGCTGTATGTCTCCACTTTGAACTGATTGCCGTAATCAGGATGCTGCACCCACTTGCCGAAAGCTCTTATGGTTTCACCTATATTTAGAAAGGAAAAATAGCCGACCAGGGTATGAAGTTCTTTGTCCTGCTCCAGCTCCAGCACTGTATATCCGTTCTGTTCATTTCTGAATACGACATCGTATATGGTTCCCTGAACCTCATCCATCTGTAACACCTCAAGCATATCTGCGAATATTTGTTCTGTTTTTATTATAGCATATTTTTCCCGTGTCATCCGCACTGCAATTGTAAAAAGTATCCTGTCATATAAGGAGAGCAAAATATCTCAAGATCCTTCGGTCGTGCCTCCCTCAGGATGACATTTGCTGCTTTCATTGGAATGAAAGGAATATAAAAAAGTGCGCCATATCAGCGCACCTTTGTTTATATTCCTGCCAGTTTCTTAAGTTCTTCAGCCTTATCCGTCTTTTCCCAGGGAAGATCGATATCTGTCCTTCCCATATGTCCGTAAGCCGCAACCTGCCTGTATATCGGCCTTCTGAGATCCAAGTCTCTTATAATAGCCGCCGGTCTCAGATCAAATGCCTTCATTACTATTTCTGCTATCTCATCATCCGGCAGTTTTCCTGTGCCAAAGGTCTCTACCAGCACCGATACCGGTTTTGCAACACCGATTGCATAAGCCAGCTGCACTTCACATTTGGATGCAAGTCCTGCTGCAACTACATTTTTAGCAACATACCTTGCTGCGTAGGAAGCGGATCTGTCCACTTTTGTCGGATCCTTACCTGAGAAAGCTCCTCCTCCGTGTCTTGCATATCCGCCGTAGGTATCTACAATGATCTTTCTTCCCGTAAGTCCTGAGTCACCGTGAGGACCCCCGATTACGAATCTTCCAGTCGGGTTTATGTAGAACTTTGTATCCTTGTCTATCATATTTTCCGGAATAACCGGTCTTACAACATTCTCAATAATATCTCTTTCAATGGTATCATGGTCCACTTCAGGACTGTGCTGAGTGGAAACAACAATTGTGTCTATCCTTACAGGCTTATCATCATCATATTCTACAGTGACCTGAGTTTTGCCATCGGGTCTGAGATAATCCAATATGCCTTCCTTTCTGACCTTAGAAAGCCTTATTGCAAGCTTATGGGCAAGAGAAATTGGCATGGGCATCAGCTCCGGAGTCTCATCACAGGCATAACCAAACATCATTCCCTGGTCTCCTGCACCGGTAGCTGCTATGTCCTTTTCCTCCATCTCACCTTTTTTGGCTTCCAATGCCTTATCCACTCCGAGTGCAATATCCTCAGACTGCTCATGAATGGCTGTGATGACACCGCATGTGTCACAGTCAAAACCGTATTTGGCTCTTGTGTATCCTATATCCTCAACAGTCTTTCTCACGATCTTAGGAATATCAACATAACAATTGGTTGATATTTCTCCCATTACCAGTACCAGGCCTGTTGTTACAGATACTTCACACGCTACTCTTCCCATTGGATCCTGATCTAATATTGCATCCAATACTGCATCAGAAATCTGGTCGCAGATCTTATCCGGATGTCCTTCCGTAACGGATTCGGATGTAAATAGTTTTTTAATCATTTTGAACCTCCTATTCATCTTTCTTCTTTAGCGGCAAAAAACTGAAAACTCCTTCTGACGAAGGAGTTATGCGCTTTCTTATTACTCCCCCATCTTTCAGGACCGGGTATTCCAATCCTGCAGGAATTGGCACCGTACATCTGCCGGTTGCCGGGTTTCATAGGGCCCTTCCCTCCACCTCTCTTGATGAGTTTTTCAACTATAAAGTTAACAGCAATATACTATCACAGCAGGCCATTGATGTCAATATGTACATTTTAATCTAAATGATTCCTCGTTTTTTCAGTGCTTTCATCAGTCAAAATATATTATAACCAAAAACAAAATAAAAAGTCCTTTCGGACTTTGATTGCAAAATGGTGGGGAAAGGTGGATTCGAACCACCGAAGTCTGAGACAACAGATTTACAGTCTGCCCCCTTTGGCCACTCGGGAATTTCCCCATGATGGAGCTGGTGATGGGACTTGAACCCGCAACCTGCTGATTACAAGTCAGCTGCTCTGCCAGTTGAGCTACACCAGCTCGAATATAGAATTTTGCTTCGTAGCCTTCAAATGTCCTATGCATATGCTGCGGACTACATTAAGGAAGTTACACCTTTATTCCTCCACTGCTATGCTGGTATGCCTCTGAAGATATTACGGAAAAAGTTGGTGGGGACAATAGGGCTCGAACCTATGACCCTCTGCTTGTAAGGCAGATGCTCTCCCAGCTGAGCTATGCCCCCATGTAATGGTGACCCATAGGGGACTCGAACCCCTGTTACCGCCGTGAAAGGGCGGTGTCTTAACCACTTGACCAATGGGCCATATATTATTTAGTTGCTGGTCGGGGTGACAGGACTTGAACCTGCGGCCCCATGGTCCCAAACCACGTGCGCTACCATCTGCGCTACACCCCGACGCGACTTCTCTATTATATAAAAAATAGTTGGTTCTATCAATTATCAAAATCAGCTGAAAACCGCTAAAAACAAAGAATACATCACTCATGATTTAATATGCTTAATCATGATACTAATTATTCATAATTATAAATCCATTGACTTAAAAAATCAATACACAAATTCGGGATTCCTCTTTATTGTCAATGGTTGCGGCGATAGTTGATTTTACTGCTGTTGGGGCTTCCCATATTATGAAAGTGATGGAATAGTTATCGCTTCCTGCATTTTTTTCATGATATGGCCATTCTACAGGTGAACCTTTGGGAAAAGTAAGGCAATAAATAGAATATTTATACTTGACCTCCTATATATTTATATTAATCTCAGGTCACTATCCGGGAGAATTCCATAAGCTTTAAGTTTTGTTGGGAGGTCATTTTTTGATAGATGGATTTAATGCTCCCGAGGGAATATGTGCTTATTATACCGATGATCAGGCACACCTCAGTATTTCAGACTTTTTAAAATCATACCGCCGTGATAAGTGTATCATACTCTGCATAGGTACCGACAGATTTATCGGTGACTGTCTGGGACCACTGACAGGTACCCTTCTTAGTAAACTGAGCCTGTCAATTCCAGTTCTGGGTACTCTGGAAGAGCCTGTCCATGCAGTCAATCTCAGGAGGACAATAGCCCGCATCAAGACTTCCTACAGGGATCACAAGGTCATTGCTATAGATGCCTGTCTGGGGACACGCCAGAGCGTAGGCTGCATACAGGTCAGGGAAGGAAGCATTCAGCCCGGCAGGGGTGTAGGCAAAAAGCTATCCCATGTGGGTGACTGCTCTATTGTTGGAATTGTTGATGAAGCGACTGAGACCGGTGATTTTGAATATGAAAACTATCTTAAGATAAATAATGTCAGATTGGGATTTGTCATGAAAATGGCAGAGACAATTGCGAAGGGAGTGTATTGTGCTTTTCAGGTGCGGGGTGCTAGGTGCTAGGGATTAGTGGTGCTTCCACCATTTTTATTTTGCTACTATTGCAAACATCAGCTCTCCGGAGGCTGCCAGCTCATTTTCTACGTATGCCTCTGCTTTTGCTTTGCCTATACCTCTTTTGAAGTTGAGCATCTCCACTTCCATCCTCAATGTGTCTCCGGGAACAACCTGTCTTCTGAATCTCAGGCCGTCTATCCCCGTAAAAACAGCCAATTTGCCTTTGTGCTCCTCCATCCCCAATATCGCTACAGCTCCTACCTGTGCCATAGCTTCTACTATAAGCACTCCCGGCATTATCGGGTTCCCCGGAAAGTGACCCTGGAAGAAGGGCTCGTTGGCAGTGACATTTTTAATTCCTACAGCCTTTTTGCCATACTCTATATCTATTATCTTATCAACCAGTAAGAATGGATATCTGTGGGGTATTATACCCTGTATATCAACGTTACTTAGCATCATTTCCCTCACTTTCACTTCTCATACTCTTTGAAAGCTGCCTGTAGAGCACATCGCCCAATCCCATGCCTTTACCTTTTGAGATCTCTTCTGTATACTTTTCAAACAGCATATCCTCATACATTTCTTCAGCATAGCCTCCATCAAAGAGTCCGCTTTTCTGAACAGTATTTCTCATCTGTTTGAACATCAT
>JAWLHF010000095.1:0-12499 GCA_041690515.1 Clostridiaceae bacterium | reverse complement strand
CATGCCTGCCCTGAAGAATGCGTACATAAACGGACGCGCAATGCGCGCCCCTACAAAATAGCAATGAAATCCGTAGGGGCGGCCATTGGCCGTCCGTTTGTTGCACATTTTCCATTTTTTATGGAAAAAGAGTGCTGCTTACTACTTATTCAGCAGTATGCAACACTCTCTCATGTTATTCGCTTATCCTTATTTCATCCAGATAATTATAAATCGTATATCTGGAAACGCACAAGACCTTTGCTACATAGTCAATCGCACCTTTTATGAGGAATACTCCTTTTTCATCAAGCAGCTGGACTATATTTACCTTTTCCTCCTTTGATATGAAGGCGACAGGCTTTCCAATGGATTCCAGGGTTTTGTTCACTATGCTGCTGAGCATCTCATTGACAGTACTTCCATAGCTTTCTTCACTATCCTGTGAAAAATCTGCATCATCAATTATATTGGACAGATCATTAATTATATTCCTTGCAATGGTTAGCTCGGAAATATCATAGTTTATACATAGGAAACCTATCAGCTTCCCATTTTCATCCTTTATAAACAATGAGGATGATTTCAAAAGTTTACCGTCCCTGGTCTTTTTCCTATAATTGATAATAGGCTTGTCAAACTGCCCTCTCCGCAATGTTGCAAGTCCGTATTCGCTCATAGGGCTTCCAACGGTCCTTCCGGTTATATTCCCATTGGCTATTGCTATGATTGAACTTTGAGGATATCTGATATCGTGCAGTATAACCTCACAGTTTTTCCCGAATGTATTTGCTATTCCTTCTACAAGCGGTATCATGCTTTTTAATATAGGATGCAAATTTTCATTCATACTAACACCCCTAAACAATAGTAGATTTATATTTAATCATTCTCGACAAGTATAGTCTTTGCATCCACCCAAAGCCTCTCAAGATTATAGAACTGCCTCTCTTCATCGTGGAACAAGTGTATTATGATATTGCCGAAGTCCAGCAATATCCATCTGCCGTTCCTGAATCCTTCCTTATGATGCATTTCATAACCTGCTGACTTCATCTTATCTTCCAGTTCGTCACACATAGCCTGCACCTGTGTTGTAGAGTTACCTGTCGCAATGATGAAATAGTCTGATATGGTAGACAGCTCATGGATATCCAACAACTTAATATCCCTTGCCTTCTTCCCTTTTAAAAGCTCCACTGCCTTATTTGCCATCTCTGTTGATATTGAGAACAATTACATCCCTCCATTCACTCTGTCTTTTCCTATAATTACCGTTATATCATAACCACAGCCAGTGTCAATATCGCTTTCCACCAGGCTTATATCCAAATCCTTTGCTACAGCCTGCAGTATATCCTTGTTACCGCTCCTATCAACGACCCTTGTATATCCATAGGTCATATCCTTAGTATCACCTATTTTTATATTTGAATAACCTATGTTCTCCAATTCCTTCTTAAGCTGTGCAGCGGCTCCGCTTTTCTTGGCGGCATTTAATACCTGCACCTTTATTTCCTCTCTGGAAATTGTTTTCTTATCATCAGTCATGCCTTGAACATCTTCTGCTTCAGATGCGTCTGACTCTTCATCCTCCACAGCCACTCCAAGGTCTTTTTTGATCTGTTCCATCATTTCCTTCAGTTTGACCTCATCATGGAAGAAATATGAAACCTTGTTCTTGTAGCCATCTTCACCGGGAAGAGTATAAAAACTTATATTCTCCATCTTTATATCTTTTATATTCATCGCATAATGTGCTATGTCAGTGTTTGCAAGATTGGTCTTGATGCATTTGGACATTGCGTCAGCAAGCTGGAGTGCCTTTGGTATCATCTTGGGACTTGTGAGCTTATCTATAAATGCCTTGATAAGCGCTTGCTGTGCTTTGATCCTCCCTAGGTCCTGATCAGGATATCCCGACCTGAACCTTGCGAACTTAACGGCATTTGCACCGTTAAGGGTCTGGGGGCCTTTTTTCAGGTGGATTGAAAGATTCTGGGCAGGATCCTCGTAATTCATGTTCATCGGCACATCCACCTCGACTCCACCCAGAATATCCACTATTCTCTCAGCTCCTTTGAAGGTGACCTTAACATAGTGGTGTATCGGTATCCCAAGCAAATTACCCACAGTCTCCATAGCAAGAGCGGTGCCTTCCTTTTTGGCAGCTGCCGCATTTATCTTATCAAGTCCGTAACGAGGTATCTCCACCCTTGTGTCTCTCGGTATTGACAGCATTGCAATCTTCTGGTTCTCCTTATTGTAGCTTACAACGATCATCGTATCTGACCTTGCTTCATCAATACCCATCAACAAAGTGTTTATTATAACATCTTCCTTTGGATCCTCCGGCTTGAGCTCAGGATTCTCTTCTATGACCTGCTGGAAATGTTGGTCTGTCATGTTAGACTTATATAAGTAGTACACTCCGCCTAGTAACAAAAAGAAAAGTAAAAACGAAGCGATAAAAATAGCTATATATTTTTTCAAAGTATAAAACCTCATTTCTTATGAATTATTCCTGCTACCAGAGGCCCTCATAAATCAGTGTATTTTTTATATTTTCTTAAGCTCTTTAAGCAGATAATTTCTTGCTTGCACCGTATCAATATGTATAAGTCCTTTTTTTGAGATGACATGTTTGATTGATGAATCAAAAGCCAATAACAGAGCCTCATCCAGACTGTTAAAGGCTAGTCCCCTTATTTCTTCCACCCCGTCAAATTCTCTTGATGGCTCAATAAAATCCGACAGGTATATGACTTTCTCAAGGAGAGACATATTCTCCTTACCTGTCGTATGATATTGCACTGCCATTAATATATCTCTGTCCTCTATGCCGAATACCCTTCTACAGATGTTCACTGCAGCCGGCCCATGCAAAAGTTCTCTGACCCTGAGAGTCAGTTCATCCGCAATAATACCCTCTGCAGATATACATTCAAGCAGCTGTGGTCTTTCAAGCTCCCTTGCACAATCATGCACCAAACCGGCAGTTTCTGCCTTGCGGGCATCGCATCCATAGAGCTCCGCAAGCTTTACGGCAGTAATGCTGACATTGACAGAGTGAATAAATCTCTTGGGAGAAATACTGTTCTTAAGATAGTCTGTTATTGAGTTCAAATCCTGCAAAGAATTCACTCCCTATATAACCCTTTTTCGCAAATATACTGCTCTACTGCCTCAGGAAGGAGATATTTTATTGTTTTCCCGCTTCTGCACCTTTCTCTGATGTCAGTAGAAGATATTGCCAATAAAGGTACTTCGATGCAAATTATCTCTCCATTGTATTTGGACGAGATCTCCCCTATCTTTTGTTCCAATTCCTCTTTATCAAATCCTGGTCTTGTTACGGCAATGAATCTGCATAATGCAAGAAGTTCTCTTATCCTGTGCCAAGTCAGCAGCTCCAATACCGCATCTGCACCTGTGATAAAATATACGGAAGTATCCTCACCATATATCTTGAGCAAGTCCTTAACGGTATCAAAAGTATAAGAAAGTTCATCCTTATCCACTTCCAGCCGTGATGCTTCAAAACCTGGATTTGAAGAAACAGCAAGGACTGTCATTTCATATCTATGCTCCGGATCGGTTATACTATTCTGCTGCTTGTGGGGAGGTTTTCCCGCAGGCATGAATATGACCTTGTCGAGATTGAAATTTTCTCTTGCCACCTCAGCTGCTACAAGGTGCCCATTATGAATAGGGTCAAAAGTGCCGCCCATTACCCCTATTCTTTTGGTCCTGCTGCTCTCATCCTGTGTATTCATCCAAACACCTCTGCAGTAATAATGAATTATGTCTATTATACAATAATATGCAGAAATTTTAAAGTTCTTCCAGCAATTTCTATCAAGCAGCATCTACTGGAATGATATACCGTGAAAAACCTTTTAAAATAGCTAACGGTCCAATATATATTCTTGACATGCTAATTAAAAAAATTCAGATATCAATAATAACAAATGCTGTCATCTTTTTTATCTGTCTATCTCACTTTTTCCTTTTACTGCATTTCCGAACAATATCCCAAGGCTGTATTCATCCTGTACAGCTATTGCTTTTTTTAGATGTCCGAGGATTGCTTCCATGGCTTCAATTCTCTCAACTACATTTTTACCGTTCATACTGAATATCTGTTTCCAGAGTTCCTTATTCAAGGCTGCGACCCTTGTAACATCCCTGATGCTGCGCCCCACAAAAGCATCCATTCCACTCTCATCGGCAGCAAGATTTGCGATGGAAACAGCCACAATGTGCGGAAGCTGGCTGGTAAGAGCTATTGTTCTGTCATGCTGCTCCGCCTTCAGCTTGGTCACACGTCTGCAGCCTATTGCCGCTGCCAGGCTTCCTACCGCTGCTATTGCCGCGCCGCTGCATCCCTGGTGAGGTGTAAGGATATAATTTGTATCATGGAAGAGTTCGGGAGATGCTGCTTCAAAGCCCTGAAATTCATTACCGGCCATGGGATGTCCTCCAATGAACTCTACACCTTCCGGAAGATATTTTTTTGCAGCATCTATTATTGGCTGTTTGATACCGCAGGTGTCGGTTACTATGGTTCCCGGCTTAAAATACTCTGCATTTCTTATAATAAATTCTATTGTATCCATAGGATATAGCGCTATTATAACCATATCAACCATACCCAGTATCTCTTCAGCCTCCCTATGACCAATATCGATGACTCCGCATTCTAACGCCTTCTTAAGCACATTATCATCTCTATCAATCCCATATATCTTATCTGCTCCAAACCGCCTCAACGCCATGGCATAGGAGCCTCCTATCAATCCCAAACCTACAATTGCAATGTTCCTCTTAAAACGTTCTTCCACCAATCTAATTCCTCCAAACACCAGTTATACTTATACGATTCCTCTTAAAGCTCCTGACATAGCTGTCAAATCCTCCATCAGCTTTCTGAACCTTTCCGGCTTGATTGACTGCTGTCCGTCACATTTTGCATGCTCAGGATCATTATGAACCTCTATCATGATACCGTCAGCTCCAACAGCTATTGCTGCCTTTGCCAGAGGCTCAACCATCCACCACAGGCCTGCGGCATGGCTTGGATCAACAATCACCGGCAGATGACTGAGCTTTTTGATTGCCGGCACTGCGCTAATATCAAGTGTATTTCTTGTATATGTCTCAAAAGTCCTAATGCCTCTTTCACATAGTATTACATTGCTGTTCCCTTCAGACATTATATATTCAGCAGACATAAGCAGTTCTTCAATCGTAGCGGAAAGCCCTCTCTTCAGCAGTATAGGCTTCCTGGTCCTTCCGAGCTCTTTTAAAAGTTCAAAGTTCTGCATATTCCTTGCTCCTACCTGTATTATGTCTACATCCTCAACGAACCTTTCTATCATAGAAGCAGCCATTATCTCAGTGACAATAGGGAGCCCGGTTGCCTCTCTGGCAAGCTTTAAGAGTTCAAGGCCTTCAAGCCTCATTCCTTGAAAGCTGTAAGGTGAAGTCCTTGGTTTGAAGGCTCCTCCCCTTAAAAAGCCTGCTCCGCAGTCCTTCACTTTTCCTGCCAGTTCCAGTATCTGACTCTCGCTTTCCACGGAGCAAGGCCCTGCAATTACTGCCAGTTCCTGACCTCCAACAGTCTTGTCCCTTACCCTTATCACAGAATCAGCCATGTGAAACACTCTGTTTGCAAGCTTACAGCTCTGCTGTTCATTTATAACCCTTTCAACACATTCCTTTCCCTCAATTTCATCCATATCAATACCCCTGGAATCTCCTGCTATATCCAGCATCTGATAATCTCTGCCATTAATCACACTTACCCTGCATGCTTCTGTTTCAAGATTTCTCTTAAGCTTATCAACTTCATCTTCCCGGGCATCTGCCCTCATTACTATTACCATACTGATCCTCCTTTAACAGATAAAAAAAATAAGGCTCTAATGAGCCTTATTTACTATAGTAAAATTCATATATAGATTTTCTATATAATACGGGGCGGAACCATGTCAAACTCATTAAGAAAAGGAATATATTCTTTTTTGCATGGAAAATAACCGGTGCAATAATAGCACAGGTCAAGGCCGTAATAATATATTCCGCTAATTCCTTTTCCAAATAAATTATCCATAGGTGATTCTCCATTTCTTGAATGCCACAGGTCGATATATTTCTAATGATTATATCACATGAGTCCGATATGTCAACTGTGATTTTGTTTACTTGTTACAATTATTTTGTAGGTATTCTTAGCACAATTTTACCCGGGCATTATCCAATAACTCTTGAAAAACCATAAAATATTGCCCTACATGAGCACCATCCATCAATGCATGATGCACCTGCACTGATAATGGCAGCTTCACTCTTTCGCCTACTTCATAGTATTTCCCCCAGGATATTCGTGGAATACACTCCCCAGACTTTATATCTATTGGGTGGGTGATACCTGTAAAAGAAATCCACGGTATGCTTGTGATATAGAGCAGATCATCCCTTCCTGGCTCATCTTTCATACATTCATTGTGCTTTACTTTCTCCATTTCTTCAGAAGCATGTCTGCAAAACTCTGTATAGCCGTCAACAAATGGTACATTGCAGAAACTGAATACGTTTTTTGATGTCATCATTGTGAAAGACGGACTTACTATATCATGCACAACCACTTTATCCTTTCTGATTCTGTAGCGAAACTCCTCAATGCTATTTGCTGCAGCAACTGAAGCATATAATAGAGCAAGAAAGATTGAATCCCCTCTTTCTTTTACATATCCGGCCAACTCTGTAATATCCACATTGCCGCATATATTGAAATGCGGATAATCCATCTCCTTAAAGAACCTATAATGTTCTTTTCTTTCCCAGCTATCAATATTCAAATACCTCATCTTATCATCCTTTTCCTTATCATATGATGAATATAATATAAACCAACAACATCTGGCAATAAAGGACAAATGTCACATATTCCTCAAATTCCCTGGCATTAGGTTTATCTATAATTTCACCTGACTTGAGTACAATATAGATATGTTATTCTAAAAACTCATAGGAGGTGTTACTATTTCTACAGTAGATGAAATGCTTCAAATGCTGTCCAAGCTTACAATGAAGTCAGAGCAGGCTGCAAAGGATATAATCCTCCTGCATTTTACAGTGGTATCTGCTTGTATTGTAATCAACTCAGATTCCAAGAAACAGGAATGGGTACTTGTGGATACCGGAATGTCAAACTCAGGAGATTTTATCTTAAATACAGCCAAAGAGTACTTTGGACACAACACCCGTCCAAATGCCATAATACTCACCCACGGTCATTTCGACCATGTAGGCTCCGTGCTGGAGCTGTCCACCAGATGGGAAGTGCCCGTATATGCACACAGACTTGAGCTGCCGTATATCACAGGTGATAAAGATTATCCCGTAGCGGATCCGACAGTGGATAAAGGTATGGTGGCGAAGCTTTCTCCTGCCTTCCCCCATCACAGCATCAACTTAGGCCATTATGCAGCAGAGCTTCCACAAGACGGCAGTGTTCCTGGCCTCCCAGGCTGGCGATGGATTCACACTCCCGGGCATACAGAGGGGCATGTATGTCTCTTCCGAGAAAAGGACAGGGTATTGATAGCCGCTGATGCTCTTTCCACTGTAAAGCAGGAATCTCTGACATCAGTATTGTTCCAGAAAGAGCAGATAAGCGGTCCTCCCAAGTATCTCACCACCGACTGGAAAGCAGCAGAAGAATCAGTAAAGAAGCTCCATGACCTCAACCCTTCCCTTATCATCCCAAGCCACGGCCAGCCCATGGAGGGAGATGAGCTAAAAATGCACCTTGACCTGCTGGTTAATAACTTTAAGGAAATAGCAGTGCCCGAGCACGGGCGCTATGTAGACGGACATTAGTCAAAAAAACTAAGGAGCAGATATCTCTGCTCCCATGAATTATTAATATTACAAAATACTACCTTAATCTGTTTAAGTATCATCAGTCTCCAGATAAGGCTCTATTTCTTCATGGCAATAGCTTCTTTAGCCGCCTTCACAATATCCTCTGCTGTCATATGGTACTTCTTTTTTAGATATTCCATCTTTGCTACTTCTCCGAAATGATCCCGGACTCCTACTGCCTTAATGGGCACCGGATACTCCTCTGCCAGCAGTTCTGCAACTGCACTCTTCAATCCGCCTATTATGTTGTGGTTCTCACAAGTAACCACTGCTCCTGTCTTCCTGGCTGATGCTGCCACGGCTTCTCTGTCTATAGGCTTTATGGTGTGTATATTGATTATCTCCGCATCTATTCCTTCTGCTTTCAGCAATTCATCCGCTTTCAAAGCCTCATTCACCATTATACCCGATGCAAAAAGCGTTACATCCTTTCCTTCCTTTATCATGTCTGCCTTGAAAAGGTCAAATCGGTAGTCATCCTTGAAAACTGCCGGTGTAGCCTTTCTGAACATTCTTATGTATATTGGTCCGTCATATTCCAAAATCGCAGGAAGCGCTTTTGCAAGCTGTATTGCATCAACCGGCTCAAATATTACGATTCCCGGTATACTCCTAATTACGCCTATATCCTCCATGCTCATGTGGGTTCCGCCGTTAAGCTCTGCAGATATGCCTGGATCCGTACCTATTATCTTCACATTCCTTTTTGCGTAAACTATTGAAATTGTTATCTGATCACATATTCTTCTGGTTGCAAAAGGCGTAAAAGTGCCAATGAATGGCACTAAACCGTATGCAGCCATACCTGCAGCAAGTGCTGCCATATTCTGCTCGGCAATTCCTACATCAAAAGCTCTTCCAGGATATTTTTCCCTTAAGCCTGCTGTTCCATTTGCCCTTGCAAGATCTGCATCTATGACAACAATTCTCTCATCTTTATCCATAAGCTCACTAAGAACCTCAGCGAGCACCTGCCTCATTTCCATATTCTCGTACATCATATCCGCCTCCTTATTCCAATTCCTTCAATGCCTGAAGTCTCTGCTCGTCTGTTATTGGCATGCTGTGGTTCTTCACACCCGCTGCTTCCACAAAAGATACACCCTTACCTTTTATTGTATTCAGTATTATCATTGTAGGCTTATCTAAGGATTTCTTGGCCTTTTCCACAGCCTGGTCTATCTTGTCAACATCATGGCCATCATCAACATTTATTACATTCCAGCCGAAAGCCTCCCACTTCTTGTCCAGAGGGGCTACATCCATGATCTCGTGAACCTCTCCATCCAACTGGAGTTTGTTGTAATCAGTGAAGGCTATGAGATTATTGAGCTTGAACTGTGCAGCACACATAGCTGCTTCCCATACCTCTCCCTCCTGACTCTCACCATCTCCAACCATGCAGTAGATATTGGCATTGTCCTTTTTGAGCTGTGAAGCCTTTGCCATTCCCACTGCGCAGGATATTCCCTGTCCCAGCGAGCCTGCAGTCATGTCTATGCCTATGGTTCTCAGCATATCACAGTGGCTTGGCAGATTTGTCTCCGGTTTGTTCAGAGTATCCAATTCGCATACATCAAAATACCCCTTATCGGCAAGAACTGCATATACTGCAGGGCCAGCATGACCTTTGGACATTACAAACCTATCCCTACCTTCCATATGGGGATTTGAAGGATCGATATTCATCTGCTTGTAGTACAATACTACCAGAGCTTCAACTGCAGAAAGGCATCCCCCTATATGTCCCACTCCCAGCTTTCCGATCTCATCAACTATCAAGCGTCGTATGTGTTTGCTTTTGTCCTTCAGAAAAACCACTTCATTTTCATGCATTGTATGTTCTCCTCCTTTGTTTGATCATGTACGTATTTTATTCAGTATAATATTATAGCAGACATTAATCCGCCGGTTAACCTTCAAAGGAAAGCAGCCTTCATATTCTGGCAACCCTGCTCTTTACGGCAGCATCCCTTACAACCTCTGCAACCTTTCGCTGAACCTCCCGGTCAAAAGCCTTTGGAATGATATACTCTTCCTTCAGTTCATTTTCCGGTATTGCATCAGCTATTGCATATGCAGCGGCAACCTTCATCTCCTCATTTATGTCCCTGGCTCTTGCGTCCAAAGCACCTCTGAATATCCCCGGAAAAGCAAGGACATTATTTACCTGATTAGGGTAATCCGATCTTCCTGTACCTATTATCCTTGCCCCTGCCATCTTCGCTTCCTCAGGAAGTATCTCAGGGGTGGGATTGGCCATTGCAAATACTATCGAATCTTTATTCATAGAGCTTACCATCTCACCGGTCAGCACTCCAGGTGCTGACACTCCGATAAACACATCCGCACCCTTTATGACCTCTGACAATGTACCCCTAAGTCTTTCAGGATTGGTCAATGAGGCAATGCCTTTTTTTTCGGCATCCCCTCTGTCCATGCCTTCATAAAGCGCTCCGTTTCTGTCGCACATTATAATATTCCCTACTCCCGAGGACAAAAGCAGCTTTGTTATAGAGTTTCCCGCAGCACCTGCTCCGTTGACAACCACCTTTATATCCTTGAGCTTTTTTCTCACCAGCTTCAGTGCATTTATCAAGCCTGCTAGAGTTACTACAGCAGTACCGTGCTGGTCATCATGGAATATTGGTATGTCGCAGCGTTCCTTTAGCTTTCTCTCAATCTCGAAACATCTTGGAGCAGAAATGTCTTCCAGATTAATGCCTCCGAAGGAAGGAGATATCCTCACCACGGTATCTACAATTTCATCCACATCCTTGGTATTGATGACTATAGGAAATGCATCAACATCTCCAAAGCTTTTGAAAAGGACAGCCTTTCCCTCCATGACCGGCATCGAAGCTAAGGGACCGATATCACCCAGCCCCAATACCGCTGTTCCATCTGACACTACAGCTATTGTATTCCATTTTCTTGTATATATGTATGCCTTCTCAGGGTCTTTCCGAATCTCAAGGCAAGGTTCTGCAACTCCGGGTGTGTATGCAAGACTCATATCCTGGGATGTGTTGACCTCCACCCTTGACACCACCTCAATCTTACCCCTCATTTTCTCATGGAATCTTACTGATTCATCATAGATAGTCATTTGCCATCCACCTTTCATCTTCACAGCTGCCAAAATTTGTACAACCATATGCTTGTATTATTATACCATAGTAAAGAACAAATATGGCTCTTATCACATTCAACCCATGTGTCCTTTTCATATATGATGAGGAAAGCTGTGCTTTCCTATGCAATAACAAACCGTACTTTACCAAGGAATCTGACCCTTGTCCAGTACGGCACCTCTATTGAAAGAAAGGAGCAATAATTGTCAGCAGAAAGGCTATTATAACCAACACGCTGATTACTGCAGCCACTTTTCTCTTCACAAAAACACCCCGCTTTACTTTTATAAGCTGATTATTCCAGTTATACCTTATGGCAGTTCTATTACAGGATTCTCTTCAGATCGTCTGTAAAGTACAAATTTACCTCCTATTACCTGTACCACATCAGCACCGGTCTTTTCAGCAATTTCTGCGCTTGCCTCCCTGGGGTCCTCCATACTGTTGTTCAGTATTTTGACTTTTATCAGCTCCCTGGCTTCCAAAGCCGTATCAATTTCTGCCACCAGATTCTCACTTACTCCGACCTTTCCTATTTGTACTATCGGTTCCAGTGGATTGGCAAGTCCCCTTAAATATGCCCGCTGTTTGCTAGTTAACATCTTGATTCCTCCATTATGTTTTAAAAGGCAGACTTTCGTCTGCCATTGATTTTTTGACTAAACCTCAACTTCTTTTCTGATCTTACGTCGATGAGTCTCGTATCCAGGATCACCTTTTTTCCAGCCACTTCTGCTTTTCTCTGTATTAATCATGTAGTTCTCATTTATAACAATTTCATTTTTTGCCAAGCAGAAATATGTTGCGGTGTTCTGTTTACAATTTTCGCAATGCATGCAGTTCATTTCCTACATTTGACCTCCAGTTCATCATTCAAAATATTCGAATTCCAAGTCTTGCATCTTGACTGTATCACCGTCTTTTACACCCAACTGCCTCAACTCATCAACGATACCCCGCTTTCTCAGCACCTTCTGAAAGTACTTAATGGAATCATTATCATCGAGATTGACCGATGCAAGCAGCTGCTCCACCAGCTTACCCTCCACAATATATGCTCCATTTTCCCTTCTGACAGTAAATGGCTTATCACTTGTATTAATATGATACACCAAATCAACAATTTCTTCAACTGGTTCTTCAACATCTTTTGCCTTTTCAAGCAAATTGTACACCCTGTCCATAAGAGGTTCTATACCCTCTCTTGTCGCCGCCGAAATTGCAAATACCTCATAGCCTTCCTTCCCAAGCTCCTCAGCTACTCTATTATAATTCTCAGCAGCCTGAGGAATGTCCATTTTGTTGCAGGCAACAATCTGTGGCTTTTTCACAAGCTTTTCACTATAAAGCTCCAGCTCCTCGTTTATCTTATTAAAGTCCTCCAGCGGGTCCCTTCCCTCAAGTCCGGAAGTATCAAGGAGATGTATAAGCACCTTGGTCCTTTCAACATGCCT
>JAWLHF010000094.1:0-12633 GCA_041690515.1 Clostridiaceae bacterium | reverse complement strand
AGAGCTGGAAAGATGCAAGCAGACGCAATTTGACGGGGACATTGTTGAAAGCTTCATCAACTTGATAGAATACAATAATCTTGAACCAAAAGAGATGAATATGGCTCTGGGGTTGTACTAGGTATAGTAAAGGAGGTAGGTTATGTCAAATACACAGTTTGTTATCTTCGGGCTTGAGAAGGAGTTCTACGGAATAGACATACAAAAGGTAAGAGAAATAGGCCCTTATGTAAAAGCTACCCAAATCCCTGATACTCCTGAGTTTGTCGAAGGAATTATTAACTTCAGAGGAGATATAATACCAATTATAAATATGCGGGTGCTTTTTATGATTGATAAATCCGAAAACTCAAAGGAAGCAAGGATAATAATAGTGAATGAAGGGGATAAGCAGCTGGGGATAGTTGTTGATGAGGCTTCAGAGGTATGGCATATCAGCAGTGAGGATATTGAGTCTGCCTCAGAAATTACAGCAGATAAAAGTAGAAGCCTGGTTTATGGAGTCGGAAAGGTAAGGGATAGAATTGTTATGCTTATTGACATATCAGAGTTATTCAACGTTAATGCCAATCTGATATAGGAAGTAAATAACAAATTAAGAACTTTTAAGTAGCAGATAAAAATTCACACTTGAATCTTAAGTTAATATAAAATTATTAACTTAAGAATTGATAATGAGGGAGATTTAGTATGAGATTTACGAGTTTGAAGTGGAAAATGGTTTCTGTTATGTTGGTGGCTATTTTATTACCTTTAATTGTATTAGGAGCTCTTATAATAAACATGACTTCCGGTATATTGCAGTCTCAGGTTAATAAGAATATGGAACAAGTGATTTCTCAAGTGAATATGTCTTATGACAGCTTTTTTGAAAAAATCGGTTCTTCCCTGGAATATATCGCAGCAAGCCAGCATGTGAGAAATTCTTTTAGCAGTCAGGAAGATGAAGCTGAGATGGTAAAAGAGTTTATAGCCTATATAAGCAGATATCCCGATGCCCAATATGTTTATATGGGCATGGAGGACGGAAGAATGATTGCTTATCCGGAGTCTGAGCTTCCGGATGACTATGATCCGCGACGAAGGGGCTGGTATCAGTCAGCTAAGGAGAATAGGGGTCAGTTGTTTTGGACAGAACCATATATTGATGCCTTCACAGGGGAGTATATTATCAGTGCAGTAATAGAAATTAGTGATCCGAACGGAATGTTGGTTGGCGTATTGGGAGTAGATATTAATCTCCAAAAATTGACAGAGATTATGGCAAGTACAAAAGTCGGAAACAGCGGATTCACTTTTGCAGTTGATGGACAGGGAATCACTATAACACATGCAGATAAAGAAAGAATAGGGCAGAGTATAGGGGAATATGAGTGGGGTCAACAGATAATAAATAATGCATCAGGAGCACTTGAGTACAGCGTGGAAAATATAGAAAAATACGTAGTATATCAGACTAATAATACTACAGGCTGGAAAATTGCCGGAGTAATCGAAAAAAAAGAGTTGACAAGCGTATTAACCAGAATAAAAAGTACAATACTCATAATTTGCATTATAGGTGTGATGATAGCCTTCGCTAGCTCATTCTATGCAGGAAGAATAGTCAATCCAATAAAGATACTAGCCAAAATAATTGGCCGATTGTCCAAGTATGACTTATCTTTTGATGAGAAATCAGCAGCTGTAAAATATATGAAGAGAAACGATGAGATAGGATTAATAACAAATGCATTGGCAACCATGCAGAATAATCTTGTTACCCTGATAAAGAGCATTTCAGGAATATCGGAACAAGTGGCATCTTCATCTGAGGAGCTGACTGCCACCAGTCACCAATCGGCTGCTGCAGCCAATGAAGTAGCCAGGACCATTGAAGAAATTGCAAAGGGAGCAAGCGATCAGGCAAGGAATACTGAAGAAGGTGTATTGCACGTAAATGAACTGGGACAGCTTATAGAAAAGGATCAGGAATACGCAGAGAACCTTAACAATACTGCTGATGAAGTAAGCACATTGAAGGATGAAGGAATGGAACTCTTAAAGGACCTTGTGCAAAAGACGAAATCCAGCAATATGGCAGCACAGGATGTTCTGGAAGTCATAATTAATACTAATGACAGTGCTAAGAAAATTGAAGATGCAAGCCAGATGATACAGAACATTGCAAAACAGACAAACATGCTGGCAATAAATGCAGCAATAGAGGCAGCCCGTGCAGGAGAAAGCGGAATGGGCTTTGCTGTTGTAGCAGAGGAGATAAGAAGGCTCTCAGAGCAATCCAATTCCTTTACTGAAGAAATCTCTGAAGTGATTCAGGAACTTACAGACAAAACTAGTTATGCAGTGAAGACGATGCAGGAAGCAAACAAACTGGTAGCTTCCCAGGCAAAGAGTGTTGAGGATAGCAATCAGAAGTTTGAAGGTATTGCCATAGCTATTGATAAGATGAAAAAAGCGATTGATCTTATAAACCAATCAGGGTATGAAATGGCAAATAAAAAGAATCACATGATTAGTGTTATTGAAAACCTGTCTGCAATATCTGAAGAAAACGCAGCAGGAACACAGGAGGCATCCGCCTCCATAGAAGAACAGACTTCCTCCATGGAGGAAATTGCAAATGCAAGTGAAGCTCTCTCAAGATTGGCTGAGGAGATGCAGGAGAGTATTAGTAGGTTTAAGTATTAAAAGTGAGATAAGATATTGAAGGGATGATCATTGTAAACGGAGGCGACTTTTATAGATCAGAATATAATTAATACGGGTGCTGTCAAAAAAACAGACTTATTAGTTGAACAGGAGGCTATTTCAACAAAAGTACAGATACTAACAATAGGAGAAGTAATAAAAACTATAAAAAAGCTGGAAAGAGCAATTGAAGAAATTACTTGTTTAATAAGCAGTCTATAGAAAGAGACTGCCATGAACATATCATAATTTGGATTATATATTTAAAGCCGCAATCATGTACTATTGATCGGCTTTTGTTTTTTTGAACTAATAATTGGAATATTCCCAAGCATATATTATAGGATATAGTACAGTACTTTTATTACTGGCAGAATATTTATAGGAGGGGTATGAATGGTTAAAATATCAGAGCTTAAGCAGCGGGAAGTGATAAATATAAATGACGGCAGAAGGCTGGGGATTGTGTATGACGTGGAGATTGACATGGAGAAGGGCACCGTAGATGCCATAGTGGTACCCGGAACAGGAAGGGTCTTTGGGTTATTCAGCAAGGAGAGCGATATAGTGGTCAGCTGGGATGATATAAAAAAGATAGGTGCGGATGTCATACTGATTGACGGATGAGATTGATGAACAACTAAGCCGCTCTTGCATAGTGACAGATGATGTCGATATAATAGTAAGAATTAAAGAAAAGCTGGGAGTATTAATCCCGGCTTTCTTTTAGTACTATCAAATATGAAGTCCAGGGCAATCCCAAATGCCAATCTGACAGTAATGATACACCTTAGATATATAACAATAGGGTGGTATTAAGAAATTAATGCATTCGACTATGGCTTTCCTGTATTTCCATAAAAATAGATCAATATATCTTCAATTCTTTCAGCCCAAGAGCTTTCACGGTGCTCTCCCCCGGGTACTTCAAGTACAGCCAGATCTTCATTAGGCCTGTAGCCTTGTGCAAGCAGCTCATCAATCACCTTTCGCATTGCAGTTAACAGCTTGGTTTCTGATGTTCCCATATCCATCCACAGTTTAATTTTACTTTGTGTTTTATAGTTTTCTTCTCTGATTTTTTCCAGAAGCCGTTCCTCACCCCAGCTCAGAAAAGGAGATTGTAATGCAATCTTTGAAAAGATATCCGGATTTCCCATACCAATATTGAAGCTCACTAACCCGCCTAAGGATGCCCCCATGATGGCAGTGTTCTCCCTGCCATTTTTTGTCCTGAAATTTGATTGAATAAAAGGCATCACATCATTTAAAACAAAATCCTCATACAAATACCCCTTTCCTTTAACAAAAATCCCGTCAAATCCATCCCAATGGGCATACTCACTGGACCTCTGAGCACCTATGTTACTTATGCCCACAATAATAATCTCTTCTATCCTGCCCTTACTGATCAGTTCATCTGCTTTTATGTGCATACTCAAGGATTCCTTTGACCAATCAGAATCAAAAAATACCCCCTTCCCATCCTGCACGTAAAGTACCTGGTATTTTTCTGAGGGATTTTTATAGTAGCCTGGCGGTAGATAAATATATAAGTGCCTCCTATTGTCTAGCTTGGCGGCATAAAAATCTTCTATCGTAATAAGTCTTGCTTTCTGACTATTAATGCTTTTGACTGCCGACCCATCCTGAAAACAAGCTGATGCTATATTGCAGCTTGCAATATCCCGACTTCTATCTTCGTTTATAAGTTGAAATCCAATAGACAGGACACCTGCCAGAAATAATGACACTGTTATCAATATGGTAGTACTGTTTAACTTCACACATATTTCCTCCCTATTAATAAGTATGCGCTGAATGCGCCTTGAGACATTAATGAGTATGAAAAGCATCAATCTTAGTAAATTTTCGACAAAATATATTGACAAAGATACATCTATATATTACTATACAAATATATTACTACAATACTATACTAATTACAATATTCTTAAAGTTATAAATACGGCTTGATGACAGATTACTTTTATTTATCTCTTGATTCTAAGGTATAGAGGGACACAATTTGCAGAAAAGGCAGGAGCAAAACATCAGGCTGAGTATATACAAATGGAGAAGTATGCTTATTAGGATAGTATTATGTTGATAAACACAACCAAAAGCAACGGGAGGTGAATATGGGACAAATCATATAAGGTTACTTTGCAGTTTATATCCAGGAATATATATAACAAATAGGGGAGAGATAGTATACATATGAAGAAAAGTATAATAAGGATGATATGTTTTATTTTATGTTTGGTATTGATATTGCCAACATCAGTATTTGCGGGTCAGTCCACTGCCGATTACAACGGGCACTGGGCAGGAAAGCAAATCAAGAGCTTTTTGGATATGGGTTTCGTAAAAGTAAGCAAAGACGGTAATTTCAAACCGAATGAAGCGATTACAAGGGCAGAATTTGCTGTAATGACAAATAAGGCTTTTGCGTTCTTAGAGAAAGATGTTGAGAATTTCAAAGATGTTAAGGTAACAGATGCTTTTTATGAGGACATGTTGATAGCAAAAAAATCAGGTTATCTTGCAGGACTGCCTGATGGTACTGTTAACCCAAAGAGTTATATGAGCCGTCAGGAGTATGCGGTTATAATATCCAGGCTGCTGAAACTTGATATAACTAAATATGCGGATGAGGCGGATAAATTTGTCGATGCCGCAGTTATACCCGATTGGAGCAAAGGAGCAGTAGGCGCTGTCGCAAGGTTTGGCTATATGCAAGGTGAACCCGGCGGTATTTTCAATCCTGAAGGCTTTGTTAGCAGAGGGCAGGCTGTAGTGGTGCTTGAGCGATGCTACCTTGCTTTGGTAAAGGCTGCGTATAATAAACCAGGTACGTACAGTGCCGGTGATATCAAAGGGAATGTGGCAATTAATGCTCCCGGAGTAATCTTGGAAAACACCATAGTAAATGGAAACCTGATCATTGGCGAAGGTGTGGGAAATGGAGATGTAAAGCTTAAAAATGTTATTGTTAGAGGCGATGCCATAGTTAAAGGCGGAGGGCTTAACAGCATTATAATAGAGGACTCACAATTCAAAAACATTATAACTGTTAAAGAAGACAATAAAGTAAGAATAGTAGCGGTAGGAAAGACAACAGTAGCAAGAGTTGATATGCAGTCGGGAGGTAAGCTTGAAGAACAGGATACAACAGGCTCAGGCTTCGGTTATATAACCATAGCTGAAAGCTTTGATTCCAATGAACCTGTTATTTTAATGGGAAGCTTTCAAACAGTCCAGGTACTGGCAGATGGGGTAAAGCTCAATATAGAATCAGGAAGCATATCAAGGTTGGATGTGTCAAAGACTGCCGAAGGAGCAAAGATTAACATAGGGGAAGAAGTAAAAGTAAGCGAGCTTGTAGTACAAGCAAAAGCAGAAGTAACCGGAAGCGGTACTATTAATAAAGCTGATGTAAAGGTGCAGGGAGTAATAATTACAGCCCCTGCCACAACAATTACAGCAGCAGCTGGAGTAACTGTTGCAACCACCCTTCCCGGGCAGGCTCCAGCTCCGGCACCTTCAGCATCCACAGGTGGAAATAGCGGTGGAGGAAGAAGAACAAGAGACAAAAAAGATGATACAAACACCACAGTAGCGGTATCCGGAGTTACCTTAAACCATACAAGAATGACACTGACAGTGGGGGAGACACCAGGAACATTGGCAGCGACTGTTACTCCGGCAAATGCGACAGACAAGAGGGTGAACTGGTCCTCAAGTAACTCAGATATTGTAACTGTTGCAAATGGGTTAGTAACTCCGGTAGCAGCAGGTACAGCAACTGTGACTGTAAGAACAGTAAGCGGTGCAAAAACAGCAGTCTGCAAAGTAACAGTAAAAGAACGGGAGCCGGATTCACTGGCAGTAATATTTACACAATTTGAGGAAGCGGGACAGGATATAGCTGTAACAGCAAAATACTATCACAATGCAACGGTTTCTGAAGCTGTATATACAGATACTCAGCTTACATCAGATAAGGATGTAACATTCATTTTAACTTCAAGTCTCTCAGAGGCTTCAAGTAAGGAAATTACCGAGCCTATAAGCTTAGCAGCAGGTAAAACAGAATCCCTTGCGGGGTTACTGGCTGATAATAATGGAAGAACTATCAGCTATGATAGGCTGAAGGATATGGTAGATACAGACTTTGGAATAAAGTTCACTCATATATCTCAAGAATCAGCTGATGAATATACCGGAGACGTGAATATTACCTTTACCGCATTAGCCGGAAGCCTTTATGATGAGTATGAGGATGCTGAAGAAATTGGGACAGGCATTGCAAGGGCAGAGTTTAATGTTGCTCCAATAGCAGTTACTGGAATTACTCTGAATCGGAACACATTAACGTTGACTGCCGGAGGAGCTTCAGAAACACTGGAAGCAATAATTGCTCCTACCAATGCAACAGACAAGAGAGTTGCTTGGTCATCAAGCAATGAGTCTGCAGCAGTTGTAGACAATGGAGTGGTAACCTCCGTAGGAGCTGGTGTGGCTACTATTACAGCAACGACTGCAGATGGAGGTAAAACAGCAAATTGCATTGTCACTGTAATAAATGAAGAGGAAGCAGATATAGAGTATTTGCCAAACTTCATGGCCGGATTAACGGTAAATAACAACAGTCTAAATATTATTACAGGCGGTTTACTGACAGCTCCAATTGATGTGAACAAGTTAGTATATACAACCTCAGAAAATGGAGAGTACAGCCACAGGCTATCAGGCAATTACACAAAGGTTAACAACCAGCTGCCGGCAGAACAGGGACAATATAGCTACTATCAATATGATGTTTATACTTCAGTCTTAATTTGGTTGACGGATGATGATGCTGCAGCAATTAAAGGGTTAGAAAGGTTTGGAAACACCCAGCTTTATGCTGTTGACGAATACGACAGGTTGTCTGCTGAAGAAGGCTGGTACCCCAATGCAGGTCCAGGGGTCAAACAGGTAGCAATCAGTAAACAGATTGATATAGAAAACCATTCAGGCATAGAGATTGCCGGAATATACTATTTTGATAAAAATGATGTGCTTATTGGATCCCGTAGCGTTATGCATGGTTATACTCAAGATGTAAATGTAGATATGTTGACATCGAATATTGTTTTCTATTCAGGGACATATGTTCCTAATGTGACTCCAACCAGCGGGAAAATGAAAACAGTGTCGTATGATGCAACTTATACCGACGAAATCACACTGGATGCCTCAGGCTGGGCAGATGTGAATGAGAATAACTTCGGACCGACAGCTCCTGAAGAGACGGGAGATGAGTCCACGTTTACTATAAATAGTTTTGCTATAAACTATGGATATTCCGAAGAGGACTTGATATTTATAAACTTTTATCCGCAAGGAGAGGGAGATGCTACCGGAATCGACTGCAATGATCTGATTGTCCAAGTGGGAGACACATTATATGATGGGGAGGAAGGTACAGGAGCACCTTCGGCAGGCAAGTTCACCGCAGTAGTGTTTGAGCCCGGGATAAACATAGGAATCCTTCAGATTAAAGGCGTGGAGCCTTTCGATAACGGTGTGACTATTACATTAACCGGTAAGAACAGGTTATCAGGTTCAGCTGACGCTCAGTTTGACGTATCAGCTTTGGAATAACAATATAAATCATATAAATTAATAAACTCCTTATGAAATGCACCTCCTTAGGAAGGCTATGTATAATACATATCATTTCCTAGAGAGGTCATTTTCATATGAGCATTTTGTACTGGCAAAGAGAACTATAAAATTTGAACAGGGAGTATATATAGACAGGAAAATCCCCTTATAGTCTGCTGTAAATAAGTAATTGACATTGATACATATTAATACTATTCTAGTTTTAGAGTAAAGTAAGGAGTGTGATAGGCAATGTTGTCAAAAGCTAGTATTTTGATTTTGGGGATAATTGAAGAAAAACCGGTGAATCCATATGAAATAAATAAGCTGCTTGATGTAATAAAAATAAGGGAATGGTTTCCTGTTGCAGTATCTTCCGTATATGCTACCATTAAGGCCTTACAAGCCAAAGGTTATATTGAGGGAGAGGCAATGAAGGAGGGAAATATGCCGGAGAAGACTGTATATTCTGCTACTGAAAAAGGCAGAACCCACCTGAATCAGGCTTTATCAGCAGTGCTGGAAAGTGAAGAGTTGGATTCTGTAGCATTTAACATTGGAACTATATTTATGTGTCACTTGGAGAAAAAGTTAGTATTGGAGCTGCTTGAAAAACGGCTCATTAAAATCCGGGGAGCTTTGAAGGCAATAAAGAGCCAGTATGATTATTTTAAAAATATTGAGAAGATTCCTGACTATGCAATTATATCCTTAAAGCACAATACATATCTTTATGAAGCAGAAGAAAAAACAACCTTGGAATTGATAGATGAAGTCACAAAGAATCCGGGATGGAATTATAAACTCATAAAGCAATAATTCTGTCAGGTACGAGAAGGGTCTATAGATTGTTTGGTAAAAGCGCGCAAGTTTTGCGCGTTTTATTTTTACTCCAAAAAATTCATTTTTGTGACAATAAGAGATAGGAAAAGAATAACAAAGGTATTAAATATTATTCCAGCAATATGGAAAAATGAGAAGGGTGATTTACTATATTATGTATATTATAATACAGAGAGGTACAATATGTTGTTGCGAAAATAGGAATCAAGACTCATACAAATAGTAACATGAACTCTGTTATTGCGACAAGATTATCCATATACTTAAAGGAGGGGAGACATATGAAGTGTCCTTTTTGTGGTCATAGCAACAGTAAGGTAGTCGATTCAAGACCCACGGATGAAGAAGCTGCAATCAGAAGAAGGCGGGAGTGTGAGAACTGCGGGAAGAGATTCACAACCTATGAAAAAATCGAAGAAATGCCCCTTATAATAGTCAAGAAGGATGGAAGCAGAGAGGTATATCAGAGGAGTAAAATGCTGAACGGACTTCTTAGAGCTTGTGAGAAACGCCCAGTTTCAATTGCTGAGATAGAGGACATAGCAGATGATATCGAAAAAGAACTCTATAATTCAATGGATAAGGAGATTGACAGCAAGAAGATAGGCGAAATGGTAATGCAGCGTCTTAAGAAAGTTGATGATGTTGCATATGTCAGATTCGCTTCAGTATACAGGCAGTTCAAAGATATCAATACTTTTTTGGAGGAGCTGAACAAATTAATTAACGAAAGATAGGGGGAAGTAAGATGTTCACAAAGATTCGTAAAAGAGATGGAAGAGTGGTTGATTTTACAAAGGAGAAGATAACAAGTGCCATATTCAAGGCGGCAAGACAGGTAGGTGGAGAAGACTATGAAACCGCTGAGAGTCTTACGGAAAGAGTTATTTCCTATCTTTACAAACATAACAAGGATGAGATACCTGATGTAGAAACAGTACAGGATGCTGTGGAAAAGGTGTTGATCGAGACAGGCCATGCAAAGACTGCCAAGACATACATATTGTATAGGTCAAAGAGGACCAGGATAAGAGAGACAAAAAGTGAGTTGATGGACGTAGTCAAGGACATACTGGTGGAAACCAGCAGGGAAAATGCCAATGTCGGAAATTCCCCGTCTGCAAAGATGCTGCAGATAGCTTCAGCTGCAAGCAAGCATTATTACCTCAATAATGTAATACCTGAGGATATGAGTAAGGCTCATATCGCCGGAGACATACACATACATGATTTGGATTATTACGGCAAGACATTAAATTGCCTTCAGATAGATCTTACAGCACTTCTGGGCAAGGGTTTCAATACAGGCTATGGGTTTGTCAGGCCTCCGAAACGTATAGGCTCAGCAGCAGCCCAGGCTGCGATTATACTTCAGAGCAATCAGAATGATATGTTTGGCGGTCAAAGCTTCCCTCATTTTGACAAAAGCATGGGTGAGGTAATCAGAAACCAGTGTCCTGAAACTACTGACAACGAGATATTTCAAGCAATGGAAGGCTTGGTATATAATCTAAATACGATGCACAGCAGGGCAGGTGCACAGGTTCCCTTCAGCAGCATAAATCTAGGTACCGACACTACACCTGAAGGGAGAAAAGTCAGTGAAGCAATGCTCAGGGCTTTTGATAAAGGCTTGGGTAAAGGAGAAAGTCCGATATTCCCCAACCTGGTTTTCCGTTTGAAGGAAGGAATAAACCTGAATCCGGAAGATCCAAACTACGATTTATTCAAGCTTGCTATGAATGTTGCCTCCAGAAGAATGAACCCTACCTTCAGCTTCATGGATGCCAGCTTCAATAGTCGATTTGGAGATGAAGTTGCTTATATGGGCTGTCGTTCGAGGGTAATAGCCAACAGACACGGGGCTGAAAAGTCAGCCAGCAGGGGGAATATCACACCGGTAACTATAAATCTGCCAAAGCTGGCTTTGAGGACCAGAGATATAGATGGTTTTTTTGTTGAGCTGAACAACATACTGGATCTGTGCAGCAGACAGCTGGTACATAGGTTCAATGTGATTGCTTCCCTGAAGGTGAAAGATCTGCCGTTTCTGATGGGACAAAAGCTTTATATGGGTTCTGAAAATCTGAAAGAGCATGATGAGATCCGTGAGGCAATCAAGAACGGTACACTTGCCATAGGTTTTATAGGACTGGCAGAAGCACTGATAGTACTTACGGGAAAGCACCACGGCGAGGATGAGGATACATGGAAGCTGGGCTACCAGATAGTTGAAGGTATAAAAAAAGCTACTGACAACTATTCAGAGCAGTATGACCTGAATTTTGTGGCTTACGCTACTCCGGCAGAAGGAACCAGCGGAAGATTCATAGAAAAGGACAGAAAGGAATTCGGAGTAATAAAGGGGGTAACCGACAAGGCTTATTACACCAACTCCTTCCATGTACCGGTCAATTACCAGATAAGCATGTTTGACAAGATTGAAAAGGAAGCTCCATTCCATAAGCTGTGTGCTGCAGGGCATATTTCCTATGTAGAGCTGCCCTCCTCACCAAAGGACAATATACAGGCCTTTGAAAAGATATTGAAGCATATGGCAAAATGCGATATGGGTTATGCAGGGATAAATTTCCCTATAGATGAATGCAGAAGCTGCGGTGTAGCAGGTATAATTGATAATGATTGTGTAAGCTGCGGCAGTGATGATATAAGAAGGATAAGAAGGATAACAGGCTACCTGTCTACTATAGACAGATTCAATGATGCCAAGCAGGCAGAGCTTGCAGATAGGATAAAGCATACGTATTAGGAGGACATCATCATGGAATTGAGAGTAGCCGGTATTGTTAAGGAAAGCGTGGTAGACGGGCCTGGTTTTAGGTATGTGATATTCGCCCAAGGCTGTATCCATGGTTGTAAAGGCTGCCACAACCCTGATACCCATGCACTGGATGGGGGCTATGTGGTAGATACAGACAGTCTTTATGAAGATATCAAGCAAAGCAGGTATATTGACGGAGTTACCTTCTCCGGCGGTGAGCCCTTTCTTCAGTCAGAAGCCTTTATACATATTGCTGAGAAGCTCAAGGAATCCAATATCAATATAGTGTGCTACACAGGATTCGCCTTTGAGGAGCTTCTGGCAGGCAAGGATGAAAGCAGGAGCAGACTGCTTGGACTTGTTGACATGTTGATTGACGGACCGTATATGGAGGAGCTTAGAGACATAGGCCTTGCTTTCAGAGGTTCAAAAAACCAGAGGATAATTGATGTCAGGGCAAGTCTGAGGGAACAAAGGGTTATACTTGAAGGCTTATACAAAGAAGCAAGCTAGAGCCGGGGGCTGATGCCCCCGGTTTCATACTTACTTTTTCAATTGAGCGCCAAACAAACTTTTCTGAAAAATATGGGATATATGGTTGACAAGATGTAAATAACTATGTATTATTGTATAAAAGAAAAAGCGATGAGGAAGAAGAGTAG
>JAWLHF010000093.1:0-13114 GCA_041690515.1 Clostridiaceae bacterium | reverse complement strand
CCATTTTGAGGGGTTGAAGGATCTTTTCATGTTACATTTTTATGTCCTCTGGCATTTCTTCCCTTAAACTGAGTTTTCATAGATTAGTTAACACTATCATTTATTTTATAAGCTCCAAAGCTTGTTTGACTACGGCATCGCCCCTCATCATGCCATAGTTGAGGCCATCGATGACAGCCATCGGGATTCCTTTTGGCTCCAGCTCCTGCTTCAGCTTGTTGTACAAAAATCTAACCTGTGGAGCCAGAAGCACCACATCTGCCTGATCGACATTCTGCTTTACATCAACCTCAGGTACTGCAAAGATCTCAACGTCGAATCCCTCTTTTGCGGCAGCATCCTTCATTTTTGTTACCAGTAGGCTGGTGGACATACCAGCGGAACATACCAGCATGATTCTTAACACTATCTGCACCCTCCTCACTATTAATTAATCAAAACACTTCTATTGCAGCTTTCCTATGCATGTGCAAAGTGGCAGTCGAAGAGACTTTTAATTGTTTTGAATGCATCAGCTTCATCCTGTCCCTCAACTATTATTTCTACTTCATCTCCATCAGATGCTCCAATACTTAGAATGCTAAGTATGCTTTTACAATTTGCAGTCTTTTCGTCTTTTTTGATTCGTATATCTGATGAGAACTTCATTGCCGTACTTACCAGCATGCTTGCAGGTCTTGCATGCAGGCCGCATTCGCTATTTACAACGACTACTGACTTCTTCATATATTTATTGCTGCACTCCCTTCCTTTTGTGTCATTTTTATATATTTGCAAATACTCTGCCAAATAAGACAGAATATAGAAAGTTTTTGAGCATTCTTTTTTCATTAGTTAAAGCATTGAATTTCAATACTTTGAAAAGGGTTCATACGGAAGTCGGTCTAAAATAATGCAATAAAAAAGTGTGTAATAAAGCTTACACACTTTTGCACACTATCTATTCTTATACACTGATCGGATCCAGTTCGTTATTTGACAGGAACATCCTGCAAATATAAGCTGATTCATTTTCCCTGATGTTAATGTCGAAGCGGTTATCCAGATATTTCAGACAGTGGTTGACTGTTTGTAGACTGGAACCATATTGTGCCTTGAAGTCATCCAGATGGCTGAAGGCAGTTTCGGCTCCTCCCTGCTTCAATTTATCGATAAGGAAGCTAAGGTGGAGAATCATTCCGATTTTTACCTCGGTTTTGATTTTTACTTTGAGGCTTTTTTCTATATAATCAATGGTATACCTTGCGCTTTCAACCGCATCCTCGCTGTCTGCGGCAGTCAGATGCTCCCTAAGGGATTGTTTGATTTCGGTATAGGTTTTTTCTTCATTGATTATTGTCTCCAGTCTTCCTATACCTTCATGGGTGAATATCTCCACGGCTGGTATGAGTGGAAGGTCATCCAGTTTTATATATACTGTGCTCACAATAGCCAATACCTTGTATTTCTCCCGATAACGTTCCACCTTGCTTATGAATTCACTTTTATTAATGATCTCCAGTGGTACAACTTCAATTTCACTATCCTGCCCCAGTTTATGTTCAATAATCTCCTTTAGCTTACGGGACGCCCCTTCTCCTGTAAAACAAGCCGTTATGATTATGGTCTTTGATGTACGATTGCTTTCGGTGCTGTCCTGAAGACTCACTTGATAAGATTCCTTAATACTATCATATATATAGTAAATATCCCTGCCCAACAGTGCCTTGCTACAGGCATCTATAACAAGGGGGGTGCTTACCATATTGATTGTCTTTACCAATATTCCTGTCTCTTCTTCTATCATATCACCGAAGTTTACAAGGGAGCCCATATCAACCATAAGCAGTACACCTCGGCCCTTATCCAGTTCGATTATGTTCTTTTTCGCGACAGTATACATTTCCTGCGGATTCATCTTGAGAGGCATATCCAAAGCCGCGGCATGATTCTCTCCAACCAAGGTATTGCATACTTCAACCATACTGCTGGCAGTAGAGTTACCATGCATTATGACCAGTATTCCCACGTTTCCTCTCTCTTCAGTTCCGGGCTCTAAAGGGTTGGAGGCCAGAAACATTGTAATGTATCCTATCTCATCAAGAGGTGTATGTATGCCGAATTCAAGATCCAATAGTCTGGCTGCCTCCATGGCTACCAGAAACTCGTCAGGATACTCTATGCGGATGGAGTTCAGCTTGGGATGATATATCCTGATTCCTTTTCTTGCTCTTTCTACAAAGCCATTAATGTGGAGGAGCAGACCGAAGTGAATCCTTTCATCATAATCGCGTTTCAGCTTTTCTCCTGCTGTTTTGATGATTACTCTTACCATTTCCACTATTTTGTCGGATACTATTTTGGAGATATCGTTCTTTCTAAGCTTTTCAGGAAGATCGCCTATATATTTCTTAAAATGGCTCTCAATATCCATATTAACTATATGGTTGACCTCTTCTTCCTTCATGCCTGATTCCTTTAAGAGCTGCAGCTTCTTTTCGATAATATCATAAAAATCCTCACTGTCATTAAGCTGGTAATCCGTTGGCTGCTCATGTTCTGCTGCATTTCTATATCTTAGGATGTCTCCTTTGTTCTTTAATAGAAAATCTATCTCATTTCTGTTTTCCTGAATGTTCATCATACCCTTTTTGACATGCTGAGGAAGGTCTGCTTGAGCAACCAGCATATAGCCTTCATTTTTAGACTTATAGCTTACAAAGGCTCTGGCACATGCCAGCTGTATGTCGCTTTTCAGCTGACCGATATTGTTGGGGCAGTCATAGAGCAGAAAGGATATTATTGAGCTCTTATCTATATAAATGCTCTTGCCGATTCTTTTGGACTCCTGTCTCAGAAAATTCTCAATGAGATAAAACCGCTCACTAAGCCCCCTGTCTTTGAGGGATGGCAGCTTGATTATCATTGGAATCCTTCTGGTGAAGGTATTTAATAGGAAGGATTGGGGTTCCTCGGTAGTGGCTGCGATAATCTGTACATTGGCATATACCTTATTATCCGTCTCGCCCAAAGGCTCGAAGCAACCTTTGTCAATGAAGGTAAACAGCATCTCCTGACCTTGAGGTGATAGTCTGTGCACTTCGTCAAGGAGGAGTATTCCCCCGTCTGCCTTTTTTAAGAGCCCTTCCCTGTCCTTGTCGGCACCGGTGTATGCACCCTTCTTGACTCCGAAGATCTGGGACATGAGAAGCTGTGGGTTGTCTGAATAGTCAGCACAGTTGAAGCTTATGAAAGGAGCATCTGGAGTGATCACCCCTGACTCCACTGCAAATTGGTACATGAGTTCAGCAAACATGGATTTTCCGACACCTGTACTGCCGAGTATCAAGGTATGCAAACCCCTGGGAGGATACAGAATAGCCGCTTTTGCTTGCTGAACAGGTACATGAAGACTCTGATGAATTCCTGCAATCTTATCAAGACTGTTTCCGCCTTCCTGTATGAATGAATCAGTCCTAACCGTGTTTTTGTCAGCAGAACAAAACAGAACAGGCCTTCCGTTGATCCTTTCAACTCTTTTTTCATTATAGAGCTGATTCAGATAACGGCTGACATTTGTTCTGTCAATATTCATCCTCCTGCTTATATCCAGGGCGGAAACTCCTTTCCCGGACCTGCCTTCCAACTCGCGCAGAACTTGAAGCACTTCTTCTGTCTTTTTCATGCCGAGCCCCCCAAAAGCAATATGCAATTATATCATAATTTGCTGTTTTTATTATAATTTACCATATTACTACCGGCTTCGGCAAATATAATAGTGAGGCGATAATACGTCCCTCGCAGCGGTTGGTATTATCAGCTGATGCTGAACCTGCTGCTTCTTCTGATCTCAGACAGGGTCTGGTCCTCCAACTGAAGGACCTTCTCAGCCAGCTCATGCCTTTCCAGGATACCCTTCTCTATAAGAAGCTCAATAATACTTGTTATTGCCAGAGTGTTCTTATAATCTATCTCCTTCAGATCCGCAATCTGGCTTATCATGTCAAGCTTGTTCATATACAACCCTCCAAAACATAAATGGTATAATCAACCGTTTTAATTGGATTATTGCCAGATAGTTGGACAAATATACCCAAGTGTTTGTATAATAATGAATATACAGAAGTTTCGAAAAAGGCTTTATTACTTTAGATGCTTGCCATGATTAACTGCGAAAGGGTGGTGTATGTGAGAGCACCATATGTTGAACATTCCCATAAACGATGTATGGATATGGGGATTCCATCAGATAGGGTATACAGCGCCAGAATAATAACCGGCGACGAGCTTCAGAAGAAGCTCCGGGAGCGGCAGGAACTGGTATTGACAGCCGGTCCCTTTATGGATCAGTTATACAACTTTGTAAAGGGCTCGGGCTTTTTCGCCATGCTGACGGATGAAAGCGGGTGTATTCTCAACGTAATCGGAGATGATGGGATTCTGGCTGAGGCATTCAAATTAAAAATGATTCCCGGCGCACATATGGATGAAGAAAGCATTGGAACAAATGCAATGGGAACAGCCATTGCGGAGGGGATACCTGTGCAGATATCCGGCAGGGAGCATTTTATTACAGCTTACCACCAATGGACTTGTTCCGGTGCTCCTATACGGGATCCCAAGGGATGCATTATCGGCTCCCTGGATCTGACTGGGTACAGCAAAAATGTACATTCCCACACCCTTGGAATGGTTGTTGCAGCGGTAAATGCCATAGAAAAGATGCTGGTGATCAAAGAGTACAATACAAAATTAACATTGGCAAAGAATCACTTTGAGACTATAATTGAATCCCTTGCAGCAGGTATTTTGACATCGGATATGGATGGAAGGATCATGATGATAAATAAGAATGCTGTAGACATGTTTGGGATGTCTCAGAAAGAGATTCTGAATAAACATATATATCAACTTTTTGAAGGCTGGGGGAAGGTTGTAGACACTTTAAAATCCAGAGAAGCCTTTCATGAAGAGGATGTATATGTCAATACAAACACAAACAAGCTGCAGTTCAGCCTTAGTGCATATCCTATTTACGGAGATTGCGGCGAACTTCAGGAAATTATTTATGTTTTTAAAGAAATCAAGCGGATACGCAATCTGGCAAATCGTATTATGGGCAGTAAAGCAATCTACACCTTTGATAAAATAATAGGCAGCAATGAACGCTTCTTGGAAGTCATTGAATATGCAAAAAGGATATCTGACAGCAAGTCAACCATCTTAATAACAGGAGAGAGCGGTACAGGTAAGGAGGTTTTCGCGCAGGCTATTCATAATCACGGAAACAGAAGGGATGAACCCTTTGTGGCAATCAACTGCGGAGCTATTCCCAGAAATCTTGTGGAGTCGGAGCTTTTTGGCTATGAGGAAGGAGCTTTTACCGGGGCAAAAAGAGGAGGAGCTGCAGGAAAGTTTGAAATTGCCGATGGAGGCACTGTCATGCTGGATGAGATAGGCGACCTGCCTATTGACATGCAGACCAAACTGCTTCGTGTAATAGAGGAAGGGGTCATAAGCAGGATTGGCAGCACAAAGCAGATTCCTATAAACGTCCGTATCATAGCGGCTACAAATAAGAATCTTATCCAAGAAGTAGAAAACGGAAATTTTCGACTGGATTTGTACTACAGGCTCAATGTCTTGCCCATCAATCTGATGCCCTTGAGGGATAGGCGGGATGATATACCTGCTATTGCCCGATATTTCATGAAGACCATATCAAAAAGGTTGAATAAAAAAGAGATCCACATGGATGATGACACCATACATCACCTGATGCAGTACGACTGGCCCGGAAATATACGGGAACTGGAAAATGTCATAGAGCGAATGATCAATATGCAGAGTCTTCCGGCTGAGTTTGCTGTAGGTAAGTATTGCAGCACTGCTAAGGATGAAGATGGAGAAGGATGTGTCAATTTGGAACAGATGGAGATAAGATTGATAAGAAAGGCGCTTATACGCTGCGAGGGCAATATAACCTCTGCATCAAAAGCATTAGGAGTAGGCAGGAACACTTTATACAGAAAAATGAGCAAGTATGGCATAGAGTGTACCGAAATGGCACGATGACCCAAAAAGGAGCATGCTAAGAAAGAGAATATGCGCCAAAATAGAACATATCAAATAAAGAAGTCACCTGCAATGGCTAAAACAGGTGACTTTTTTATTTGGCATGGGGTTTGCTTATTTTATATTTAATAATATGATAAGGGGGCGTATATATGTACGGATATTTCGGTAAATTGCTTAGGGTTAACCTTAATGAGAGGACCATCAGTGTTGAGGATTTGAATTGGGAAAAGGGGGAAAAATTCCTTGGAGGCAGAGGTTTAGGAACGAAAATCCTAACCGAGGAGGTAGATCCTCAGGTTGATGCTTTAAGTCCGGGGAATAAACTGATATTTGTTACCGGACCATTGACAGGGACTCCAACACCAACGGGCGGACGATATATGGTTGTTACAAAATCACCGCTTACAGGTACGGCAGCCTGTTCCAATTCAGGAGGGTATTGGGGGGCTGAGTTTAAAGCCACCGGCTATGATGCAATTATAGTTGAGGGTAAAGCAGATACACCTGTATATATAAGCATAGAGGATGATAAGGTCGAAATAAGGGATGCAGCTCATGTCTGGGGTAAAGCTGTGACAGAGGCTACAAAGCTGTTGGAGGCAGAGAACGCAGAAAAGGCTAAAGTGTGCCTTATTGGACCGGCGGGAGAGAAGCTTTCCAGGATAGCAGCTGTCATGAATGATTACTCAAGAGCTGCTGGCCGTTCAGGGGTAGGTGCTGTAATGGGCTCTAAGAATCTTAAGGCTATTGTTGTTAAAGGAAACAAGAAGGTATCATTGTACAATGAGACAAGGCTTAAGGAGTTGGTAGCTGCCGATAATAAGAGACTTAGAGAAAATGGGGTTACGGGACAGGGTTTGCCTGCTTACGGCACTGCAGTATTAGTCAATATTATCAATGAAAATGGGATCCTGCCAACAAATAACTTCCAAAAGTCCTATTTTGATAAGGCTGAAGAGATAAGCGGTGAAACACTGGCTGAGAAATACCTTCTAAAAAAGGATCCCTGCTACAGATGCCCCATTGCCTGCGGACGATATTGCAAGGTGGAGGATATAGAAGGCGGCGGACCGGAGTATGAGACAATATGGGCCTTTGGCTCTGATTGTGGTGTATCTGATATGGGTGCAGTCATAAAAGCAAATTATTGGTGCAATGAGATGGGGCTTGATACAATATCGACAGGTGCAACAATTGCAGCAGCTATGGAATTATATCAGAAGGGGTATATAAAGGAAGCGGAACTTGAAGGTTTGTCTCTTGATTTTGGAAATGCTGAAGCGGTTATTGAATGGACAAAACGGATGGGTATGAGAACAGGCTTGGGTGACAAAATGGCAGAGGGTTCTTATAGGCTGGCTGAGAAATATGGGGTGCCTGAAATCTCCATGACAGTAAAGAAACAGGAGCTGCCTGCCTATGATCCAAGAGGGGTGCAAGGACACGGCTTGAATTATGCTACCTCCAACCGCGGCGGCTGCCATGTCAGAGGTTATATGATATCACCGGAGATATTGGCATCTCCTGAGAAGCTGGATAGATTTACTTTGGAAGGAAAAGCCCAGTGGGTAAAAATATTCCAGGACCTTACTGCGGTTATAGACTCAATGGGCTTGTGCCTGTTTACATCTTTTGCCCTGGGTGCTGACGATTATGCAGAGCTATACAATGCGGTTACCGGCAGCAGTTATACCGGCGAAACAATATTGGAGGCAGGAGACAGGGTATGGAATCTCGAAAAAGTATTCAATCTGCAGGCAGGAATCAAACCTGAGGAGGACACTTTGCCAAAGAGGCTCTTGCAGGAAAAAATCGGGGAAGGACCTTCTAAGGATTGGGTTCACAAGCTTGGTGAACTGCTTCCGGAATATTATGAGCTTCGCGGTTGGAGCAAGGAGGGTATCCCCAGTAAGGAAAAGCTGCAGATGCTGGGCTTGGAGTAAGTGATAAATATATGTCGATAAAAAAGCTATATATTGAATTAACTGACCGCTGCAATCTCAATTGTGCAATGTGCTATCGAAGGTCATGGAGCAAAGCTGCCGGAGATATGACAGAAGCGACCTTTCAGAAATTATTGGAGAGTCTTGCTGAATTGAATGAACTTGAAGAGGTCGTACTGGGCGGCATAGGAGAACCTACGGTGTCAACACTATTCTATAGGGCAGTAAACGAACTGGATAACTACAAACTAACCATAACTACCAATGGTATAATTGAGGAGAATGAAAAAATTGAGGTTATGGCACAAAAGGCGGGAAGGCTCGTGATTTCAGTCGACGGTCTGGAGGAGCGTTTCAGCATGATAAGAGGTGCCAACCTTGAGCAGGTATGCAGTACAATCAGAGAGATTCAATATATAAAGAAAGTACGGAACAGTGCAACACCTGAGATTTATCTTCAATTTGTAATTTCATCGGATAACAGGAAGGATCTGCTTGGTGTAGTAAATATGGCTGCAGAAATGAAGGTAAAATCACTGATTGTCTCCAATCTTGTACCTATGACTCAGGAGGACAGTGATAAGATACTTTACTCCAGATATCGGAACGATGAGCTGAAAGAGTTTATGGACCAGGTCTGCAGGGAATCAATGAAAAAGGGCATCCCGGTACTGCTGCCACATTATGAGCTTAAGACAGAGCGCAAATGCAGCTATGTGGAGACAGCTTCGGCATTTGTCTGTGCATCGGGGGAAGTTAGTCCCTGCCACAGGTTTTCACACCAGTATGATGAATATGTTTTTGGTCGGAAAAAGACTCTTTTGCCCTATAGTTTTGGCAATATCAACGAAAGCAGCCTAAAGGACATATGGGATAGTCAGGCTTATTCCGGTTTCAGGGACATGGTGATTTGCAGCAGTTACCCATCCTGCACCGACTGTGACTTAGCAGACGGATGCGACTTTGTCAGAAGCAGCAGTATGGATTGTAATGGCAATACTCCTGCTTGTGCGGACTGCTTGTGGTCAAGAAAAATTGCTATTTGCATATAGGAGATATGATATGGATATTCGTGTTAAGTTATTTGCGACCTTGAGAGACGGACGTGGAAAGGAAGTAATGGTTGATGCTTCTGAAGATGCAACAGTCAAGAGTATTCTCAGCAGTTTGGCTATTGACACAAAGGATGTAGCTATTCTGTTGGTAAACGGCAGGGATGGAAAGCTGGATCAGGAGCTCAAAGTAAATGATGTTCTGTCGATTTTTCCTCCGGTAGGTGGCGGCTGATAGAATAGCTATTGCAAAAGCGTATAATTAGTAGTAGAATATAAAAAAATAAATATAATATAAAATGCTTTGAAGGGAAAAACTATAGGGGAGCTATCAAGAGAGCAGGCGGAAGGTGCAAGCCGGCAGGCAGCCTATATGTGTCCATCCCGGAGCAGTCTGCGAGGAGCAGTACCGGTAAAGCCGTTATATATATGAGAGAGTAGTAGTTTGATTACTGCTAATTAGGGTGGCAACGCGGAAAGCCTTTCGTCCCTTCTGATGGGGACAAAAGGCTTTTTTATTTTACATAAATACAATATGCGTACAAGGAGGTAATATAATGCTGGATATCAGAGCAATCAGGTCCAATCCCGAGGAGATAAAGAGGAAGCTTTCAAGAAGGGGACAGGAATTCAGGATATATGATATTCTGAAGCTTGATGAACAGAGAAGACAGGTCATCTATGAGGTGGAGGAGCTGAAAAGCAAGAAGAACAAAGTATCCGAAGAGGTGGCGAAGCTAAAAAAGGCGAAGCAGGATGCAGAAGCAATGGTCCTGGAGATGAGAGCCGTATCTGAAAGGATAAAGGAGCTGGATGAAAAGGTAAGAGGGCTGGATGAAGAAATAACAGGGATACTTATGACAATACCAAACACCCCTTATGACGGCATCCCGGACGGCAGTTCCGATGCAGACAATGTGGAGATAAGGAAGAATGGAGAGCCTACAAAATTTGAATATGAGCCAAAAGCCCATTGGGATATAGGCATTGACCTGAATATACTCGATTTTGAGACCGCCGGAAAGGTGACAGGAGCAAGGTTCACTTTCTATAGAGGGCTTGGAGCAAGACTGGAGAGGGCTCTCATAAACTTCATGCTGGATACTCATACTGAAAACGGATACACTGAAGTATTTCCGCCTTTCATGGTGCACAGAAGAAGCATGATGGGCACAGGCCAGCTGCCAAAATTTGAAGAGGATGCCTTCAAAGTGCAGAACACAGAGTACTTTTTGGTACCTACTGCGGAAGTGCCTGTTACCAATATGTACAGGGAGCAGATACTTGATGCGGATATGCTTCCTATAAAGCACACTGCCTATACCGCATGCTTCAGAGCGGAAGCCGGTTCTGCAGGAAGGGATACCAGAGGACTTATAAGACAGCATCAGTTCAACAAGGTTGAGCTTGTAAAATTCGCAGATCCGGAAAAATCCTATGAGGAACTGGAGATGCTTACGGAGGATGCTGAAAGGATATTGAAGCTTCTGAAGCTTCCATACCGGATCGTATGTTTGTGTGCAGGAGACATAGGCTTCTCTTCAGCAAAGACTTATGACCTTGAGGTTTGGATGCCCAGCTACGGCAGATATGTGGAAATATCTTCATGCAGCAACTTTGAGGACTTCCAGTCAAGAAGAGCAGACATAAAATACAGGCCTGCACCCAAAGAAAAGCCCAGATTTTTGCATACTTTAAACGGCTCAGGTCTAGCTGTAGGAAGGACAGTGGCGGCAATACTGGAGAACTTCCAGCAGGGAGACGGCAGCGTGGTTATACCTGAAGTGTTGAGACCTTACATGGGCGGTATAGAAAGAATCACAAAATAGCAGCATGCTGTGCACGTCAAGCTGCGGCTTGACGTGCATAATATACATGGAAGCTGCGTATAATTAAATCTGTCATATGGATGTATTACTGAAAATCATTTACTCTATAACATAAATTTTGTTTGTTGACACTTAAAAATAATCTTGTTATAATGTTAATTGTTCAGTCGAGGAGAGATGTTCGAGCGGTTTATGGAGCTGGTCTTGAAAACCAGAGGCGTGTTAAAGCGTCCGAGGGTTCGAATCCCTCTCTCTCCTCCATATAAATTTCATATAAACTTTATGAAGTAGTCCAAGGAGAAGTACTCAAGTTGGTCGAAGAGGCGCCCCTGCTAAGGGCGTAGGTCGGGAAACTGGCGCGAGGGTTCGAATCCCTCCTTCTCCGCCATTAAGAAATGACAACTGCAATAACAGCAGTTTTTTTTATTTTTTGCATGTTTTGAAAGCAGAGGATGTCATCCTGAGGGAGGAACGACTGAAGGATCTTACGACATGTCGTTCTGCTCAGTATGACAGGAAACAGTCAATTCAGCTTCTTCCCTTATTCTCCTCTTCATCACCCTGCTCCGCCAATGCAACTATATTGGAGATAGCGCGGGCTTTTCTTGCCTTTGCTTCCTCGGTGGATATGCTGCTTTCAAAATTGCTTCTGAAATCATCCTTTTTTTTCATACAGATCTTCCTTTCTATATGTTTCGCAATAAACATTTTACATTGAATTCAAATTTTTGCTAAGTATCTTCTGCCACAGTACAGCAGTCACAACCTTAACAAAGTTAGTTTACCCAATATGATTTCTCAAAACACTGATTTTGCATTATCAAAATTGTATTTTCATGACATATGAACTGTGAAAAGCGTTTTGCGCTATTTGAACTCAAAAAAATATGTTTAGCTAGAAACATAAAGAATATACTATATAAATGCGCTAATAATATAGCGAGGTGAGAATATGAAAAAGTTAAAATTCATATACAATCCTGCATCCGGTGACGGAAATCTCAAAAATAAGCTTGATTATCTTATTGAGAGGTTTCAGAAAGCCGGTTACATGATGGTTCCTTTTAGAAGCAGTAATATTGAGGGGTTTGGGAGAGCTTTTTATGATATTCGTGAGAATTATGAGGCTATATGTGTCTCGGGAGGCGACGGAACATTAAGCAGTGTCGTTAATATGATGGCATCTACGGGGCTTGAGCTGCCTATTGCCATATTTCCCTTCGGCACATCCAATGATTTTGCCGCACACCTGGGAATACCCAAAGATATAGATGCCTGCTGCGAGATAATAGAGAAGGGCAGGATAAATAGAGTTGATATAGGAAAAGCCGGCGAAAGCTACTTTCTGAATGTGTGTAGTGCCGGACTTCTGACTGATATACCGTACAAGACAGATACTAACCTGAAGAATGCCCTTGGGAAATTGGCCTACTATATGAAAGGAATAGAAGAAATACCCAAGATCAACCCGTTTAAAATGAGACTCCAATATGGTAGCAATATCATAGAGGATAATTTCCTGCTATTTCTCATATTGAACGGTAGTTCGGCTGGAGGATTCAGCAGACTTGCGCCCAACGCAAGGATAGATGACGGACTTATGGATGTTATAGCCATTAAGAATACCAGTATAGCAAATATGCTTTCTGTATTTCTGAAGATATTGAGAGGAGAGCATGTCGGAGATCCAAACCTGTATAGCTTCCAGACCGATAAGCTCATCATCATCTGTGAAGGAAGCTGTGAGACAGACATAGACGGCGAGCGGGGACCGGAGCTTCCTTTGGAGATAGAGGTTAAGAAACATTTTCTTAAAGTATTTGTGCCTTAGTAATTAATTGAGGTTGCTGTGCAATAATAGAAAAATGTGCAACAAACGGACGCGCAATGCGCGCCCCTACAGTATAATAATGGCAATCCGTAGGGACGGCCATTGAACCTCCGCATCTTGCACATTCTTCAGGGCAGGCATGGAAACCTGCCTCTACGTGTTATTCAGCCAAATCACTGGTAGGGGACGGTTTCCATGCCGTCCCGTTAATGACACATCATGGTTGAGGCTGGAGTAAAAAAGTCCTTCGAAGCCCTGCATATACACCCGAAACTCGCAACAGGACCCATGAGACATGACCCAGTGCCTGCATCTCGCAACCGAAAATGTGACTGTGTCGCATTTTTCTACTAGTTCCCATTATCCTCCTCCATACTACTGTCATAGGGCACTACAAAGCTT
>JAWLHF010000092.1:0-13220 GCA_041690515.1 Clostridiaceae bacterium | reverse complement strand
CATACTTGAGATGAACGGAATGACAGTTAAGGTGCTTAAGAAGGAAAGAAATCCAAGGAATATAGACTGGGCAAAAGAAGGGGTAAGACTGGTTGTTGATTGTACCGGAGTATTTTTGGATCCCACACAACCTTCCGACAATCCCAAAGGAAGTATAAGAGGACATTTGGAAGCCGGTGCGGAAAAAGTTATTGCCAGTGCACCTTTTAAGATAAAGGATTCCTCTCATAAGATGCCGGATGACAGTGCATTATTCGTTTATGGCGTGAATCATGCAAGTTATGATCCTGCAAAGCATCATATACTTTCTGCAGCAAGCTGTACTACAACAGGTCTGGCTCATATGATAAAGCCTCTTCTTGAGACAGAGGAGACGTCAAAGATTATTACGGCATCAATGTCTACAGTACATTCAGCGACAAATAACCAAAACATCCTTGATGCATCACCGGATGCAGGCAGTAAGGATCTCAGAAGGAATAGATCGGTATTCAACAATATAATACCAACCACTACAGGAGCAGCAATTGCTCTGGAGGAAATACTCCCTGAGATCAAGAAGGTAGGTTTTATGGCTGACTCTGTAAGAGTGCCTACAAGTACTGTATCACTTATATCCCTTAATATCACATTCCGTACAGAACTCGGCGAAACAGGGGAACCGATCATAAACAGGGAATTCATAAATGATATTTATAAGAAGGCTGCTTACGGGGCACAGAAGGATCTCCTTATATTCAGTGAAGAGCAGAATGTATCCTCCGACTTGATGGGGTGTCAGGCTGCTGCTGTCATTGAGGGGCATGAGACCCACACAAGAACAGGATTCCTGCCTCTTTATGCAGATACTCTTAGAGAATACGGCATTGATACAACACAGGACATAAACCTTCCGGTCACACATGCCAAGATATTTGGCTGGTATGATAATGAGTTTGGTAATTATGTCAATTGTCTTGGCAAGCTGACAGTTTATGTCGATAAGAATATGATATAAATCAAGAAGCTTCGGTTGATGCCGGAGCTTTTTAGCTGTTACAATCTATAAAGTCGCTTTAGTCCGGTAAAGCCGGATTTTTCTTTTGAATCATACAATCATCTGAAAAAGCCGACCAAATATAGAAATCAGGTTGTTGCAGAATACAATTATGAGGTAGAATTTATATGTGTTATGAAAAGGAGTTTTCATTAGGTATAATATTTAATTGTAAGTGGGGGAAGGTTCATGGAGATAATTAAACTGGTGCAATCAATATCAAATCCATTTCTGGATTTGTTCTTTCAATTGGTTACTATGATGGGAGAAGACACGTTTTTCATATTTGTAACCTCTGTTATTTACTGGTGTGTTGATAAGGAGCTGGGTTACAAGCTTGGCTTTGTAACCCTTACAAGTGCTACTGTGAATTTTGGTCTAAAGGATATGCTTAAAATCCCCAGGCCTATTGGAGAGGAAGGTATCAGATCCCTTAGAGTACATACGGCGGAAGGATATTCTTTTCCCAGCGGACATACACAGAACACGGCTACAATATGGACATTCTTTATGCTGCTGTTCAGAAAGGGATGGCTGTATGCTGTAGGGGTATTGATAATCTTGCTTGTAGGGGTTTCGAGAATATACCTTGGGGTCCACACACCTGCTGATGTTATCGGGGGCATCTTGATAGGCTCTGTATGGGTGGTTCTATGGGGTTTTATATATGAGACCTCAATGAAACGAAAGGATAAAAAAATCCTGGTTCTTGCTGCTGTGTTTGCCACAGCAGGACTGTTAGTATTCAAAGAGCCAAACTATTATAAGTGTGTAGGTGCACTTACCGGATTGCTTATTGGTTATATGGCAGAACAACGTTTTATAAAATTTAAGGAACATGCCGGTCCGGCAGCACAATTTATAAAAGTTTTATCAGGAATGCTGGTTGTGTATGTATTGAGAATAGTTCTGAAGGTTCTTCTTCCGGCTGCACTGATTTCTGATTATTTCAGATACATGATTTTGCTGCTTTGGATAACTACAGCTGCTCCACTCTTATTCAAAATTCTTGTTAAAGATTATAGATAGCTATATACAAATATCCTTCACTTGCCAGTAACATTACCGTATTGTGGAACATATACTGTAACGAATACCAATGTTTCAATTATATGGTTGAGAGGTGTATGGCATTTGATTATTCATGTTGTAAAAGCAGGAGACAGTTTATATTCTATCTCAAGACGTTATGGAGTACCGATAGAGAGAATTGCAGAGGATAATGAATTGAATGTCTCGGAAACCCTGGTGGTAGGACAGACAATTGTCGTAATGGAAGGGACGAGACGTCATACTGTCAGAGCAGGAGAATCACTTTATACCATAGCCAGACAGTACGGAAGTACTGTTGCCGGCATACAAGCGGCTAATCAGATAAGTAACCCTGCTCAGATACAGGCAGGAATGGTTCTGACAATACCATCAGGTATAGACAAGCTTGGCACAATTAAAGTGAATGGATACACATTTCCGAATATAAACATGGATGTGCTGAGAAAAACACTGCCGTATCTCACATACTTAAGTATTTTCAGCTATGAAGTCACCCCTGAAGGAAGCTTCAGACAGGTAGATGATGAGGCGCTTATTGCAGCTGCCAGGGAGGCCAGAGTCGCGCCGCTTATGGTAATTACTAATCTGGAAGAGGGCGGAGGCTTCAGCAGTGATTTGGCGAGAACAATCCTGACCAATGAACAGATACAGGACACATTGATTGATAATGTAATTAGCAATATGAGAAATAAAAACTACTCAGGTCTGGATGTTGATTTTGAGTATATATATCCGGAGAACAGAGAAGACTACAATAATTTCCTGAGAAAGCTTAGAAGTAGGCTGGAGCCGCTGGGTTATTCCCTTACTGTAGCGATAGCTCCCAAGATTTCAGCAGATCAGCCTGGAGTACTTTATGAGGCTCATGATTATCCTGTCATAGGTGCCCTTGTAGACCATGTGATCATTATGACCTATGAATGGGGTTATACCTATGGTCCGCCTATGGCAGTCGCACCAATCGGAGAGATAAGAAAAGTGCTGAATTATGCAGTTACAGCCATCCCCAGGCAGAAGATTTTCATGGGAATACCGAACTATGGCTATAATTGGACTCTGCCATATGTGGAAGGAAGCAGGGCTTCGACCATCTCCAACGTCGGAGCGGTGGACCTTGCAAGAAGAGTAGGGGCAGAAATCAAATATGACCAGAAATCCCAAGCCCCTTTCTTTAACTATTATGACGAAAACGGCAGGCAGCATGTGGTGTGGTTCGATGATGCCCGCAGTATTGAAGCTAAATTGAGGCTGTTGAACCAGTTCAATCTTGGAGGTGCAAGCTACTGGACCATTGGAAGGTTCTTCCCGCAGAACTGGTTGGTTCTAAGCTCCCTCTTCGATGTTGAGAAGATAATATAAAGGTGGATGTATATAAATACAGTTTTTATCATAAGATTTATTTGGTGCATGGTTTATTGTTTATGTAATACTATATATGCTATAATAAATCAAAACTGTGATAAACGGAATTTCCAAGGGGGATGAATATGAATATTATAGAGTACCTAAAGCAGCAGAAGGTGGTTCCGCAGGGAAAGGCAGACAAGTTCATAGAGCTTCTGGCCACCTATGAAGAGAACGATGTGTTATATGACAATGCGATACAGCAGTTGGACCTTACAAATGATGAATATGAACGGCTATTTACAGAACTGGAGAAAGAGAATTATGTTGACAGGATATATATCATTGTTTGCCCATACTGTGACAGCCTGGGGAACACATATGTCGAAAGATTTGATATTCCGGAAGCGGATCAATGCCGATTCTGCCACAACGAATTCAACCACCAGGAAAACCATATGGAAGCCTTCAGATTGTATTTCAATTATCATAAAAATATAGACATTCTGACTGAACTCAGCCAGAAGATAAATTACAACCAGGAAAGGATTTTTGAAATAGCTGAAGAGATAAAGGAGCTTGAAACAAAGAGAAAGTCACTGCAAGGCGAGAATGTCAAGTTCGTAACCCTTCGTAATGAACTGCTTTACGATAAGAATGAAAGTAAGGCATATGACAAGACTGTCGATAAATATAAGGGAAGCAACGTCAAATATATAGGTACTCTGATATACATGAAAAAATGTGTTGCAAAGTGCAGCAAATGCAATGAAGCATTTGAATTGTTCAATATTAACGGCAGGTATATTGGGGTATGTCCCAGCTGTGATACAGAAATTGAGTTGTTGATGAAATAGAAGTGCAAATTGAAAACCTATCCGATATCGGATAGGTTTTGTTCATGATCTATTTGTTATCTTTGAGGTTATATCTTCTCGCACCTAGATATCTGCGTTTGTAGTAGCTGGTATCCAGTCCTGTTATAACTACTTTATGACCGTTAGAACCTGAACTCGCATGTATGAATTGGTTGTTGCCTATGTATATGCCAACGTGGCTGGGGCCTTTCTTATATGTAGTGAAGAATACCAGATCTCCGGGCTGAAGATTCTCTTTTTCAACCTTTATTCCGCTGTTAAACTGACTTGAAGCGGTACGGGGAAGTTTGACATTGAATTTTTCAAACACATATGTCGTGAAGCCTGAGCAGTCAAAACCTTTGGGCGACTCGCCCCCCCATACATAAGGAACACCAAGGTACTGCTTTGAATATTCGATTACCTTTGCATTGACAAGAGCACGGCTTGCGCTCGCTCTTTCGGCTATCTTTTTATTGTTCTCGGTATTCAGCTTTACAATAGTGGCACTGTCTACTATCCCTGTCTCTGGGAGGCCGTTGGCCTTCTGAAAGCTCATCACGGCGTCTATGGTAGCCGGATCATATATCGAAGTGATCTGAGTGTCATACAATTCCAATTCTTTTAATTTCTTCTGTATGTCAACAACTATGTTTCCGCTGTCTCCTTCCTTGATAGGCTGAAAGTTCTCAGGCAGGATTTCCGTCTGTGTGATTTTTATGTTGAGGATCCTGAAAGTCTCTTTTCCGGCCACACCGTCAGGGTACAATCCGCTGTCGGCCTGGAATGCTTTGACTGCGGATTCTGTCTTTGGACCGAATTGATTAATATAATCATTGTCATGGAAATAGCCAAGGGTGCTGAGTTTTTCCTGAAGTACTGCAACATCTGGATGGCTCATGCCTTTTTTTAATGTGGTGTCGCCAAAATCTGCATAAACTGCTGTAGTCAGCATCAAAGATACGGTGGATACTATTGTAAAGGTTAGTGCCGAATGAACAAGTCTCTTATTCAAATGTATCTACCTCCCAGATATTTCGCACTATACATTTATTAAAGAAATCAAGGAGTGCGAAATATAATCCATAATTTACACAATACGCTAGAGTTCTTGCATTATGTCATGCAAACAGTAAGGTCTAGTTGGCTTGCCCCCAGAATGTTTGCGAAGGCAGAATGCTAAAAAATCTTGTATTGTACCCATCTAGAGCAATTATACAACAATTTGTCCAATAAATAAAGATTAATAATACAATTTGGCCAGATATTGCAATTTAGGACAATTTATTCTCTATACCATAATATGATATAATTACTTTAAAATCATGCATATTGAAGCTATAATTATCAAAATGTAACAAATTATGGGTATTGGGGTTGTTGCTTTGAAGAACAGATATAAGGAGATGTTAATAGTAGGACTGTTCACAGCTCTTATGGGGCAGGTGAATTTTTATCCCTTTGGTACGGATTTCAGAATTACTGTGGGAGTAGTGATCTTTACCTTTTTGCTGCTTTACTTTCATTCACTGCCTATTATCGCCACATCATTAGTCACAGGGATAACGGTTCTTATCGTAAGAGTCGGCATTGATGTCTTCACAAGCGCAATGGCCTTGGATATGGCATCTTACAAGCATCTGCCAGGTATGATGTATTATATATCCTATGGCATAATAATTGAAGGTGCAAGCTTCAGGAGGTTGTTTGAAAAACCTATTTATTTTATTATTGCATTGACAACTGCTGATATTGTATCTAATTTTTTTGAACTTATGATAAGGAACCAGATGAGTACGGAATCTTTTGATGCAATATTTTCAATGATAATGCTTGCTGCTGTGATAAGAAGCTGTCTGGTACTGGCATTATTCTGGATTATCAAATATTACAGCCTGTTCATTACTGCAGAAGAGCATCAGAAAAGATATAAGGAGCTTCTTCTGCTGACAGCAAAACTCAAATCGGAGGTATTCTTTCTTAAAAAATCCATGCAGGATATTGAGGGGGCTATGGCAAAGAGCTACTCAATATACAATATTATCAAGGAAAACAGCCCTATGGGCAGAGAGGAGCTGGATAAAATCACAGCTGACTGCCTTAAGCTATCCATTGATATACATGAAATAAAAAAGGACTATAACAGAATCGTAGCAAGCATGGAGAAGCTTATGCCCACCAATGATGTTTATAAAGCCATGAAGATAAGTGAGATATTTGAGACTATTGATGATGTCTTCAAAATGTATCTGGAGGTTGTTGACAAGGATATAATCCTGAGCTTTGAATTGGATAAGGATTTTAAGACCAGTGAATATTTTGCACTTATGTCAATACTGAATAATCTCATACAAAACTCGATAGAGGCATGCTATAAAAGTGATTCTTATGTCAAGATAAGCTGCTTCATACAGGAAGATAAAGTGATTTTTTCCATTGAAGACAACGGAAAAGGGATTAAGAACATGGATCGGGAATTGATTTTTGAACCAGGTTTTACTACGAAGTTCAACCCGGAGACCGGTAAGGTATCAACAGGCCTTGGATTGACGCATATAAAGGCTCTGACTGATCATTTTGAAGGCAGGGTCAGCCTTGATAGCGAAACTGAAGGTATTACAAGGTTCAAGCTTGAGTTTCCTTCCGGTGCAATAATGGTAGAGGAGGAGGATTATGTCTAGTTTTGTTATTATTGATGATGATAGAACGGTTAGAAATGTACTTTCAAAGATAATTGAGCAGTACAGCCTCGGGGATGTCTATGCTGAAGCAGAGGATGGACTTAAGGGGGAGGAGCTGATACTGAAATACAAGCCGGATATTGTCATTATAGATTTTCTGCTTCCGCTGCAGGATGGAATATCAATCATAAGAAAGGTCAAGTCCTTGAATGTCAGAAGCATGTTTATAATGCTGTCCCAGGTCAGCGATAAAGACATGGTAGCAAAAGCTTATGAACATGGAATAGAATTCTTCATAAGCAAACCCATCAATGTTATTGAGGTAGTAAATGTTGTCAAAAGGGTGAAGGAGTATCTGTCACTGAAGAAGACCTTTGAAGCCATAGAAAACACCGCCATGACCCTTGGAAGGGACGGAAGCGGAGGTAGCGTCAACAGACTTGACAATGCAAGAAGGTCATTGAATCAGATAATGGCCGACCTGGGAATACTGGGTGATCTGGGCAGCAGGGACATAATAAATATATGCACAATGCTGTATGAGGATCCCGATTTAGGCGATTCCCTGGAAGAAACACAGCTTAACGAGCTTCTAAAGCTGCTGCAGAGTAAATACTCCACAGAAGGCAAAGGTTCTGCCAGTGATTCCAAGGCTATTGAGATGAGAATGAGAAGGACCGTCGGAAAGGCAATGAAGAATATTGCAGCTATGGGAATAGAAGACTTCAGTAATGACAAATTTGTCCTCTACAGTTCTTCCCTATTTGACTATGCTGATGTAAAAACGGAAATGGACTATATACGAGGAAAGGCAAAATACAGCGGCAAGGTAAACATCAAATCCTTCATAAAAAGGCTGCTGGTAATGATTGAACAAATTGCATGACAGCATTGAGCCTGTGGCAATTTTCTCAATTTTCTAATTTGACTATGTAAATTTACGTTTCTTTCTGTTATATTCTGTTACTGAGATAATACAATAGAATTAACAAATTGTAGGAGGGGATTCAATGAAAAAGTACATAGTACTAGCCTTGGCTGTAGTACTCGTTTTGTCTGTTGCACTTACAGGGTGCGCACCGCAAAAGGTTAACCTCATATTGGCAACCGGTGGTACATCCGGTACATATTATCCTTTTGGCGGAGCAATGGCACAGATATTCAACTCAAAGATTGAGAACATGAATGTTACAGCTCAGGCAACAGGTGCTTCTGTTGAAAATCTCAAGCTCATAGGCAAGAAGGAAGCAGAGCTTGCGATAGTACAGAACGACATGACAGACTACGCTTACAACGGAACAGAGACTTTTAGTGATGGCAAAATTGAGAATGTAAGAGCAATGGCCACACTATACCCTGAAGTAATACAGATTGTTGCTTCTAAAGACAGCGGTATCAACACAGTCGCTGATATCAAAGGAAAGAAATTCTCCGTAGGAGCACCCGGCAGCGGTGTTGAAGCCAATGCAAGACAGATACTCGATGTTCTGGGAATGACATACAATGATTTCGCAGCAAATTACCTTTCATTCTCTGAATCCGCTGACTCCTTAAAGGATAAGCACATCGACGGATTCCTGTTCATGTCAGGTATACCAAATGCTGCAATACAGGATACAGCAACAACTAGCGACCTTACATTCGTATCCATTCCTGACGATGTAATAAAAGACCTTACAACCAAGTATCCTTTCTTTACAGAGTTCATCATTCCTGCAGGTACTTACAAAGGTCAGAATGCAGATGTTAAAACTGTAGCAGCAAAGGCAACATTGGTAGTAGGCGCTGAAGTATCCGAGAAAGTCGTTTACGATTTGACAAAGGCTTTATTCGAGAACCAGCCTGAATTGGCACAGGCTCATGCAAAAGGACAGGAACTGAAGCTTGAAGAAGCAGTACAGGGTATATCCGTACCGTTCCATTCCGGAGCAGAGAAGTACTTCAAAGAGGTAGGCGCTATAAAATAATTGGGAGGATTGCCGGGCTGGATCTATCCGGTCCGGCTTCTTTATTATGAGGAAGTTCTTAGTTTTTATCTGTTTTCTTGTACTAACCGTGATGCTTATCAATGTACCATTGCTGAGCAGGTTTACCATATCCGACGGTAAAACGGGGGAGATAGTATTTATAGAAAATATTGATGATGTCAGAAATTTTATAGTAACCTTCAGACATTCAGTAAATCGTACTCCGGTAAATGAGTTCATAAGGATACAGGGAAACAAGTTCATAGTATATAAAACCACCTTTTATTCCTATGGAGCAGGGATGCCTGAGTATTATGAAGGTAACAAACAAAAAATAACAATAAACAATGGAATGGTCCAAATTGAAAACATAGACCTGGAGCTTGATAACTTTACCTACAAGGTAGGGACTTATGCAGAACATAGATTCAGCTATAGTGATAAGAGCATGAAACTGTCAGACTTGATTAGACCACAAAATCCAGCTTTTTTCAGTATAGAGAGAATCTCATTATTTGAAATTATAAAATATGAATTAAGCCGAAAATAATCGATATAAGGCTATATGCCTGAAGTTGATTTATTAATTATAAAAGAGGAGGGATTTCATGGATAAGGATAAAATACTCAAAGAACAAGTTCAAGAATTGGATTTGGATGAAATTATCGCAAAATATGATAAAGAATCAAATTATAGAAAACTATCCGGATTACAGCTGAAGCTGGTAACGGCACTTGCAATCATGTTTTCTATATTTCAGTTATACACAGCTATATTCGGTGTATTGCCGGCACAATTGCAGAGATCAATTCACGTTACCTTCGCTTTTGTTCTCGCGTATCTTCTATATCCCAGCAGTAAGAAAATGCCGAAGAACAAGATGCACTGGTTTGATGTCACTTTAGCTATAATATCAGGATTCGTAGGATTATATTATAGTTTTAATTATAACAGCCTGCTTTTGAGGGCAGGAGATCAGACACCAATGGATATTGTAGTTGCAATACTTGCAGTGCTGTTTGTATTGGAAGCCGCAAGAAGGGTTGTCGGACTTCCTATCGTAATAATAGCCAGTACATTTTTACTTTACGCAAAGTTTGGAGCTTTTCTGCCGGGATTCCTCAATCACAGAGGCTATTCTGTTGAGAGAATAGTCAGCCACATGTACTTTACAACAGAAGGTATATTTGGTACACCTATAGGGGTGTCCTCCACATTCATATTCTTATTCATACTATTCGGGGCTTTCCTGGACAAAACGGGTATAGGAAAGTTCTTCATTGATTTAGCTAACGCTATAGCAGGAAAAGCTGTGGGAGGCCCTGCAAAGGTTGCGGTACTAAGCAGCGCTCTTACAGGAACAATTTCGGGAAGCTCTGTTGCTAATACTGTAGGAACAGGAAGCTTTACGATTCCTTTGATGAAAAGCTTGGGATACAAGCCTGAATTTGCAGGTGCAGTTGAAGCGGCTGCGTCTACCGGTGGTCAGCTGATGCCTCCAATAATGGGAGCTGCAGCATTCCTTATGTCGGAGTTCATAGGTATGCCATACGGGGAAATTGCAAAAGCTGCAATAATCCCGGCATTGCTTTACTTTACAGGGATATGGATAATGGTTGATTTGGAAGCAAGAAAGACTGGTATGAAGGGTCTTGACTCCGAAAAGCTACCAAGGCTTGCGAAGGTTCTTGGTGAGAGATGGTTCTTATTAGCACCAATATTTGTAATCGTATACATGCTCATGAGCGGTTCAACACCAATCAAAGCCGCTTTATACGGTATTGGCTCATCAGTAGTGGTGGGGATGATAAGAAAAGAAACAAGGATGAATCTGAGATCTTTCATGGAAGCATTGGAAGCAGGTGCAAAGAGTGCATTGGGTGTAGCAATTGCCTGCGCATGTGCAGGTATAATCGTTGGTACGGTTACCCTTACCGGTTTGGGTCTTAAGATGGGCAACGGACTTGTAGACTTAGCCGGCGGTCAGCTGTTACCAACCCTATTCCTGACAATGATATCTTCACTTATACTTGGAATGGGTGCTCCAACAACAGCGAACTATATAATTACCTCAACAATAGCAGCACCGGCATTGTTAAAGCTTGGTGTCAATGTATTGACTGCCCATATGTTTGTATTCTACTTCGGAATCATAGCTGACATTACACCACCGGTTGCCCTTGCGGCATTTGCAGGTTCTGCAATTGCCAAGAGTGACCCTATAAAGACAGGTGTGAATGCAAGCAAGCTTGCCATTGCGGCATTCCTAATACCATATATCTTTGTTATCAATCCTCAGCTGCTTCTTATCAACACTACTGGTATGGAGATTATACAGATAACAATCACCTCTCTGATAGGTATGTTTGGGATAGGAATATCCATGGAAGGCTATATAATGGGTAAGGTAAATACTTTACTTAGGGTATTATTCCTGGTCGCAGGTCTCGCATTGATATATCCGGGTCTGTTAACCGACCTGATCGGTATTGCGGTAATCGGGCTTGGAATAGCATATCAGTGGTTCAAATATAAGAGAACAGCAGCAAAGGGAGTCTAGGGAAGAAAAGAGGAAGAGTGAATTCACTCTTCCTTTTCTGCTTCTTTAATATAATTTTCTTTATCAGCTTCCACCAGCGGGAGTATTCTTCGCAGCTCTGAATCATGGATATCAACCAGCTGGTTGATTAAACGCTCTACTTCGCTTCTTTCTTCAGAGTACTTCAGTTTAATAATCCATCTGGGGTTGTATTCTCCTGATCCATCCAGAAGCTCAATCTCGTAATTACTGAAGATATCTTCATCATACAAGTCATATATGCCGTAATACTGGTATTCTTCGACATCAGCAGTAGTCAGTGTAAGGTATACGAAGTATTCCCCATCTTCCTCGGAAAGATATGCGTTCTCGATCAAATCTATACCGCCATCGATTTTGTAGGAATCAACTGTTTGGGTAAAGAAGCCGGTTTCATTATCCTTTTCCATCAGTACAAGTATATTGTATCGGTCCATGTTTTACCTCCTGAAATTGCTATAGGTTGTGAGTTCGGAGTATATAAGTATGGATTGGAAGGTTATTTCCCCAAACGTACAGCACAACCATACAAGATTTTAATATACATATAAAGTATGATATAATCCATATAGCTATTTTAACCATATTAATGGCAACTTACAAGGAGAATGGAATGGAAATACTAAATAATACAATCAACGGTATATTTATAAAAAGGTTGAATAGGTTCGAAGGGATAGTCAATATATCCGGAAGGGAAGAGCTGGTCCATATACCCAATACGGGACGCTGCAGGGAGATACTGTATCCGGGTGCGGTTGTCAGATTGGAGATCCGTGTGAGTAAAACAAGGAAGACCCCTTATGAGCTTATAATGGTATACAAGGGAGATAGGCTTATTTCTATAGATTCACAGGCTCCTAACAGAATTGTGGAGGAAGCTGTAAGGGAAGGGCGGATAAAGGATATTGGAGACTATGGATTTGTTAAGAGAGAAGTTTCCTATCAAAACAGCAGGTTTGATCTGTTTCTGAAAAAGCATGAGGATAGCGGAATAAATGAATCCTGCTATATTGAGGTAAAAGGTGTAACCCTTGAAGTAGATGGGGTTGCCATGTTTCCTGACGCCCCTACAGAAAGAGGTGCAAGGCATCTGAGGGAGCTGACGGATGCCAGGAAGGAAGGCTACAGGGCAGCTGTGATTTTTCTTGTCCAGATGGAGAGGATAAAGCACTTCATACCCAATACACCAATGGACCCTCAGTTTGCAGAAGCCTTGAAAACTGCTCATGATAACGGAGTGGAAGTTCTTTCGTATGACTGCAGAGTGTCAGAGAATGTAGTGGAAATCAACAATAGGATTCCGGTGGTGTTATAGGATTTAGGTAGAAAAATGCGACACAGTCGCATTTTCGGTTGCGAGACGCAGGCACTGGGTCATGTCTCAGGGGTCCTGTTGCGAGTTTCGGGTGTTTATGCAGGGCTTCGAAGGACTTTTTACTCCAGCCTCAACCATGATGTGTCATTAACGGGACGGTATGGAAACCGTCCCCTACCAGTGATTTGGTTGAATAACACGTAGGGTCAGGTTTCCATGCCTGCCCTGAGGAATGCGAAATATGAGGACGGCCAATGGCCGCCCCTACGGATTGCCATTATTATACTGTAGGGGCGCGCATTGCGCGTCCGCTAATGTCGCATTATAACTACTTGAGCCTCTGTGTCATCCTGAGTGAAGCGAAGGATCTAGACCCTAAAGGAAT
>JAWLHF010000091.1:0-13278 GCA_041690515.1 Clostridiaceae bacterium | reverse complement strand
ATGTCTTTATTATGATTTGAAAAACGTGCATATTCGGATGGGATGCTTAATATATAATTTGATAAGTATATAATTTTACAGTTAATGAAGAATGAGTAACAAACGGACGCGCAATGCGCGCCCCTACAATAAAATAATGTCAATCCGTAGGGGCAGCCATTGGCCCCCGCATATTGCGCATTCTTCAGGGCAGGCATGGAAACCTGCCCCTACGAATAATACAAACATATCAATTTAGGGGACGGTTTCCACAACCTCATGTTAACGCCGTATCATGGTTGCGGGTTACGGGTTATGAGTTGCAGGAGGAGTAAAAAGTGCTTCAAAGCCCTGCTTGAACACTCGAAACCCACAACAGGACCCATGAGACATGACCCAGTGCCTGCATCTCGTAACCGAAAATGTGACATCGTCGCATTTTTCTATTACTGTCTACTAAAAAAAGAAGGGGGAATAAATGTATGAAAAGGTATTTGTCTCTGTTTCTCTGTGTCCTCTTGTTTTCGGCAGTTCTGCTGACAGGCTGCAGCAAGCCTGTACCTGAGCCGGCAGTATCTGAAGAAGCCGCACCTACTGAGCAGGCTGAGCCACCTGCAGTAAGTGAAGAACCTGCAGGTACACTGATTGCCGGTATCACTGAAGCCTCCGGTAACTTCAACCCAATATACTATTCATCAGCCTTTGACGGTCATGTAGTCGACATGGTATTTGACAAGCTCTGCCAGAGGAACTATGAAGGCCAATTTGAGCCATCCCTGGCTGAAAGCTGGGAATTCTCTGAAGATGGTAAATCCATTACCTTTAAACTGAGGAAGGATGCAGTATTCTCAGATGGAACACCTGTGACAGCCAATGATGTTGTGTTCACTTATCAGGTTATAGCAGATCCTTCATACACAGGACGTTATGGCTCCTATGTAAAAGACCTGCTGGGCTACGAAGACTATTTCAATCAGAAGACTCAAGAATTTAAAGGCGTTGAAGCAATTGACGATTATACAGTGAGATTTAATTTTGTAGAAGCATTAAGGGTGAATCTTGAGAATGCCTGCAGTGCACATATCCTTCCAAAGCACTATTACGGAAAGGATTATGCTTATAACAATACCGCATCCGTTGAAACCATTACTTCACAAGCTGTCGGCTCCGGACCATATATGATCAAGGAATTCAAAGAGAAAGAACTGATATTGCTGGAGCGCAATATGAACTATCCCGGTGAAGGCTATAAAATTAAAAATGTCATTATGAAATTTGTGGATATGACAACAGATATTGTAGAACTGACCAGCGGAAATGTGGACCTCCTACCGGGAGTAATAGAACCTGAGAAAATCGCTGAAGCTAGGGATGCCGGATTTACACTCAATAAATATCCCAGAAGCGGATATGGCTATGTCAAATTCAACTGCGGCGCAGGTGCTACTGCCGATCCTATAGTGCGTCAAGCCTTGTATTACTCATTTAATATTGAAGAGTTCACAAACAGCTACTTCAAAGATGAAAAGACAGGGGAGGTATTGGCATCCACCCAGTACCATCCATTCTCGCAAATATCATGGGCAATTGATGACAATCTCGTGAGCCAGATGACTGATTATAGTTTTGACCTGGATAAAGCCAACAAGCTTTTGGATGAAGCCGGCTGGACTAAGAATTCTCAGGGAATACGCGTCAAGGACGGCAAGGAATTGGAACTGAAAATTGCTGCAATGCCGGATCATGATATACTTGCCACATTGATCCCCATGTGGGAAAGAGATTGGGGAAAAGGCCTGGGTGTCAAGCTGAATGTAGCTTACCTTGAGTTTAATACCATATTGGATTATGTTATCTACAATTCAGATGCCAACGTCAACGAGTGGAGTCTGTTCTTCCTGGCAGTATCTATAGATACTCCCGACCCGCATACACATTATTCAGGCTTCCATACAAGCCACATAGGCAGCGGAATGGATAACACAAGCAGATACAGCAATCCGAAAGTAGATGAAATGTTCGATAAAGCAAAGGCTATCATGGATGAAAAAGAGGCAAGGCCGATATACCAGGAAATTGCAAAGATTTTGAACGAAGAAGCAGTTATGATGCCTGTCTATGCCAACACTTATTATGATATTTATGCTCCTAAGCTGACTGATTTCAGAACCAGTTCACTTTATGACTGGACACGGGCATTGAAAGACGCAAAGCTAACCGAATAACCCTGTTATACGGAACATGTTACTATAGTCCTGCAGTAAAGGCAGTCTTTTATAAGGCTGCCTTTACTGTAAATATCACACTTATAAGAAATAACCAGGGGGTGAAATAATGCTGTCATATGTTTTTAAAAGGCTCTTGGGGTTGATACCTGTAATGCTGTTGATAACAATAATAATCTTCTGGGTTTTGGATCTAATGCCCGGAGACCCTGTTAATGCATATCTTGGTGTGGGCTCCAATACAACAGTTGAACAGCAGCAGCAGATACGTGAGAAGCTGGGATTGGACAAACCGGCACCTATACAGTATCTGAACTGGCTGAAACGAACTGTTACAGGTGATTTCGGTATATCTCTAAAGTATAGGCAGCCTGTAAAAGCTGTCATAGGCAAATATATCTGGAATTCCTTTATACTGAATCTGGCTTCAATGGTCCTGGCATTTTTGATAGCCATACCTGTAGGAATCAGAAGTGCCGTGAAAAAATATGGAGCCTATGACAACTTTTGGACTGTATTTTCCCTGACAGGTGTATCCATGCCCTCCTTTTTCTTTGCGTTGTTATTGATTTTCTTTGTAGCCATACCAGTTTCATGGATACCTATAAATGGGATGAGAACCACCATTCTTGCAGCCATGGGCTATGAAAGCGTCACTGCAGAGGTATTGGATGTCCTCAAGCATATGCTGCTGCCGGTAATGGTATTGACAATAATGAGCCTTGCAAGCCTCATAAGGTATGTCAGAAACTCAGTTATTGATGTAATCAACCAGGACTACATACGGACAGCACGTTCAAAAGGCCTCAAGGAAAAGGTCGTAATATACAGGCATGCATTCAGAAATGCACTGATACCTATAGTGACTCTACTGGGCATGTATATTCCCAGCCTGTTTGGCGGCGCAATACTATTGGAAACAGTATTTATATGGCCGGGGATAGGCAATATACTTTATACTTCAATCCTCGACAGGGATTATTCCATGCTTATGGCTGCCAATGTCTTCTATGCTCTGCTTACAGTTGCAGGAAACCTAATGGCGGATGTATGCTATGCCCTGGTGGATCCAAGAGTAAGAGTGAAGTGAGGTGGAATATATGGTTAATAAGGCTGTGGGGCCTTGGCAGATAGCTTGGCAGCGTTTTAAAAAGAATAAGGTGGCAATTATCGGTGCAACCATGTTTATCATCATAGTACTGTCTGTGATAATAGTACCAATACTATCACCCTATGACTTGAACACTTTTGATTTGACACAGAAAAAGTTGCCGCCCTCAGGGAAGCACTGGCTGGGAACGGATGAACAGGGAAGAGATGTTGTCCTGAGGCTGTTCCTGGGGGGGAGGATATCAATACTGGTAGGATTGATGGCAGCAGGGGTATCAGTAACATTGGGTACCATCATCGGGGGAGTGGCAGGCTATTATGGAGGCAGGATAGACAACCTGCTCATGCGCTTCGCTGAAATAGTCTATTCAATACCATTTACACCTACGGTAATATCAATTTCTGCGGCACTGATGTGGAGGGTGACTTCAGAGCAGAAAATGTATATGGTTATGGTTCTCATTGGCATACTCAGCTGGCCTGGTCTTGCCCGTATGGTAAGGGGGCAGATATTGTCCTTAAGGGAACAGGAGTTCATGCAAGCGGCTGAGGTGCTGGGAATTTCAGACTGGTCAAGGATAATAAGACATCTGATACCAAATACACTGGCTTATGTAATAGTAAGCGCAACATTAGGAATGGCTGGAGCTATTCTTACTGAAGCAGGGCTTTCCTTCCTCGGGCTTGGTGTCACACCACCGACTCCTACCTGGGGTAATATGGTGGAGAGGGCAAGGAATTCCAATGTATTCAGGACTATGCAGTGGTTGTGGCTTCCTCCCGGAGTGATGATCATGCTTACGGTTGTCAGTATCAACTTGTTGGGGGAAGGGCTTAGAGATGCCTTTGACCCTAAAGAGATAAGGTAGGTGAGGAGTATGAATGAGCTGCTGGTGGTAAAGGATCTGTCAACTCACTTTTTTACTGACAGAGGAGTTGTAAAAGCAGTTGACAATTGTTCCTTCGTAATCAGAGAAGGGGAGACCCTCGGTATTGTTGGTGAGTCCGGCTGCGGTAAAAGTGTTACGGCCATGAGTATTTTGAATCTTATAGAGAAGCCGGGAAGGATAGTAAGCGGATCGATTTGCTTTGACGGTAAGGAACTGGTGGGACTGAATGATAAGGAAATAAGAATGATAAGAGGGAATTACGTATCAATGGTTTTCCAAGAGCCTATGACTTCACTAAACCCGGTATTTAAGATTGGGGATCAGATCGTTGAAGCATTGAGGATACATCAGAAGCTTGAATACAAGGAGGCTCACAAAAAGGCTGTTGAAATGCTGACTTTGGTCGGCATCCCCAGGGCAGAAAGAGTGTCAAAGGACTACCCGCACCAACTGTCGGGAGGGATGAGACAGAGGGCAATGATAGCAATGGCTTTGGCATGCAGTCCCAAGCTCCTTATTGCAGATGAACCGACTACTGCCCTTGATGTAACGATTCAGGCACAGATACTGTCTCTTATGAATGAGCTGAAAGAGAAAGTGAGTACCGCAATCATGCTCATTACTCATGACCTGGGGGTAATAGCCCAGATGGCCGATCATGTACTGGTAATGTATTCGGGGAGAGTGGTCGAATCGGCACCGGTCAAAGAGCTTTTTGAAAACCCTATGCATCCATATACAGTAGGATTATTGGCTTCCATACCCAGTCTGGATGAAGACAAAGGGAGGCTTCACAGCATTGATGGAGTGGTACCCAGTCCCTTTGAACTCCCTGAAGGCTGCTATTTTGCACCCAGATGTGATAAGGCAATGGATATCTGCAGAAGGAAGCGGCAGGAGATAAGTACTGTCGGCGAAAGCCATGGGGTAAGCTGCTTCTTGTTCAACCAGGAGGAGGGATAATATGGAGGAGAAGATTCTCGAACTGAGAAACCTGAAGAAGTACTTTTACATAAAAGGGGGACTGCTGAAGGGAGCAGGAGGAAATGTGAAGGCTGTCGACGGAGTATCCTTTGATATGTACAAGGGTGAAACCATAGGGCTTGTCGGCGAGTCCGGATGCGGAAAATCGACCCTTGGACGGACAATAGTGAGATTGTATGAGCCTACCGAGGGAGAAGTGATTTTCAAAGGAGAAGACATATCCCATATTGATAAAAGACAGCTAAAACCCTTAAGAAAACAGATACAGCTGATTTTCCAGGACCCTTACAGCTCACTCAATCCTAGAATGAACGTAAGTACGATAGTGGGGGAAGCTCTTCTTGCCCACGGTCTTGTGAAAAAGGGGAAGGATTACATGGATAGGGTAAGTGAGATAATAGAGATATGCGGGCTGTCTTCTTACCATATAAACAGATATCCCCACCAGTTTTCAGGGGGGCAGCGTCAGCGTATAGGAATTGCAAGGGCATTGGCATTGAATCCTGAGTTTATAGTATGCGACGAGCCGGTTTCTGCTCTTGATGTATCTATACAGTCACAGATACTTAATCTTATGATGGATCTTCAGGAAAAAATGGGACTTTCATATTTGTTCATATCCCATGACTTAAGCGTTGTAAAGCACATAAGCAACAGGATTGGAGTCATGTATCTGGGCTCTATAGTTGAAATGGCAAATAAAAAGGAACTGTATGACAATCCGGGACATCCGTATACAAGGGCACTACTTGCAGCAATACCTGTTCCAAATCCTTCGAAGCGGAAGAAGATGGAGGCCATTTCGGGAGAAATACCAAGCAATGTGAATGTTCCGACGGGCTGTAAATTCAATACCAGATGTCCCTACAGAAAGGATATTTGTGGTGAAGAGGTTCCCCAAAGTGTGGAAGTACAGCCGGGACATTTTATCGCATGTCATTTCGCAGGGGAGATATAGTGAGTATCAAGTATTTGGCATTACCTATAATCCGATGGAAGGTTGATAATATGTTTACAAGGATTAGTGAAATACTGACCAGAAAAGAGATAGCTGATGACAAAAAAGATGTGGAGCTAGAAAAAGGTGACTTCCTGGCACTGGCTATTGCAGCAGGCTCCTTCATGCTTCCTGTTCTTTTTATGATTTTCCTGTTTATAGCAGTATTAGTGCTGGTAGTATTTTAGCATAAGTAAAAGGAAGAAAAGGTAGCCCTTTTCTTCCTTTTAAGTTTATTGTTCACCTGTGTATATCATCCTGTGGTAGTAGGTTTTGAAACCCAGCTTTTCATATAACTTCCTGGCTCTTTTGTTATCCAGGTCAACATGGAGGGACAGCTTGCCTCCTGTAAGCTCAATCATTTGACTGATAAGCTCGGAAGCTATTCCACGGCCTTTATTGCCTTCTTTTGTCCCTATGTATCCAAGGTGATAAGTGGGAATGAAATCCTTAAAACCAAGATTGACTACAACGCATATACCCTGAGGTACATCATTTCTAAGTGCCACAAGTATGAAACCCGATTCTGCTGCAGACTGTACAGCATCAGCAGTTTCCTTAATAGGGTCTGAATAAGTCTGCAGCCATTCCCTTATCCAACCGGATATTGTTTCTTTTGAGTACTTCTCAAAATTGGTAATACGATGTATTTCCAAGTCGCTCTTGCCGTCATTTAGTACTATTACATGCTTTCCGCCTTTAAGCTTTCCTTCCTTTGCCAGCTTATAGAATCCGGCAAAGGAGTAGCCTTCTTCTGTTGACAGCAGAATGCTTTCCTGCTTTTTCAGCAGCTGAACGCTTTCCTTCAAGAGAGCTTCATCCACTGATATTATTTTACCTTCTGTGTCACGGATAGCCTTCATTGCATCCTCCAGAAGTGCACCTTCACCTGCCAGCAGCTTTCTCGTGTATTTGTTCACCTTTATTTCATACTCCTCAAGGTCACCTACCTCGGAGTTCTTCATATAATCATTGTAGATGGCATTTCCCTTTGGTATCGTACAAGAGTATATATGGGGATATTTGTTTATATCTCCTTCAACCCATTTACTCACAAATCCGTTATAGATGCCGGACACTGTATAACCATAGCTTAATTGTGTGAAGACAGTGCTGATGTCGTCACCCAGCCTTTCGGCAATCTCCTCTCCTATCTTCTGCAGGGAAATTATACTGAGGTGCTTGTTTGCATACTGATTGGAGGCATTATAAAAGCCATTATCTCTGCAGTATTCATCCAGTAATTCATATTTGTTGCCGGCCTTGTTTCCTCTGAAATCAATAAGCAGACTGCCGGGAAACATTTTTTCCTTCCACTTCTCATTTTTAAAAAGAGGTACTTTTACAGTAAGATTATGAGTATCGCAGAACTTAATAACTGAATTAATGTAATCGTCGGAACCGTCTACAAGGAGACTGCTATACTTTCGGGCAGCTGCATCCTTTATTATCACCTCGGATATCCGGTCAATCTTGTTACCATATGGGTTTGTACCCTCAAGCTTTAGATAGATCTCTTCCATACCGAAGTATTTCTCAAGTTTTTTTGCCCGCATCAGGGGAGTTTTTCCAGGTTTAATCAAAAAATCACTCCTTTTCCATTAATATTATAGCATAATACTACCCAAAGTTCCTAATTGTAAGTATTAAACCACAATTAACATAATATACCCTAAATGAATTCAAAGTTTTGATCTTCTCAAAATCCTATTTTATTCTTCATATGCATAGTAATTAAAGGACTGATTTTTTGAAAATGGAGGTAGGATAGGGATTGTTAATCACATTGATGTTGTTTTGTCTTGGATTGTTCTTAGTTGTGAAGGGGGCGGACTGGTTCACCGAAGCTGCAGTTTCTATTGCTCGGGCATCACGCCTTCCCGAGATTTTTATTGGAGCTACTATTGTCAGCATAGCCACTACACTGCCTGAAAGTGTCGTCTCAATCACAGCAGCAGGACAGGGATATACTACAGTAAGCTTCGGCAATGCCATTGGTTCGATCATATGCAATACCGGATTTATACTGGGATTGGTAAACCTTATCAGACCGGGAAGAGTAAGCGGAAATTTCTTTATAGTCAAATCTGCGGTACTTATTCTGTACATTGGTGTTGGTTTCATATTTGCATATGACAGGACCATTGACAGAAAAGAATCATTGCTGCTGCTTCTATTACTGCTTCTATACATTATATTGGACTTTTTTATCTTGAAATATAAGCAGAATCAAAACGCACATACAGTTTCAACGGATAAAGCAAGGGCAGACAAAGCAAAATCAGCAGCTTATTTTGTTATGGGCATTATTTTCATATTAGCAGGAGCAAATCTTCTTATAAGCAACGGTATAAAAATTGCGGGTCTTATTGGAGTGCCGGAAGCAGTGATTGCATTGTCAATGATAGCACTTGGTACCTCACTGCCGGAGTTGGCAACGGCATTGACTTCATTAAGGAAAGGATACGTGTCCCTATCTATCGGCAATATCATAGGAGCAAATATATTGAACATAACAATGGTAACCGGTCTATCCGGCATGATCCGCCCCATCAGTATAATGAAACAGAATATTTATCTGGATTTTCCTGCAGCAATGCTGTTTATTCTTATATTGACACTGCCTTGTTTTTTTAAAAGCAGAATCACAAGAGTACAATCCTTTTTTCTGTTTAGCGGGTACTTAGTGTACATATTCTTATTGTATTTTATCAATATTTAGAAGGGGCTTCATTACTCTATACAGGAACAAGCCTGAATCTCATTATTCGACGGCAGTATCATCAAGTATCTGGATGTATTTCTGCCAGCGGTTGCTTTTATATCTCAAATAGCAAAGGGCAGTTCCAAGAACCCATGAACACATCTCACTTATTGCTAAAATGTCAGAACCGAGCCTTGCAGCAAGGGTATATGATAACAGAATCCTAAGGGCGAGGGAGACAATATTGCTCATTGAGGTGAAAGCAACATCTTTGCTTCCTTGCAAGAATCCGACATATGCATTTCCCAAGCCGAAGATAGGATAAAAAATCGCACATATACGGAAAAATCGTTGTCCAATAGCTGCGACAGCATCAGAAACACCGAAGATTTTCATAAGTGCTTCTCCGCCAAGTACAACTATTGAAGTGATAACAAGAGATACAATAAGAATAATATAAATACCTTTCTTCAAGCCTTCCTTAGCCCGTTCCATATCCTCTGCGCCTATGTTCTGACCCACAAAAATGGAAATCGCCGTTGAAATGTTTATAACCGGTAGTATAGTCAAAGTATCAATTTTATAAGCTGTTGTTATTGCAGTTACTACATCAACTCCGAAAGAGTTCATGATGTTCTGCCAAAGAAGAGAACCGACAGAAGCAATACCGGATTGTATCACTCTCGGTGTGCCTATTTTCAAGCTCTCCCAGAACAAGCCTATATCTATGCTGCTTTTGCTGAAAGATATTCTGGCCATTGGGTGCCTTTTCTGAATATGTGCAAAAAGATAGGCGCATGTGGCTATTTGAGCTATGACAGTGGCAATTGCAGCGCCTTTTATACCCCAGGAAAATAGCTGAATGAATGCCAAATCCAAAGCAATATTGATGACTGATGATAACACAATAGCATATAAAGGAGTCTTACTGTCCCCCATGCCCCTCAGCAGGGAACTGCATAGGTTATAGAGAACCAGGAAAGGAACCCCAAGGAAAACGATGGATAAATAATTGCAGGCTATCTGAAGAATCTCTGTGGGTGTATTCAATAAACGCAGAATATCTATGTTAAATATGAATCCCAATACTGCCATCACAATAGCAGAAACAATCACAAACAAGAAAAAAGTACTGGACAATCTGGATATTTTCTTATATTCCTTTGCACCATAATACTGAGATATCAGTATTGTATATCCGGAAACAAGGCCTATGATAAGATAGATGAAAACATCCAATACTGTTGAAGAAACTCCAACAGCCGCTAGTTCCACTTCACCAATGAGATTCCCGACTATTATGGAATCGGTAATGTAATATAATTGCTGAAGCAGTCCGGTTAATATAAGTGGTATCGTAAACTTGAGCAATGTTTTAAAAACACTGCCGGTGGTCATATCGTTGCTCATGATTTCCTCCCGTGCCGGCTTTACAACTGTATTTTACACATGCCGTACCAGTTCATTATATAATAATCTGCGCCATTCTAAAAGAGGAAAGAACCGGGGAAAGCACAGGGGACGGTTCTTTTTGCTTTCTTTATCAAAATGGAATTATATGGTATAATTGTCGAAGGGGGGTGGATTTATGCCTAGACAAGCCAGAGTTCAAAGCCCAACGGGTTACTACCATATAATGATGAGAGGGAATAATAGAGAATACATCTTTGCTACAGATGACCAAAAGAGATTATTCGTGGATTCTCTATATAAGCAGGTCACGGATCAATTAATTGACATTGCAGCGTATTGCATTATGGACAACCATGTTCACATCGCCGTCAAAGCTGACTCTCAAAATTTGATTAAAGCTATTAAGAGTACAAATACAAAATACGCTATGAGTTTCAATGGTAAACGGAATAGAATAGGTCATGTTTTTCAAGATCGTTATAAAAGTGAAACAATAAACGATGATAAGTATCTGATGCAAGTTATCAGGTATATACATAATAATCCAGTGAAGGCGAAAATGGTAAAATATCTTAGCGATTATAATTGGAGCAGTTACAACGAGTATATAAGGGCAAACTCAATTGTGAGCAGAAAGCAGAAGGAATTTGTGCTGGAGTATTTTTTCAATAGTCTAGAACAATTTTCGGAGTTTCATAAGCAAAAAGACAGCAGAGAATATCTGGATATAAAAGAAGATATAGTGAAAGAGAGATTGGAATTAGGGCAAGAAATCATCTCATCATATTTCACAGAAAAAGGATTGGTGGAGGCTAAGCAGGTTAGAAAAAATCCTATGCATTTAGAGGAGATAATTGTAAGACTTTTGAGAGAAAGCAAGCTGACACATAGGCAGATTGCATGTCTTCTGTTTGTGAGCAACAGTACTGTCCATGAAATTAGTAGGACAAGGATTTAAGAGTCTACAAGCAAAAAGAACCGTCCCTTTTGCTTTCGTCCCTTTTGCTTTTATCCGCATAATTATTATGTTGAGGAGGTATGTTTATGAAAAACTTTGTTATCGAGGATGATTTTTGGAGTGTGTTCCCTAATGCAAAGATAGGAGTTGTTATCTGTCATGGGATAGACAATTCAATAAAAGTTGAAGAGCAATATAGTGAAATGCTTTTAAATGCAGAGAAAGAAGCATTAAATTATCTGCAGGATCCGGAATTCAGCAATAATAGGGTAATAAAAATATGGAGAGAAGCATTTCAAAAATTTAAGACAAAGAAAGGCGCAAGGTCATCAATTGAAGCACTGCTAAAGCGAGCTTATAACGGAAATCATATAGGAACAATTAACCCATTGGTGGATATCTATAATTCTATTTCACTGAGATACGCTTTGCCCTGCGGCGGTGAAGATATAGACAAGTTCGTCGGTGACGTCAGGTTGACAAAGGCGGTTGGAAATGAGGAGTTTGTTACATTGGGAACGGATAAAAGCGAACCGCCCTATGAGGGTGAGATAGTATATAAAGATAATGAGGGAGCAATTTGCAGGTGCTGGAATTGGCGGGAGTCGGTAAGGACAATGCTGACTGAAAATACAAGGAATGCTTTTTTATGTATTGAATTAACTGATGAAAGCAGATTGATGGAATTTGAGAACGCGTTAAAGGATTTGGAGAAAGCGGTAAAAAACAATTTGGGCGGAACATGCAGCATTTCAATATTGGACATTAACAATAAAAAAGCAGCAATAGAATAAGGGACAAGGGACAGGTATACTACTGTCCTCTTGTCCCTCTTGCTTACTTCCCTGTCTCTTTGTACTCCCCAAAAGCTATTGCTTTAGTATACCGTTGTAAGCTTTTACGAGGAAAGTACCGTATGTTGCTTTAAGCAGCGGATTGTTAAATATCAATTGCTTTATGACTGGAAAGGTTTCTATTGAGCATAGCAAGTCCATAGCATCATTGTCAAATGTGTTGAATGCCTTTCTAAACTCATACTTAGCCATTATATCCTTTGTATATTCCTTCATAGCATCAGCATAATCAAGTCCATTTATCATACAATCAGCTGCTGTTGCGCCACTGATTAGTGCCGCCATGGAACCGAAGCCCAGCATGCTATCGAGAAAGCCTCCTGCATTTCCGATAAAGTAGAGATTGTCATGGTGCAGCTTATTGACACAGCCTACAGTGTGATTCAAATCCTTTGTTTCTATAATGTCATAGGTTATATTTTCTGTGGTCACAAACTCATTCCAATAATAATCAAGCTCATCTTCCTTTATATTATCAACAATCAGTACAAGATTTGCTGCTTTGGAGTTGTTTGCAACAAGATAAGCATAACCATGTTTGGCGTATTTGGTATTCATCCATACCTTTACTGAGTTTGTCTTGAAATCATTTCCCAATACAGTAGCAATCCTGACAAAGCCTTCAAATTGGATTGTAGCTAAGTTCAAACTCAGGGGTATCTCAAGTGTACCTGTTGCAACAAAAATGTGATCAAAATCATTCTTGATCTCATCAATTTTTGCAAGAGTGTTTAGTGTGGTGGGAATTTCTGTTGCCTCTCTCAGTTGTACGGTAAGGTAACCTTTTTCTCTGCCTCTCAGAAATATATTGCCCATCTTTCCCCTGACAGTATGGGTTTTGGTTGGTGAAACCAGTACTATTTCGTTAATCTCATAATGAGGAATTATTTCCAATTTGAATTTCTCCTTGATATACTCCACAGGATTTCTCTCTATTGAGTTGAACATATTCAATACTATAGCTGGAAGTTCAAGGACCTCTCCTATGTAGCTTTTCTTTTCAAATACAGTTGGGATTATTCCATGTCTTTTAAGCTCATGAGCGCAAGCCATGCCCGAAAGCCCGGAACCAACTATTGCAACCTTCATAGATTTTGCTCTCCTCAAATTCATAAATAAGTGCTTAGAATAGTATGCGCAAAATCTGATAAATAAAACTTTCTT
>JAWLHF010000090.1:0-13670 GCA_041690515.1 Clostridiaceae bacterium | reverse complement strand
GCTGTAATGACGCCGCTTTCCTTTATAGTCAAATCACCGTTAACTATTAAAGTCCCGCCATTCATTATTATTGAGCCTGCTCGGTCAATTTCAAGATTGTAGTTCACTGTAAGATTATTACCGTTTAGATTAAGGTTTTTAAATACGGTACGGGGCATTCCCTGAAATAGTCAGGGTATGTTTGCATGGCAGTAAGATACTCATCCGGAACCTTTATCTTTCCGAAATAAGGGAAGACCAAATACCCATTGTTAGCCTGGAGCTCTTCCAAAATCAAGTTTGCAGAGTATACGTGGGTTTTGGGCTTCCAGGCATAGACAGGTAAAATGTTTGCAAGTATAATCTGCAGAACCAGCATCATAACAATTAGAATCTTGAATTTTCCTTTTAGTCGCAAATTTGTTCACTCCTTTTTCTAATAAAGTGAATTTTGGTTTTTATTGTGAATACAACGAGGTTCCCGGGACCCAACAGCAATCTTGATTGCGTATTGGGTGGGGTTCTTATTAAGCTATATTATCACTTTAAGTATAAAATTGCTTTTATGAAATTGAGCTTCTTATACATAATTGCATAACGGAAAGAAATTTCCCAAGGGTAGTATGCAGTAAAGTACTTGATAAGGGATACAGATACAGTACTTTACGAAGAACAAGGTGTATAGTGATGCAGCTCATATCCTATACTGATAAATTGTAAAATAGCGATCATACTGGTATCATAGTACATATAAGACCCGACATACGGCTTGAATGAAGTTACTGTAATAAGAGCAGAAAAAATAAAGGATTTGAAAACTATATGAAAAAACTGATCATCGGAATATTGGCACATGTTGATGCCGGCAAGACGACACTATCGGAGAGCATTCTTTATCTAAGCGGCAAAATAGGAAAACTGGGAAGGGTGGATAATAAGGATGCTTATTTAGATAATTATGAATTGGAAAGAGCGCGTGGGATCACAATCTTCTCCAAACAGGCATTGTTTGAAATAAACGGAGTTCAGGTTACCTTACTGGATACACCGGGTCATGTGGATTTTTCGGCTGAGATGGAGAGAACACTACAGGTATTGGATTATGCCGTTCTGGTAATAAGCGGCGCAGATGGAGTGCAGGGGCATACAAGGACATTATGGCGCCTGCTTGACATGTATCAGATACCTGTCTTTATATTCGTCAACAAAATGGATAGGGATGGGACGGACAAGAATACACTGATGGAGGAGATGAAGAAGCAGCTGGATGATGGGTGCATTGAGTTTGGACAAACTGATACAGTTGAGTTTTTTGAGCATCTTGCCATGTGTGATGAGAGCATGATGGAATCCTATCTGGAAACAGGGAATATAGAGACTGGGAGAATAAGAAAAGCTGTAAAGGAGCGTAAGGTATTCCCGTGCTTTTTTGGCTCTGCTTTAAGGCTGGAGGGAGTTGAGCATTTTATCAGGGGCATCGGGGAGTATTCCATGATACCTTGCTACCCTGAGGAATTTGGAGCCAGGATATTCAAAATTACAAGGGATGAACAGGGTAACCGCCTTACCCACATGAAGCTTACCGGCGGCAGGCTCAAGGTTAGGGATCTATTGACCAATGGCGAATGGGAGGAAAAAGTAAATCAGATTCGTCTCTACTCAGGACAGAAATTCGAAGCGGTGAATGAGGCAGAGGCAGGTTCTGTATTTGCAGTATCAGGACTCAGCAGGACAATACCGGGAGAAGGCTTGGGAATAGAGGAGGCTTTGTCTGTGCCGTTATTGGAGCCTGTACTGTTTTATAGGATAATTCTGCCTGAAGGCTGTGACCCAAGAGTGATGCTTCCAAAGCTCCGATTGATTGAAGAAGAGGAGCCTGAGCTTCATATATTTTGGGATGAGCAGCTTCAGGAGATTCAGGTACGTATCATGGGAGAAGTACAGATCGAGATCTTACAGAGTTTGATACAAAGCCGCTTTGGGGTACAGGTATCCTTTGACGCCGGAAGTATCGTATACAAGGAGACAATAGCCAATACAGTTGAAGGAGTAGGGCACTTTGAACCATTAAGACATTATGCCGAGGTTCACCTTCTTCTGGAGCCGGGTGATAGGGGAAGCGGACTTCAGTTTAGTACGGATTGCAGTGAGGATATACTTGGTAAGAGCTGGCAGAGGCTTATTTTGACTCATTTGCGAGAGAAACAGCATAAAGGGGTACTGACAGGATCAGAGCTCACAGATGTTAAGATAACTCTCGTATCAGGCAGGGCGCACAATAAGCATACCGAAGGGGGCGATTTCAGAGAGGCTACCTTCCGTGCAGTGCGACAGGGCTTGAAGGAGGCAGAGTCCATATTACTGGAGCCGTATTATGCTTTTCAGCTTGAGCTGTCTGAAAAAATGGTAGGAAGAGCAATGACTGACATTGAGAAAATGCATGGTATAAGCAAAGTTCTGCATACAAACGGTGAAACTTCAGTTCTTGTAGGGAGTGCTCCGGTTGCTGCCATGAGGAATTACCAGAAAGAGGTTACTGCATATACCAAAGGCCTCGGCAGACTGTTTTGCAGTCTGAAGGGATATGAGCCCTGTCATAATGCCGAGGAGGTAATTGAGAGTATTGGGTATGATTCGGAAAGAGATGCGGAAAACCCTACAGGCTCTGTATTTTGCACACATGGGTCAGGATTTTTGGTCCCTTGGGATAAAGTAAAGAAGCACATGCATCTGGAAAGCTATCTGCAGAAAAAGGATGAACCGTTGATAGTACAGGTGAAGGGGCGAAAGGCATCAGAGGAAGAACGGTGGATTAGTTTAGAGGAGATTGACCAGATCATAAATAAAACCTACTATGGGAACCAGGGAAGTAAATCCGCCTGGAAAAAGCGTAAAACAGCACGTGAAAGTTATTATGAACGCTCTGCCCATGTCGGCGAACAGAAGGAAACTAATGAGGAGTACCTTCTTGTGGATGGTTATAATATCATTCATGCATGGCCTGAGCTGAAAGAGCTTGCAGCAGTAAATATAGACAGTGCAAGAATGAAGCTGCTCGATTCTCTCAGCAATTACCAATGGGTCCGCCAGTGTCAGATAATTGTTGTATTTGACGCGTATCGTGTAGAAGGGCATAGGGTGGAGATAATCGACTATCACAATATTCATATGGTATACACTAAGGAGGCGCAAACCGCAGATCAGTATATTGAAAAATTTGCCCATGACAATCAGAAGAAGTATAAGATAGCGGTTGCAACCTCAGATGGGTTGCAGCAGATAATCGTCAGGGGGGTCGGGTGTGCACTGTTGTCAGCCAGAGAACTGAAAGCTGAGATCCAAGAGGCTGACAGACGAATCAGGGAAGAACAACGAGAGATACAGGGAAAAAACCGCAATTATCTGGAAGATGTATTGTCTACTGAAGCAAAACAGATGATGGAGAAGCTGATTAAGGAAGATAAATAGGGAATGTAAATACTTGACAAAAATAGAAGCATGGACTAGAATTAAAAAAGACAAAAAGGATACGAGGTTACCTGGAAGCACTATTGTACAAACCAACATAGGAGGTATTTATATGAAGTTTTTTAGCAACTCCAAAACACGTACAAAAAAGACATCAGGTATTCATATGAAGTTTTTAACCAACTTCAAAATACGTACAAAACTGATAGCAGGTTTTTTAACTGTAGCACTTATTGTAGCAATAGTTGGAGTTATTGGATACAATGCGACTTTCAGAATGTATAAGCTCCAGGATGAGTTTGCTGAGAGGCGGCTTCCAAGTGTACAAGCACTTCTGATTATTTCAGAAGCACAAACCTCAATTGATGATTCAGTTAATCTCATCATGTTGAATACAATTAAAGGAACAGATTTTGACTCACAACTGAAGAGTATTGACGATGCACTGAAAAAAGCAGAAAATGAGTGGGGGATATATGCTGCGATGCCTGCAACAGAAGAGGAGCTGATTATGCAAAATGATTTTTTGATGTTTTGGGATGTGTGGAAAAAGAACATCAATAGTTTTGTTGATTTAGCAAAACAGTACAACGCTTCCCCTTCTGAAGACACAAAAAATATGATGATCATCAAAAAAGATGGATCAAATGACAGGTATTTTGCTAATTCTAAAGAACAGCTTGATAAACTCGTTCAACTAAATGTTGAGTATACAAATGCAGCAAGGTTGGATGCAGGCTCGATGTACGACAATATATCAACACTGTTGCTGATAGCAGTTTCCATTGGATTTTTGCTGGCTGTACTACTAGGTTTTTTCCTAAGTTCTGCCATAAGCAAGCCTATTATTGCGTCAGCGGCAATAACAGGTGAAATTGCCAAAGGCAACCTGACTGTCCATATTAAGAAGGAACATGGGACAAGAGAAATCAAGCAGATGTTTACGAGCTTAAGTCAAATGACAGAAGGATTAAAAGAGCTGGTTACAAAAATAAGTACGACTTCACAGGGTTTGACTTTTTCCAGTCAGCAGTTGGCAACAGCTTCAGAAGGAGCATCTTCAATAAGCTCAGATATTGCAGCCACTATTAACCAGCTGGCTGAGGGAAGCGCAGAGCAGGCTGAGGAAATGCAGAATGTCAGTAACAGTATCAACCATACTGTCGAGGATGTTGAAAATATGTCCATTAGTGCAGCCAATGCAGTAGAGGGTAGCAAAAAGGTTCTGGATATATCAAACAACGGCCTTGCCGTATCCGAAAATGCTGTGACAAAAATAAAAGCTATACAGAGAACTTCTTTGGAAACGGCCAAAGTAATTAACTCCCTTGGAGAGGAATCGAAGAAAATCAATGAGATAGTTGATGTTATAAAAGACATCTCAGAGCAAACAAATCTATTGGCGCTGAATGCAGCAATAGAAGCGGCACGGGCAGGTGAGTATGGAAAAGGCTTTGCGGTTGTTGCGGATGAAGTTAGAAAGCTAGCAGAACAAAGCAACACTTCAGCACAACAAATCAATGATCTCATAGGAAAGATACGTCAAGAAATCGAGAATGCGGTGAAAAATATGACAGCCAGCACTAAAGAGGTTGATGAAGGTGTTGTTATAGTAAGTAAAGCAGGAGATTCATTCAGAAACATAGTAGATGAAATCGAGAACATAGTCACACAAATTGAACATGTAAATAATTCAATACAGTCAGTTGCCGCAAGCAGTGAAGAAATCTCTAGATCAGCAGGCAGTGCGGCGGCAATAACAGAGGAAGCGGCCGCATCGACTGAAGAAATATCGGCATCTTCGCAGGAACAGGTGGCGGCTATTCAGGAAGTCGCATCATCCTCACAGGAACTGGCGAAAATGGCCGAAGAGCTTAATTCAGTTGTTAGCAGATTTAAATTGTAAATGCGAAAGCATTGTATTCAATGAATGAATACAATGCTTTTTTATTGTATGGCTTAATAACGGTATCAGATTGTTGATTGACGATTGTTTAACACAGTATTAATATTAATATAGGTAATAAACCCTTCAATGTAATATAATGTTAATAAAATAAAAGCTCGACTGTGTATGCTTTCAGAGGGGGAGGCCATATGAAAAGGAAATTTACAGGATTGCTGCTTGCTGTTGTATTCTTATGTTGTGTTATTGCTACTGTCTATGCAGACAGCTTTTATGCTGTTTACCCGGGACAGGTATTAAAGGTTGCAGGTAAAGAAGCTGATGCACGCCATGGGGCAGTAAAGGCAGGAGTATATATAGGTGAAGGCAGAGGTTGCTATGGCGTTATTCAAGTGGAAATAAAGCTGGATGGAAACAAGCTCAAATCTGTTCAGATTATTAAGCAGAACGAATCCCCCGGAGTAGGAGCAGTAGCGGCTAAAATAGTGGCTGAAGAAATTGTAAAGCATCAGAGCATTGCTGTTGATGCGGTCTCAGGATGCACAAAATCCAGCACCGGTGTTATTGCAGCTGTAGAACAGGCATTGGAAAAGTCAGGGGTAAATATTGCTGATTTTAGAAAAAAGCCGGACAGGAGTACTCTGCAGGCAAGAGGAAGGATAGAAAAGGAAGCAGATGTTATTGTAATTGGAGCCGGAGGAGCCGGGCTTGCAGCTGCAGTATCTGCACATCAGAATGGCGCCGGGGTTCTTGTTTTGGAAAGGATGCCTATGGTTGGCGGAAACACGGTCAGATCCGGGGCTGCATATAATGCGGTTGATCCTAAGCGGCAATCGGCACAGGGTATAGAGGACTCCATTGAAAAGCACTACATTCAGACTTATGAAGGCGGAGACAGGCTGGGTAAACCGGAAATGGTGAGAAAGCTTGTGGAAAATGCATATCCCGCACTTGAATGGCTTGAAAGCATGGGTATGAAGTTTAAGGACGAAGTATTTACAGTCTTAGGCTCGCTATGGCCGAGATCCCATAAGCCGGAAAAGCCTCTTGGAACAGGCTACATAGAAACATATATGGGTTATATTGATCAGCACAGCCTTGATATTGAAGTTATGCTCAACACAAGGGCAACAGAGCTTATAATTGAAAACGGCCGGGTAGTCGGTGTAGAAGCGGAAAATGCAGAGGGTACTGTGATTGCCAGGGCAAATAATGGTGTTATCATAGCAACAGGCGGATTTGGTTCAAATATCATTGCGAGAAACTATTACAACAGCATGTGGCCGGATCTGACAAATATGAAGACCACCAATCATCCGGGGGCTACCGGTGATGGTATGTGGATGGCTGAAAAAGCTGGTGCCAGCTTGATAGGAATGGAACATATCCAGCTGTTGCCAATGGGTGATCCAGAAACAGGGAGTCTTAGCGGAAACATAGAACAGGGAGTTGAAAACAGGATATTTGTTAACAAAGACGGAAATCGCTTTGTAGATGAAGGTGCCAGAAGAGACGTAATGACAAAAGCACTGCTAGAACAGAAGGACAGCTATATGTGGGTCATTGTTGACAAGCATTCCTATCCTACTGGGGATACAAAGAACAATTTTGATGAAGCAATAGACCTGCTTATGGAAGAAGGCAGAGCTTATAGAGCATATTCATTGAAGGACCTGGCAGATCAGATTGGGGTTGATTCTGATAACCTCGCAAAATCTGTAGATACCTTTAACAAGGCTGTAGAAAAAAGAATAGAAGATCCTTTCGGAAGAACATTGTTCAAAGATAAAATAGATACTCCTCCATTCTATGCAGGTGCACGTGTACCAACGGTTCATCATACAATGGGAGGTATAGAAATCAACACAAAAGCACAGGTTCTTGACGGGAAGGGCAATGTTATACCAGGATTATATGCAGCGGGAGAAGTAACCGGAGGGATACATGGATCAAACAGGCTTGGGGGTAATGCGCTTTCAGATACTGTGGTATTCGGGAAAACCGCGGGAAAAAGTGCTGCGAAGTCAGAATAAACCTATAAGGACCGGTTGATGTGGATATTATTGCATATTTCATATCAACTGGAATCCTTTTCTGTTTATGCAATCCATAAAGTTCTTTACAACCGATATTAGATGTGTTAATATAAATTTGTGCTATACAATTAGCTGCAAGTTTATACATATTGTAAAAGTAATATAGAAAATACCGTAATTGTGACAGGAGAAATGGAGTGTCAACAATAAATAACACAATATAAAATATGTGTTATTTGATTGTTGTTTTTTTTATGTCCTTTTAACACTTTAATGCAAATAACAGCAAATGCTGAGGTTTTAAGGCTGTTACATATGCGGAAGCACCATGTGGTATCCAGATAAGTATAAAATAACCTAAAAACATACAGAAGCTGTGAGAAAACGGTTTTAAATTGACACTATCAATAATCTGATTTAGTTGACAAGTGAAGAGTCGGATTATAATATGTTAGTGGATGTTTAAAATATATTGCAAAACAAAGGGGGAATTTCATTGAAAAGGTTTTTATCAGTTTTACTCGTGCTTGCTATTACTTTTTCCTTAGCTGCATGTGGTAGCAGTGCAAAGACACCTGCCAGCACTGATGCACCTGCTGGTACAGATGCACCGGCTGCAAATGTGGAAAAGAGGGTTATCAAGGTTAGTACTAAATTCGTTGATGATGAGCAGACTGCAATATCATTGAAGAAAGTAGTAGAAGCTGTAAACGCAAGAAGCAACGGTTCACTTGAGCTTCAGTTGTTTACAGGTGGTATCCTTCCTATAGGTAAGGACGGTATGGAACAGGTAGTACAAGGTTCAGACTGGATATTAGTAGACGGTGTTAACTTCCTTGGGGACTATGTACCGGACTACAACGCTGTAACAGGACCATTCCTGTATAAGAATTTTGATGAGTATTTTGCTATGATGAAAACTCCATTGGTTCAAAACCTGAATAAACAAATGGAGGAAAAGGGTGCAAAGGTACTTTCACTGGATTGGGTATTTGGATTCAGAAGCATGATGACCAAAAAACCGATCAAAACTCCGGATGATATGAAGGGATTGAATATCAGAGTCCCAACCAGCCAGCTCTATACTTATACAATAGAAGCTATGGGCGGCAACCCAATTGCTATGCCTTATCCTGATACTTATGCAGCAATTCAGCAGGGTGTTATAGACGGGGTTGAAGGTTCAATAATGACTTACTACGGAACAAAGCAGTATGAAAATGTTAAAGAATATTCAATAACAAACCACTTGCTTGGAGTATCTGCTGTTGTTATTTCACCCAAGGTTTGGGACAGCCTTACTGAAGAACAGAGAACTATTCTAACAGAAGAGTTCCAAAAGGGTATGGAAGACAATTTAGCTGAGACTATTAAGCTGGAAAAAGACTACGAAGTTAAGCTGAAAGAATTAGGAGTAAACTTCCACGAAGTAGATGCTGATGCATTCCTTAAGGCAGCTGCTCCGGTATATACAAAGTTTGACAAATGGACTCCAGGTATCTATGAAGAAATATTAAAAGAACTTGAAACAATAAAGAAGAATCTTTAGTAAACAGTCTTTATTGCACAGCAACTGAGAAAGTTGGAAGGAGTAAGCCTCCTTCCAACTTTAAACAATATAGCCTCTTGTCATTTAAGGTTAGTGTGTGAATCCGAAAGCTAAGAAGTTAAAATCATAAATACATATAATTTAATTGTAGTATGTTATTGATTTTTGCAGCTTTTGAAGCAAATACCTCCCAGAAACAGGAGGTGTGAAAAGAGGTTTTTTGTTAAACCTCAAAATTAACCCCTGGCGACTGCCTGGAGGCAAAAATATAATAGGAGGTAGAAATGAGCAAATTTTTAAATAAATTAGGAAAAGATTTTGAACTATATATTGGAAGTCTTTTTCTGTTGGCAACTACAGTTATTGTAATTATGAATGTATTTACCAGATATTTTATGGATTTTACATTTCATTGGTCAGAAGAGATAGCCGTAAGTGCATTTGTCTGGACAATATTCTTAGGTTTTGCCAACGCCTATAAATGCAATGAATTAATAGGTGTGGAAGTATTGACAAAGCTCTTACCTAAAAAGGGAAAGAACATAGTAGAGTTTTTGACCTCATTGGTAACAACCACTTTATCCGGTGTTATGTTTTACTTCAGCTATATATATGTGTCAGGATCTACAAAGATTACGGCAGCACTGGAGGTATCATATAAGTATATTTATATATCAATGGTAATAGCTTTTGCACTTATTACATTATATTCGATTTATTATTCAATAAAGAGTTTTAAGAAGATATTTATTATAGAAGATGCTGTAGGTGAGGAGGGAGATAGTAAATGCTAGCTATTACGCCAATTATCATCCTGTTTGTTTTATTTTTCTTGAATATCCCTATAGCATTTGCTTTAATGGGAGCTGCGTTGTTCTATTTTACATTCATAAACTCAACAATGCCAATGCAAATGGTTATTCAGCAGTTTGTTACTGCAGTAGAATCCTTCCCTTATCTAGCGGTTCCATTCTTTATAATGTTAGGTTCTGTTATGAATTATTCTGGGATAAGCGAAGCATTGATGAACTTTGCAAACGTCCTTGTAGGGCATATGAGAGGCGGACTGGCTCAGGTCAACGTATTGCTAAGTGCATTAATGGGCGGAATTTCTGGTTCGGCAAATGCCGATGCAGCTATGCAATCTAAAATACTGGTTCCCGAAATGGAAAAGAAAGGCTTCTCAAAGCCCTTTTCAGCAGCGGTTACTGCTGCTTCATCAGCAGTAAGTCCTGTAATACCTCCGGGAACAAACCTTATTCTGTATGCAATTATTGCGGGTGTTACTGTAGGAGATATGTTCCTGGCAGCATATACTCCAGGTATACTTATGACTATATCCATGGCGATAACTGTTGCTATTATTTCCAAAAAGAGAAATTATAAGCCAAGCAGAGATAAAATGGCATCTATTGGAGAAATCATTGTAGAATTCATAAAGTCCATCTGGGCATTATTGATCCCTTTTGGTATAATACTTGGAATGAGAATGGGTATGTTTACTCCAACAGAGGCAGGCGGTATAGCGGTATTATTCTCTTTGATAGTAGGATTCTTTGTATATAGAAAGCTGAAATTGGAACATATACCGATAATATTAATGGATACTGTCAAAGGAACAGGTGCGGTACTGGCGATAATCGCAAGTGCCAAAGTATTTGGTTATTATCTTACATTGGAAAGAATCCCGCAAATGATAACCGAAGCTCTTATGAACATGACAAGCAGTCCTTTTGTATTGTTGATGGTAATAAACATCATGTTGTTAATAATAGGGATGTTCATCGAAGGAGGAGCAGCATTGGTAGTATTGGCTCCATTGCTGGTACCGGCAGTCAAAGCCCTTGGGGTAGATCCTGTGCATTTTGGTATGGTATTCATAGTTAATATCATGATAGGAGGCTTGACTCCGCCATTTGGATCCATGATGTTCACAGTATGTTCCATAATTGGTGTCACCCTGGAGGACTTCGTAAAAGAAGTGTGGCCTTTCATAGTTGCATTATTGGTAGTGCTGCTTTTGGTTACATATTCCGAGAGCGTCGCATTATTCAGCTTGAATCTGTTCCGTTAAGCTAAGAAAGGTAAAGGGTGGAGTAATTTGGACAGCATAAAAGAGAAAAGCGTATATTTGCTTGACATGGATGGCACCATCTATCTTGGTGATGAGTTGATTAATGGAGCTAATGAATTCCTGCAAGCAATTAAGAAGGCAGGGAAAAGGTATATTTTCCTTACTAACAATTCTTCAAAGAATAAGGGAATATACGTAAACAAGCTTAATAGATTGGGCATTACAGCTTCGGAGGACGAAGTGTTCACTTCTGGAGAAGCTACTACTATGTATTTGAAGAAACAAAAGCCTGGAGCTAAGGTATATCTGTTAGGAACCGAAGCACTGGAAGAAGAATTTGAAAAAGAAGGCTTTGTTTTGGTAAAAGAAAGGCATAAGCATATAGATTATGTAGTGCTGGGCTTTGATACCACGTTGACTTATGAAAAGCTATGGGCAGCATGTGAGTATATATCCGAGGGAGTAGAATACATAGCAACACATCCGGATTTCAACTGCCCTCTTGCCAACGACAAATTCATGCCGGATGCAGGTGCTATGGCTGCATTCATACAAGCTTCCACAGGAAAGACTCCGAAAGTAATAGGAAAACCAAATAAAGAAATAATAGAGAGTATAGTCTTGAAATACGGTTTGGAAAAGAATGATATGGTAATGGTAGGCGACAGGCTTTATACCGATATCAAGACAGGTGAAAATGCGGGTATTGCCTCAGTACTGGTTTATTCCGGTGAGACCAAGAAGGAAGACTACACCAGCAGTGAGATCAGAGCGGATTTTGTATTTGAATCAGTGAAGGACATGATAGAATTATTATAGCTTTGAGTCATGGAACTGTTTGAGACTCTTTACGGCGGAGAGAATAAACAATAAAGGAATGATAGTATGAAGGAAACAATAATTGACAGAGTTGAGTTGAATCCGGTTATTGCAGCGGTTCAGGATGAGAATGATCTGGATATTGCGATTAACTCTCAGGTAAATACTATATTCCTGCTATGTGCCGATATATTTAATGCACAATCATTAGTAAAAAGAATCAAAAATGCAGGTAAAAGTGCTGTGATACATATTGATTTTCTAGAAGGAATAGGAAAAGATGCTAAGGCTATTGATTATATCATACAAGTGATAAAACCGGATGGCATCATCAGCACAAAAAGCAGTCATATAAAGATTGCCAAGGAAAAGGGAATGTTCACAATACAGAGATTTTTTCTGATAGACAGCAAGTCATACGAGATGACAATAAAAAGCGTAAAATCTATCCAGCCGGATATGATTGAAATAATGCCGGGAGTTATGCCTGGGATAATACAGCGTATCACAGGGCGGTTGTCAATACCAATCATAGCAGGCGGGCTGATAAGCAACAAGCATGACATAGTGGAGGCTTTGAAGGCGGGAGCCGTAGGAGCATCCACCGGTAAAAAGGAACTATGGGAAATGTAGATACACACTATCAGGTAAAATAAATATTTATGGCTGAGAATTGGAGAGCCGTGGGACCAAATCTATCTAGGATAGATTATAGTTTTCACGGCTCTCTTGTATTTCCGGCAGCATATTACTACAGCATATTTACAAAATCAAAGGGGATATACCATTCTTGTCACCCGAGTACTGTAGCAATATAGTCAGAATGTTTATATATATTTACTTTAGGATTATCAAGGGAGGAATTGACAATGTATGATATCACGGTCATTGGAGCAGGCATAACAGGGACGTTTATTGCCAGAGAGCTTTCAAGATATAAGTTGAGAGCGCTGTTAATAGATAAGGAAAACGATGTGGCTAACGGAACTACAAAGGCAAATAGCGCAATAGTGCATGCAGGCTATGATGCTGAAGAGGGAACCTTAAAAGCCAGATTCAATGTAAGAGGAAACGAACTCTATGAAGATGTATGCAAGGAGCTTTCTGTCCCCTTTAAAAGAATAGGATCCTTAGTCGTTGCTTTTAATGAGCAGGAGATGGAGACAGTAAAAGAACTGTATGATAGAGGAATAAAAAATGGTGTTCCTCAGATGGAAATATTAGATAGAGAAAGTGTGCTGAAGCTTGAAAATAGCTTAAGTGAAGACACTATGGGTGCTTTATATGCAAAAACAGCCGGAATAGTAGGGCCATGGGAACTGGCTATTGCACTGGCAGAAAATGCAATGGAAAACGGTGTGGAATTACTGCTTAACAGCCCCGTAACAAATATAGTAAAAATATCAGAGGGATATATTGTTACTGCAGGTAGCAAGAAAATAGAAAGCAGAATGATCATAAACTGTGCAGGGGTTCATTCTGATGATATTAACAATATGGTAAACAGCCCAAGCTTTGAAATATTACCTAACCGTGGTGAATATAATCTATTTGACAAATCCGTTGGCAGCATGGTAAAAACAGCTGTTTTCAGCTGCCCATCAGAAGCCGGCAAGGGAGTGGTTGTCATGCCTACAGTACATGGTAACCTGCTTATAGGTCCGACTGCTGAGTACGTTGATAATAAAGACAGCTTTGAAACAACTCTGGATGGACTGTCCGCTATAAGTGAACATGCTCAACACACCCTGAAAAAGATAGGCTTTCAGAGTGTAATAACTTCCTTTACGGGGTTAAGGGCAAAAACCAAAACAAAAGATTTCATTGTTGAAGAATCAA
>JAWLHF010000089.1:0-13931 GCA_041690515.1 Clostridiaceae bacterium | reverse complement strand
GCTTCTCTGTTGTAATATTCTGTCCTAAATTCATCTTTTGTGTTCTCTCCCCATCCACCTACATCATCAGCAAGATGTAAAGCTTCATCGAGAGTTGACGCAAATCTGCCTGTAGCTACCTTATTATCATATCTTTGTATATATGCTTGAAAAGTGATAGTACCTCCGTCTTTACATAGCTGCATAAACTCTTCATACTCACTAGAGCTTTCACCTTTTTCTCTTCTTATTCTGCTCTGAAACGATTCAGTAGCTGAACCTGATCCATCAACCAAAGGTATGTTATAGTTTATTGTAGTAGAAGGGTTATATGGGACTTTGTACAAGAATCTTTCTCCAGAGTATTCTATATACCATCCATTAGTACCAAAGCTAACAGAGCCAGAAGCAGCGGTAGCTTCAGTTGTAAATACTGCAAAATCGTATATCCCAATTCTTTCAATGTTTATTACTCTTCCTCCCTCATCATTGCCTCCATCTCCACCACCAGCATACAGGGATAGACTACTGGATAGTAAAAAACATAGAAATAAAATCACAGATAAGATTCTTTTCATTATTACACCACCTCATGCATCAATTAAATATGCATTAATTGATGGGCTCTACATTCTTTAATATTTTTATCCTTCTCACTCGCAATTTTCCTGAAGGATCAGCAGCATCACCGGACATATATACTTCGACATCTTCCTGATACCATTGACCTATCTTTATTGTTTTTCCGTTATCTTTTTCATTCAATTTTTCTAAGAAAGATGTTTTAGTCGGACTGTTATATCTGAACTTAATTGTGCCTCTAACATAAAAGCCAAATTTATCAGTATGCTGATATACTAAATCTTCCGATGTATAGAAATACGCTTCCTGAACTACCTTATTATCAACATATTTCTTTATCATTTTAGGAACATCTTGATTATAGTAGTCATATGGAATATAGGGCTTTATCCTCTCTGCATATGTACTTTCTACTGTCCTGTAATCAATATTCCAATCTGCCATAACAAAGCCTTTTGCTAAATCCGTCATTATTTTTACTACTTCTTCTGCGGATTCTACGCCGTAAGTTTTTATATAAAATCTATCTTTTTCTAGGTCATTTAAAAGTTCCTCATGGGCCTCTTTCATTGTTCTTCCATCTAAGTATGCTTCATTTTCGTACAGTCTTTTAGGAGTTAACGCATATTTTTCTTCCTCTTTCATTTTATCTTTGAAAGCTATAGAGTCTCCCCTATACTCCACAATCCTCGCAATAATAACAGCCCCCTGTGCCCTTGTCGTCACTCCTGTTGGGTTAAATATAACCTTCCCATTCACAGGAATACCTCTTACAAGGTACTCTTCATATACCTTTGTAAAGCAGCCGTTCGGCTCTGTCAAGTCGCAGTATGGGTTTGCCCCGTTGGATGGTTCAAGCTTCAATGCTCTGAACATCATCATTACCATATCTTCTCTTGAAATTGGTGCGTCAGGATAGAATCTTTCCCCTTCTTCTCCTTTGATTATCACTCCGTTTCTCAGTGCTGTTTCTATATATACCGAAGCCCAATGAGGCTTTGAGTTCGGATATGGCTTCAGGTCAACGAAGCTTAAACTGTCTATTTTCTTATATTCCATAGCTTGTACCAGCATTTTTATGAACTGCGCCCTGGTTACCTCTCCTTGTGGGTTGAAGCTGCCATCCGGCATGCCGTCTATTATTTTCGCTGCACCCATCTTGCTTACTGCTTCTGCGAACCAATCGGAGCCTTTTACATCCCTGAAGCTCACATCCAAGCCGGTGTCAGCATATGCAGAACCTGCTGTCAAAGTGGCTATTATCACCATCGAAACGACCATTGATACTATCCTTTTCATTCGATATCCTCCTTGCTGTTTTTGTCGTTTTGTCATATACAATATTTAATAACTTAAGTGCCTGATCAGTGTTTCACTTACCTGCCCTTATTCACTCTTCCTGAAGTTGGTCGGATACACATTGTCCGCATGCAGTTCTGTTACGTAGTGCACCTCGTTCTTTTCATATTTCCTGCTTTGCAGCCTTCCTTCAATGGAAACAAGCTCTCCTTGCTTAAGGTATTTAGTGACAAACTTTTCCGGAAGGTTCCATGCGACAATCTGGATAAAATCAGTAGGCCTGTTATTTTCACTGTCCAAATAATCCCTGTCTACTGCTACGGTGAAGTTCGACACCCTTTTCTTTTCATCAAATACTTTTGTATCAGCATCAGCTGTAAGTCTCCCCATAAGTATTGATTTGTTCAACATTATACCGCCCCCTTTTTATTTGTCAGACACCAAGTTATTTTTTACAATTAAATAAGTGTTATTTTTTGTAAATTCTATAATGGTTTATGCAAATCGTACTAAAAATGTAATTTATTGTCAATGCATATCATATGAACATGCCTTTTTGTTATATGATTTGCAGAGGGTATAAGATCCTTCACTTCGTTCAGGATGACAACCCCCTGAGGGGGATGGTAATATTTCAAACAAAAAGCTGCCGGTTACGTTTAACCGACAGCTTTTTGTATCAATACTTCTTTATTTTGTTGCTCTGCTTACCATTTCCTGTACAACAAAGGATGCCACATCCTCAGCGTAGCTTCCCGCTCCGAAGCCTGCATCATAGCCCAGCTCCTTTGCCAGCTCGTGGGATATCCTTGGGCCGCCGCAGGTCACTATAAACCTATCACGGAGTCCTTCTGCTTCCAGCAGCTCAATAAGGTTAGTCATGTTCTGTACATGTACGTTTTTCTGTGTTACTGTCTGGGATACCAGAAGTGCATCGGCATTCAGCTCGACAGCCTTCTTTATAAATTCTTCGTTAGGCACCTGGCTTCCAAGGTTGTATGCTTCTATCATTTCATATCTTTCCAAACCGTAATGTCCTGCATAGCCCTTCATATTCATTATTGCGTCAATTCCGACTGTATGAGCGTCGGTTCCTGTACTGGCTCCTATTACCACCAGTTTTCTTCCAATATTGTCCTTTATATATTCGTCCACTTCACCCATGCTCATCACTGAGCTTTCTACCTTAGTGACCTTTATATCGGTAATATCAATCGTTTGATTGCAGCTGCCGTATACTACAAAGAAAGAGTATCCGACTCCCAAGTCAGCCATGTGCACTACGTTGGGTTCTTCCAAGCCCATTTTCTTTGCATAGAGCTTTGCCGCCTCCATAGCCAATTCATCTGCCTTTATTGGCAATGTAAAACTCAGCTGCACCTTCCCGTCATTCATTGTGTCCCCATAAGGCTTTACTCTTTTGGGATCAAAGGTTATGTCAAATTCCCTCTTATTCATTGAATATAAACCTGAACTCATAAAGCACCTCCTGTTATTTGGCTCGCGGCTCGTGCTTTTGGAAAAGCCTTCGAAGCCTTGTTTCTATACTTATTTCTATGTCTGCTATTAGCGGACGGCCGGTGGCCGCCCCTACGACAACATCAATTCTATAAATGGATTCAGATATTTTGCATCTTTTTGTGTTACGCCATCCAGGCCTTTTCCGCCGGTTCTGCTTCTCTTCACTCCTGCGAATTTACCCTGTTCCAGTGTTGCAAAAAGTCCTTCTTCTTCTATATTTTTCAGAAGCACAGCAGCTTTTTCAAGCACTTCCGCCGCTCTGGTCTGGATTATTCCGCCTTCTTTGAACTGAACTTCTTCTCCTATGCTTCTCATGTTGTTGAATATATATCTTGCATTCTCAATGGAGAGAGCTCTGTCAGCCATGAAAGGAGTGTGTATGGCTTCTGTCATCATTCCAAGCAGCTGCAAGCCTTGATTTGTCCATATTGAAATCATGTTGAAGAGGGCATCCTGCAAATGGCCTTTGAATACGTTTCCTGTCATATACTTTGTAGGAGGCATGTATTTTAAAGGTGCCTTGGGGAATATATCCCTTGCCATCTGTGCCTGTGCAAGCTCAAGCAAGAATCCGTTTTCAATACCCGGCTCCATCTCAAATGCATGGCCCAGACCCATCTGTTCTTCAGGTATTCCTGCTTTAAGAGCAAACTGCTCATTTATGAACTGGGAAGCAAGCACTGTATGTGCTTCTTCAACAGCATCAGCAGTTGTAAGATAGTTGTCTTCGCCGGTATTTATTATGACTCCGGCAAAACCGTTTATTATCCTTGAGAAATTCTGGTCGATTAAAGTTCTCTGCATGTTGATATCTCTGAAAAGTATTCCATATAATGCATCATTGAGCATGACATCGAGTCTTTCCATTGCACCCATTGCAGCAATCTCAGGCATGCAGAGTCCTGAACAGTAATTGCACAGCCTTATATATCTGCCAACCTCCTGACCTACTTCATCAAGAGCTTTTCTCATTATCTTGAAGTTTTCCTGTGTTGCATAGGTTCCGCCAAAGCCTTCAGTTGTAGCTCCATAAGGCACATAGTCCAAAAGGCTCTGACCTGTGGTCCTTATAACAGCTATTATATCCGCACCCTGCTTAGCAGCAGCCTGTGCCTGCACCACATCCTCATATATGTTTCCTGTAGCAACAATTACATATAGATATGGCTTCTTGCCTTCTCCGATGGTATTAAGATATTCGTCCCTTTTTGCTCTATTGCTTCTTATCCTGTCAACCATCTCTGAAGACAGTTCATAAGCCTTGTTCTTTATTTCATTTTCCGGCTTTGCAGGTAGTTTTGTCAGGTCCAGCTCTCCCGCAGCAACCTTTTCAGCAACCTCCTGAGTTGTCATGCCGGTATTCAATACAGCATTGACCAAGTAATAAGCTGCTCCGACAGCAAGACCGCCGTTATTTTTGATGTTATCCACTACAACATTAGGAAGGGGAGTTCCGACATCATCCACTCCGTCAACTCCAAGAAGTCTTGTTATTGTTCTTTCAACTGCTACTGTTGTATGAAGATCGATAAATCCCTGCACATCTTCTGCTATCTTTCTGGCTGATTCTCTTGCGCTGTTTATGTGATTTCTGTCCAGATTCAAATTGCTCATTTAGACACCTCCGGTTTATACGTTATGTTTTGGCGTATATTGTTCGCCTCTGTGGTAGACGGCCGATGGCTGGTCTACACTTTTTCCATTATTTCTTCCGCCTGCTTTAGTATAGCTTCTGGAATTCCCATTAAGCGGGATATGTTTATGGCATCCTGGGGCACTTTGGATTCACCTTCAACTTCTATCAGGGTGTAATCCATGTGCTCGGATATTTCGTCTTCTTTTAGAGTCTTAAAATCTATATTTCTCAGTCCTTTGACCTGCAGATGCCTGATGCCCTCTGTCACAAGTCCGTCAAAATGGGTTGTTATTACCGTAATACAGGGTTTATCTGCAAGATAGCTTATTATCGCTTTTGAAATAGCATAACCCTCATGGGGATTTGTGCCTCTGGCCAATTCATCTATTAGCAGCAGGCCTTTATCCTCCGATTTTATAAGGGCTTCCTTTACCGAACGGATTTCGGCGCCGAAAGTACTGAGTCCCATATCTATAGATTGCTCATCTCCTGCTGAAATATATATAAAATTATTCATGCTTAATTCCATGTGGCCGACAGGTACGAGAAATCCGTGCTGAGCCATTGCGGAAAGCAGGCCTACCATTTTTAGAGATACTGTCTTGCCCCCCATATTGGCACCTGTGATAAGCGCTACTCCTTTGTCCAGATTCACACTTATAGGAGTGTACTGCTTGCCTTTTTTTCTGAGTCCCGCTTCTACCAGTGGATGCCTTCCATTTACAATTACCAGTCCTGATGTATCATTAATCAATGGCTTGACTCCATTGCAGCCGTTAGCCATATATGCTTTTGCCACCAGCAGGTCAAATTCGGCTATTGCTGCCATTGCCTCCAATATCTCATTACCTCTGGCCGATATATCCAAAGACAGCTTCTCAAGTATATGCGCTTCCTCAATAGCTTCTTCGCCCTTCAAGTCCTCTATGCGCTTTATAAGCTCCAGCATACCACTGTCAGGCTTTACCCTGTATGTTAGATTTATATATGTCTCTCCTGCAGTCTGAAGCATGTCGCTGTTCTTCAGCTTATCAATAAGGTTTGTCTGGCTCCTGCTCACCGTTATCTCTCCGCTGGATTTTATCCTGATACCCAGCTCAGCCTCTGCTTTTGCCACTGCCGCTTTCCTTAAGCTGTCCAGCTTATGCTCGCAGGATGCTTTCTGTTTCCTTATCTCAGCCAATCCTTCAGAATAATTATCATAAATATAAAAAGTCTTGATGCCTGTCTTTTCCGGGTCAAGTATCTCCTCAACCCATTGAAGCTCCCTGACTTTATATTTGTCCGGCATCGTCCAGTGAAGAGCCTTTTGACCTTGGGCAATAGACTTAACGATGTAAACAAAGTTCTTAAGTTCAAAAAACTCCACAATGCTCAAAACTCCGCCGGCTATGCACCTTTCCACCGACTTCCTGATGTCCTTTACCTGCCTCATATGGGTTCTTATTTCGACAAACACTGCTCTCTGAGTGTTTATGAGGTTTTTTATGTCCTCCACCCTATCCAGCTCTTCCATCAACTGTTCCTTCTCAGAAACTTCATAAGCCTTGATACTGCTTTTCAGTTTTTGGCCGAAGGGAGTCATAGGGTGCAGCTCCGCCAACACTCTTTCAAATCCCAATATCTCTTTTGTTTTATCATCCATCAACATATCTGCTATTCTCCCTGTACAACATCAAATACCGGTATGTGAGCCACCGCATTTCTCATAGTGTCCAATAATTCCAGCGGCTCGAAGTAATAACCTTCCGGGGAATATGGGTTGACTGTAACAGCTATAATATTCATTCTTTCCAGCACCCGAAGCTCCATACCCATTTTTTGAAGGATGTGAAAATCCGTTGCCGGGATGAATATTCTTGTTGAATCTTTTACTATGATCTTCATCCTGCTTTTCCTATTAAGCAGCATGTCCTTCAAGGTGCCTACAGTTGCAGATCCGCTTAGCACCACATAGTCAGTATCCTCTCTAAGGTATCCCGATATAATGTCCCCGGACTGAAGAGAGGTCAGTGTATCAATGTATGTTATGCTTCCGTCATAAGCTATAATCGCTGACTTGCCCATTTCAATGGCACTGTATGCCATATCCTTTATAGACTCTTCTTCTATCACAGATATGGAGTAGGTGTTGATCAAGTGCATGGTCTTCTCCACTACTCCGCTGATACTTCGTGAAAGAGCGGCACCTGTCGCCAGAACCACTCCGTCAGATACATAAGGAGCTGCAGAGGCACGCCTGTCCAATGAACCGTCAATCAATACAAGCTCGGCTCCCAGACTTTGCATCTCTATGCACATTTCTTTTATTGCAAGAGAGGACTGTGGTCCCGATATCTCCACATACCCGTCCTCAGTGGCGCGTCCGAGCACTACTCTGCCCATAGGGGTATTGTAGTCTGTTACTCTGAATATCTCTATCCCTGCATGCTCTCCCTTTATCGCACTTTCCACAGTAGTGAGTATCGTGCCGCGCCTTACATAAATCGGAGGCTTTTCTGTTTCAGTAAGTACATCCTTCCTCTCCCCATCCCTTCCGGTGGAAATAAGTCCTATACTTATTCCACTATCATGAGCCTGATTGATTATCTCGTTTAATGTGACCGTTTTACCGGCATTCTTGGAGGTACCTACTATTGATACTATTCTATTCGTGGGATAAATAAGATCTATGAGTTTTGTTCCGGGCATGGCTAATCTCCTATATTCCCGCTTCTTGCTACGTGCCGCGTGCCACGTGCATTCAGCATGTCTTTGGGGACTTTACATATAACAGAAAGTAGGGGCGAACAATGTTCGCCCGTACATTATTTATTCGTGGCAGTTTTCACCGCTGCAGCAGCAGCCACCTTTTTCTTTTGTCTGTCTTGTCTTAGCTCTGTCTTTACGGAGCATTTCTGTAGGCTCAAGGTTCATTGCATTGCCTTCCAGAAGCCCTGCAACACCTGAGAGCTTATCTGCCTTCTTGCCTTTACATACATCACAGTTGCACGGTTCTTCGATGTATTCAGGCTCGGTGTAAGTTGTGATAACCCCTTCAAAGTTCCTGAGTATCACTTTCTTTTTGTTCTGAGAGATTACATACTGCGGCATAACAGGAGTCTTGCCTCCTCCTCCGGGAGCATCAACCACGAAGGTTGGTACGCAGAATCCGGATGTATGTCCTCTAAGACCTTCGATTATCTCAATACCCTTGGATACAGTTGTTCTGAAGTGCTCTATCCCCATTGAGAGGTCGCACTGATATATATAGTATGGTCTTACTCTCATTTTCACAAGTCCGTGTACAAGATCTCTCATTATATGGACACAGTCGTTTACTCCTCTTAGAAGTACTGACTGGTTGCCGAGGACTATACCTGCATCAGCAAGCTTGTTGCATGCAGCAGCTGATTCTGGGGTTATTTCCTTAGGATGGTTGAAATGAGTATTCAGCCATACCGGATGATACTTCTTAAGCATATTCACCAGATTGTCTGTTATTCTCTGGGGCATAACCACGGGAGTCCTTGAACCAAGTCTAACTATCTCCACATGATCTATTTCTCTGAGCTTTTTGATAATGTACTCAAGTACATCGTCATTTACAAGCAGCGGGTCTCCGCCGGACAAAAGCACGTCCCTGATAACAGGGGTGTTTCTGATATATTCTATCGCTTTGTCAATTCTCTCTATAGGCATCTGCTCATCATGCTGTCCTGCAAATCTTCTTCTTGTACAGTGTCTGCAGTACATTGAACACTGGTCTGTGATAAGCAGCAGCGCTCTGTCAGGATATCTATGGGTCAAACCCGGTACCGGTGAGTCTTCATCTTCATGAAGAGGGTCAAGCATATCTGCATCTGCCTTATGAAGCTCCTGAGATGTAGGAACTGCCTGCTTTCTAATTGGACAATTCGGATCATCCGGATCCATAAGTGATGCATAATATGGAGTAATTGCTCCTCTTAAGGTTTTCAGGCATTCATGCACTCCTGCTTCTTCTTCAGGAGTAAGGTTAATTACCTGCTTAAGCTGATCAACGGTTGTAATTCTGTTTGATACCTGCCATTTCCAATCGTTCCATTGTTCAGGAGTGACATCCTTCCATAATGGTATGTCTTTGTAATTTCTCAATACTCTTACCTCCTTATATTTTCTCTGGGGCTGGTGAATACGGTCTTGTTGCGAGTTTCGGGTTTCGAGTTCCGGGATCCAGGAAAGCCTTCGAAGTGCGGACGCCCAATGGGCGCCCCTACAGTCAGGATCCCGTACGGTGATTTATGAATAGCTCATGCCCCGAAACCTCGCAACCCCGTGCCCCTTTTATGCATACATTTCTGTGAAAAGGTCTCTTAATTCTTTGCTTTCTCTCAGTATCTGTAGTGTGATGTCTGCGTGGCCTTTTGTGTAGCCGTTTCCTATTATCATGGTAACGTCGCTTCCTACACCTTCAGCTCCCAAAGCAGCTTTTGTGAAGCTTGTGGCCATACTGAAGAAATATACCAGGCCTGTGTTCTTTGTGGAAAGAATGCTTGTCATCTCTGTATCAGGTATATTTACGCAATTGATTGTCAGGTCAGCCATCTCTCCATTGGTAAACTCTGATATCTTGTTCATTATGTCCGTAGGTTTTGTTGCATTACCAACAAAAACCTCATCGCAGAAACCGAGCTTCTTTAGCCTTTCTGCGCTCTTAGGACTTCCGCAGCAGCCTATTACCTTTCCTGTTATTCCTGCTCTTTTCTTTGCTTCGTAGCAACAAAGCACTCCTGACTTTCCGCCTGCTCCAATAATAAATACCGTATCACCCGGTTTGACCAGCTTTGCTGTCTGTGCAGGAGCACCGGCTACGTCAAGTGCTGAAAGGGCAAGCTTTTCCGGCATGTCTGTTGGAAGCTTTGCATATATTCCGCTTTCAAAAAGTATTGCCTTTCCTTCAATATCAACCTGGTCGATGTCTTTTCTTATTTCCTTGATCTTATCTATTCTAAGAGGAGTCAACGAAAGTGATACAAGTGTTGCTATCTTGTCTCCTACCTTTAGGTCTATCTTCCCTTCCAAAGCAGAACCTATCTTTTCTATTGTGCCTATAAGCATTCCGCCGGAGCCTGTTACTGGATTTCTATGCTTACCCTGCTTTTCCACGATACCCAGCATTATTTCCGCTATCTTCTTCTCATCACCGCCAGCCTGCTCTTCTATCTGTGTGAAGCTGGCTGAGTCAATGTTCAGGGTCTGAACATCGATGAGTATTTCATTGTCATAAAGTTCGTCCATGTTGTTGCTGATCTTGTTTGCGGGCTGCGGCAATACTCCTGCCGGTTCAATAACTCTGTGAGTACCAAATCTGCATCCTTTTTTCATGTGTTGTGTCCTCCTTAATTTTATACTTAATATTTGCTTTCACATAAAAGGCTCTATTTAAGCAGCTCAACTATCGGGTAATCTCTTATGTGAATCGTTGACGGAAAGTTAATGCTATAAATATTTATACTTTCCTACTCGGTATAACAGACTAATAACCTTGTTACTTTTTTAACATATGCAAGTAATATGCCAACAATATATAGACAACCGATTCAATAAAAGCTTTGGCACCAAAAGCCCTGTATCACACATATACAGCTTGCCTTAAATATAAAAGCACTCATTTAATGTTGAGTGCTTTTGCATTTTTTATTCATAGTGATGCCTAAAATTCGGCATTATATACCCTTATATTATACTTGCCTATTTTATACTGTAATGTCTGCCTTGGCACATCAAGCATATCGGCAGCCTTTGTCACGTTGCCGTCGCTTTTTTTCAGTGCCTTTTCTATAAGGTTTCTCTCCATATCTGCTAATGCCTCTTTAAGAGACTTTATCTCATGATCCTCTTGTTGTGCAGATTCGGATTTCTTATATATCTCACTCAGATAATACGGAAGGCACTTGCTGTCAATGATGTCTCCATCGGCAATGTTCATAGCCCCTTCAATGGCATGCTCCAGCTCTCTCACGTTTCCCGGCCATGTGTAGGTCATGAAAAACGCCTCTACATCATCACTTACATATCTGACATTTTTATATAGCTTTTTGTTGTACTTTTTTATAAAGTGCTCTGTAAGCAGCCGCATATCACTTCTTTTCTCTCTCAGAGGCGGCATTTTAAGCGATATGACACTTAGACGGAAGAACAGGTCGTCTCTCAGGGTCTTATCCTGAAGAGCCTGTCTGGGATCAATATTTATTGCGGTTACTATTCTCACATCAACATGAACGGTTCGTGTATCTCCTACTCTTCTCACATTCCCATCCTGTATCACCCTTAAAAGCTTTGCCTGCAGGGTCAGTGACATGGAATTTATCTCATCCAGGAACAAAGTTCCCCCGTTAGCTATTTCGAAAAGTCCGGGCCGGTTTTCCGCACCTGTAAAACTGCCTCTGACAGTGCCAAAAAGTATGCTTTCCAGCAGAGTCTCAGGAAGTGCCGCACAATTTTGGGCAATGAAAGGCTTATTCCTGCGGGGACTGGCATTGTGTATCGCATGTACCAGCAGTTCTTTCCCCGTACCCGTCTCACCATATACCATTATCGGCGAAGGTGATGAGGCAACTGTCAGTGCATCTTTTTTGAGCTTGAGCATAACTTCAGATACACCTATTATATCTGCAAAATTGAAGAATGCCTTGCTTCCGTCATAGCTTTTCTCAGGCTTTTTATCTTTCAGCAACTGAGCCTGCAGATCCACGACCTTTTCAGAAAGCTTCTTGACCTCGGTTATATCTCTGGAAACCTCCAGGGCACCGACCACACGTTTTCCGGAAATTATCGGTATGGTTGAATTTATGGTGGTTATCTGTACACCCTTGTAGTTCTTGAAGGCTTGCTGATAATTGAGTATTGGCTTCCCTGATTTTATGGTCTTCAATATGGTACTGGTCTCATCTGTAAGGGAAGGATATATTTCCAGTATATGCCGTCCAAGGGCCTCTTCCGGATTTATATTATCCAGCTCAGCAGCAAATTTATTGTAATACACTATCTTCCCTGAGCTGTCGACAATGTGTATGCCTTCTTCTATATTATCCAGAATGTCTTCAATATTCTCCTTGAATAGCGAATTCAACAAGCTCCCGCCTCCTTTCTCCATCTGCACTTGTATGGCAGTATCAATTATTTCGCACGCCGATTATTCGGCACGAAATCTGTTATAAAAGCAGGTTGACTATTACCTGCTGTGAATTTTCTATAATTAGTGATATACACTTATGGTCATTTCATTGACAAAGGCATCTCCGGAGCCCATAACAAGCTCATATTTCAAGTATACACTATTTATAAGGTTATTACAAACCTCAATGTCAAGCTTCCGTGTCAGGATGGTCAGGTCAAAATCCCCGTAGGCTGTCTTGTATATGTTTTTGGTCTCACAGCCCGGTTTGAATACCATTTTGGAGCTGATTGCCCCATTTCTTATGAGTGATGCTTCTTCTCTTCCCAGCTTAAGATAGGTAGTTGTTCCTTCCAGCCCTGATATTTCGGATTCTTCATAGCTGATGTATCTGCTGTCCTTTTTTTCATAATACCTTCCTTCAGTGTAGAACTCCATTGTGTCTACGGAACCCTGACTGTCAGCTTGGGAGGACTTGATATGCAGTTTTACTGAGGTTCCTTCATTCATTTGTATCATTCCTTTTTTTGTTTGGGGTTTGGGGTTCGGGGTACGGGGTTTTAGTTATTTCTTTGAAGCCTGCGGACGCCCGGTGGGCGCCCCTACAGCAGTACTTTTTTTATTTCTTCGTCATGGGCCGGTTTTGCTTGTATGTATTCATATTCAGTATCGCTTTTCTTTTTGTATTTTATTCTGACGCTTTCCTTTTCTTTATCTTTGCTGTATCTGGCTGCTACAGATGCGGCGAACAGCATGTCCTCGTAGGGAACCTGTCCGGCTTTTGCTGGTACCAGTACAGCAGTGGCACCGGCACAATCCGCAGTATCGAATATGATATGCTCTTCCTTGATAAGAGGTCCAAGAAGACTGTATTCATCTGCATTTCTGGTACATACAACCTTTGATGAGGGTGATACTCTCATGTGCCTTCCAAGCTTCAGAAGCTCAACATCTACAGGCTGCACCGCTGCTTTGCAGTGCTTGTACAGATCCCTCAGTCTATTGGCGAATTGCGGTTCAGTAAGCATGCAGCCTCCTGCGGGTGACGGATACTCTTCTATACCCCACTGGGCAGCAAACTCCATCTGTGGTTTTCGTGATTTGCCGCTTATTCCCAGAAGTCTTGTCCTGTCTACAAGCCCTTCGGTTTCCATTCTTGTAGGCTCCAGATTCAGTGCACAGAGAGGCCTCAATATCCGGTCTTCAAAGCCCGATTCCTTTTGCACTATGCCTAATGATTTTTTGTTCTGGGACATTGGGCGCTGATCAAGAACTTCTCCTGTGATCAAAAAATCCGCCCCCTGCTCTTCCAGCATATTACCGGCATATCTCAGCATCATGGCATGACAGTCTATGCAAGGGTTCATGTTCTTTCCATATCCATGCTTGGGATTCTTCGTCATCTCAAGATGTTCTTCTGTAAAATCCACTACTATCAAAGGCATGTCTATTTGCGCTGCCATTTTTTCGGCATTTTTTGATCCAAAAAAAGCGGAAGCAAAGCATATACCTACCACTTCAATTCCTTGAAGCTGTATCAGCTTCGCCGCCAATATACTGTCAAGTCCTCCGGAGGTCAGAGCCAAAGCTTTTGTCATTAGTCCACCAGTCCTTCCTGTATGTATTACTTCTGTTCCCCTATAATCTATTTTATTATGAACTTTAGCTTATTATCTTCAAATACTGTAGTGAGAATGCCTTCATTTGTCATATGGGACAGGAAGGCTGATACTGTTGATACTGTCAGGTAGTATTGGGTAATGTTCTGCTTGATAT
>JAWLHF010000088.1:0-13963 GCA_041690515.1 Clostridiaceae bacterium | reverse complement strand
CAACATGTACTCACAGTATAGGATAGTCAATCCTGTACTGGTGAACATGAGAAATTACAGCAAAGGCGATCTGAACAAGCTTTTGGACGACAGGGTATATCCGGTAGTAATCCAAACAGCCAATACCCTGAGGTTTGATGAGTTTTTCGATAAGGTCAGGACGGAGACTGTACTGAAGACGAGGACCGAAGCGCTGAGTAAGGAGCTTCTTTATGACTATGGCGTTGAAGTTGCAGACATAGCAATACACAGAAGGAATTTCCCTACAGCCAACATTCAGTCCATACAGAACAAGATGATTGAGGAGATAAAGAAGGATAGCGAAAAGCTCAAAGCTGAAGGTCAGGCTCAATACGACAAGGACGTGTCCGAAGCGGAAAGGCAGAAGAAGGAGATTATTGCCAAAGCCATAGAGGAGGCGGCGAATATAAAAGCCGAGGCGGATAAGGAAGCCATAAAGATATACGAGGAATCATTAAAAAAAGATATAGAGTTTTACAGGTTCATACAGAGGATAGATACTTATAAGGTTATGAAGGATACAACAATATTCATAGATAAGGACAATGATTTCATGGATTATCTAAATGGTTATAAAAGGTAGGCTTATGCCTATCTTTTTTTTATGAAAAAATAAGTTGCAAATTGTACATAATAAAGGTATTGTTAAATAGTTACACTAAAAAGAATGGATGGTAATGAATGGAAATAATTAGATTTACAGATTTGAACTTGTCGAACGAGATTTTAAAGGCAGTAGAGAATAAGGGCTTTGAGGAGGCAACTCCCATACAGGCTCAGTCTATTCCCTACGTACTGGAAGGAAGGGACATAATAGGCCAGGCTCAAACCGGCACGGGCAAGACAGCAGCCTTCGGCATACCGATACTGGAAAGGCTGAATCATGAGGAAAAGACAGTTCAGGCACTGGTGCTCTGCCCTACAAGAGAGCTGGCAATACAGGTTGCTGAAGAGATAAGGGAACTGGCAAAGTATAAGAAGAGCGTTGAGATTCTTCCTATATACGGAGGGCAGCCTATTGACAGACAGATAAAGGCTCTGAAAAGAAAACCGCAGATTATAGTGGGCACACCGGGAAGAGTAATGGACCACATGAACAGGGGAACCCTGAAGATTGATAAAATAAAAATGGCGGTTCTGGATGAAGCAGATGAAATGCTTGATATGGGGTTTGTTGACGATATAGTAACTATACTGAAATCAGCCCCGGCTGAGCGTCAGACGCTTCTGTTTTCAGCAACAATGCCAAAACCAATACTGGAGCTTACAAAAAGGTTCCAAAAGAGCCCAAAGCATGTTAAGGTGGTACATAAGGAACTGACAGCCCCCAAGATAGAACAGGTTTATTTTGAGGTGAAGGAGAAAACCAAGGCAGAAGTCCTGTCCAGGCTTATTGACATGTATAATCCCAAGCTATCGCTGGTATTCTGCAATACAAAAAGGAAGGTAGACGAGCTTGTGGAGGAGCTGCAGGGAAGAGGATATTTTGCTGATGGCCTCCATGGAGATATGAAACAGGTACAGAGAGACAGAGTAATGTCAAAGTTCAGGACCGGTGCTGTAGATATACTGGTTGCAACTGATGTTGCCGCCAGAGGAATAGACGTTGATGAGGTGGAAGCGGTATTTAATTATGATCTTCCGCAGGATGAAGAGTATTATGTACATAGAATAGGCAGAACGGCCAGAGCTGGAAGGGAGGGCCGGGCATTTACCTTTGTTGTGGGAAGGGAAGTATATAAGCTAAGGGATATACAGAGGTATGCAAAAGCTAGGATCTCACTGCAGAAGGCACCTTCTTCAGAGGATGTGGAAGAGGTAAGAACCAACATGTTTATGGAGAGAGTAAGAGAGACCATGGAAGAGGGTGGCCTCGGCCAGTATGTTACTGCTATTGAGAGACTTGCCGGAGAAGACTATACTACCATTGATATAGCAGCAGCATTATTAAAAATGTCAATGGGAGGCAAGAGCAGAGAAGCCCAGCTGGAAGAGGCAGAATATGAGAATACCGGTGCTGAACCGGGTATGGTAAGGCTCTTTATAAATATCGGAAGGAACCAAAAGATAAGACCCGGTGATATTGTCGGAGGTATTGCTGGAGAAACGGGAATTCCGGGTAAATTGATTGGAAGCATAGACATTTACGACAAATATACCTTTGTTGAGGTTCCGCGAGAGTATGCCAATGATGTGATAAAAATCATGAAGGACAATCAGATAAAGGGCAAGAAGATAAACATCGAGCCTGCAAATGCGAAGCATTAAAATAAATAGAGACATCCAGGAGTCAGCTTTTTCAGCTGGCTCCTTTAATATTATTAGATTATTATAATTCCTTGCAATGAACTCAAATTTACCATATTATTGAAGAAGACAACTGTTACACAGATGCTAAGATATGATTGATAGAAGGGGGCTAATAATGAAAATTGTATTAAGACAAACTCAGCTTTATACTTTCTTAAAGTATTGCAATGAAAGCGGTTTGGAAAGGAAAGTGCTGGATTGTGGTGCAGGAGGAAGCCTTCCGCCTTTGATACTGTTCAAGGAACATGGCTACATAACATGTGGTATTGAAATTGATCAAGCCGCCTTGGATAAGGCTCAAGTATTTGAGAGAGAATACAGTACATCTCTTGGAATAATAAAAGGGGATATGAGGCGGCTGCCCTTTGGGGATAAATACTTCAGCCATGTGTATTCATACAACTCCATATTCCATATGACAAAGGCCGATATCGGGAAGTCTATAAATGAACTTAAGAGGGTACTTAAGCCGGGAGGCCTTATGTTTGTTAATTTTGCTTCTATATATGACTTTAGATATGGGCAGGACGAAAAGGTTGGAGAAGGAGAATTCCTACATCCGGAGGACGGTGAGCCAGTACTTCATTCATATTATGATACATATGAGGCTGACAAGTACTTTGATGATATGAAGATTATACACAAGGAGAACAGGATATTGGAAAGGACCTTCGAAGGAGAAATGATTACTCAGGGATATATTGATTATATAGCTAGAAAACCAATATAATTTCAGTGCAGCTTTCATGCACATTGAGATCGGATAATACGGGGTGATTGTATGGCAAAGGTTTTAAAGGCTGATGGTATGAACAAATGCATCGGGTGCTTCACCTGTATGCTGGTATGTGCCGGTGTTAACAGGCAGAACCACTCGATTTCAAAGAGTGCTATCAAGGTAAGGACCAGCGGAGGCCTCAAAGGTAAATTTGTAGCGGATGTATGCATAGCCTGCAATGACGAAAGGGCATGTGCAGAAGCCTGTCCCACCGGGGTGTTGATACCAAGACCCGGGGGAGGGGTCATACTGGAACCGAAAAGCTGCATAGGCTGCAAGAAATGCACTGAAGCCTGTATAGTAAGCGCTGTATTTTTTGATGATACAGAAGGAAGGCCGATAATCTGCAAGCATTGTGGAATGTGTACCAGGTTCTGTCCTCATGAATGTCTGAGAATGGAGGAGCAAGACAATGATATATGAAAAGTATATTAGAGTGCTTTATATTGATTTGAAAGACAGAAAAATCAGGATTGAGCAGAGGGAAGACTTATGCGAATACCTGGGTGGTGTGGGTGTTGCCTCAAAGCTGCTGGAGGAGAACATAAAGCCTGAGCTGAGCCCCCTTCATGAGGAGCAGCCTATAATACTTGCCATTGGTGCAGCATCCTCAATATATCCGGTAATAACCAAGACTGTGGCGATGTTTTACTCACCATTGACAGGGGAGCTTGGGGAATCCTATGCCGGAGGAAGGCTTGCCCTTACAATGCTTCTGGCAGGCTATGACGCTATTGTAATTGGAGGAAAAGCTGATAAACCAATATATATGACACTAAACAGGAGCAACATAGAATTCAAGGATGCGAGGGCTTTGTGGGGTATGTCTTCAGATGAAGCGGGCAGAGTGATAAGGGAGAGAGAACCTGGGGGCGGTAAGAGGAGCATACTAAGAATCGGGCCTGCTGGGGAAAATATGGTCAGCTTTGCCAGTGTATGTGTGGACACCTACAGGCATTTCGGAAGGCTGGGCTTAGGGGCTGTTTTTGGCAGCAAGAACCTCAAAGCAGTGACAATAATCGGAGACAGGAGTATACCTGTGAAGAACTTTAAGGAGTACTTCAAGGTATATCAGGAGATATACAAAAAAGTGACGGATACTGAGATAATGTCAAAATATCATGATGCAGGAACCCCCGTAAATGTCGAGCCTTTGAACGAAATGGGAGGGCTGCCGACTAAAAACCTCAGGCAGAACAGGTTTGAATATGTGGAGGATATCTCGGGAGATGCCTTTGTACGAAACAACCTTGTGAGAAAAATGGCCTGTACCGGCTGTCCTGTGGGATGCATACACATAGGGCAGTTCAGAAGGGAGTTCGGTAAAGGCTATGATTATGAGTCTGTAAGTGTAAGCTATGACTATGAACTCATATTTGCCTTGGGTAGCTTTCTCGGTATAAAGTCCACTGATGAGATATTACAGCTTATCGAAGCAGTGGAACAGCTGGGTCTGGATGCAATGTCCACAGGAGTCGTGCTTGGATGGGCAACAGAGGCTTATATGGAGAAGCTCCTTACAGACAGAGATACCATAATACCGCTGGAATTCGGCAATAGCAGCAGCTACAATAAAGCCATAGAATATCTGGCTGCTAATGAAAATGAATTTTACAAGATATTGTCCAAAGGTTCTTATGAAGCAGCAAAAAAGTACGGCGGACAGGATTATGCCATGACTTTTGCAAAAAACGAAATGCCCGGTTATCATACGGGATACGGGGCGCTGGTAGGTGCGGTAGTGGGTGCAAGGCATTCACACCTGTGTAATGGGGGATACTCCATCGACCAGTCCATGGGAGCTTTTGACAAAGAAAAGCTTGTTGAAGGAATATTCAAGGAGGAAAAGGAGAGGTGCATGCTGAATTCACTTGCCATCTGTCTTTTTGCAAGGAAAGTGTATGACAGGGAGACAATTCTTAAGGTACTGAATGCAATAGGTCATGAGCTGACAGACCAAGATCTTACCAAGATTGCTGAAAGGATATACGGAACAAAACTGAGAATAAAAGAAAGGTTGGGCTTTAAGCTGAAAGACGTCAAAGTGCCTAAACGGTTCTTCGAGACTCCCGGTTTGTGGGGAAAGCTGGACGAAGGGCTCGCTTATGAACTAATTGGTATGTATGATGAGAGAATCAAGACGATCAATTAGAACAGCTATGTTGCAGCATGTGGATACTTTGCTGCAACATGGCTGATTAATTTCCACAGTATTATCATGTCTTATTTGCCCATTGTCGTAGTCAGATTATTGATCCATTTTTTCGAAACCAATCTTGGTATGCCTACAATCAGCTTCATAATCTCTTCTATATGCATAAGGGCATATACATAGTATATAGGAAGATGCCATACAAGGCCGCCGACAAACACCAGAGGTACGCCTACCAGCCATACACCGCCCATATCCAGCATCAGGCAGAAGGTTGTATCTCCGCCGCTTCTCAGTATTCCCACTACATTAATGAAGTTGAACACCTTCACCCAGAGAAATATGCACAGTACTATTATATTAAGGCGGGCATAATCCAGTACAAGGGCGGATACATTATAGGGCATAAGCAGCCAGGGAGATATGAAAGCAACAATTATGCCTATAAGCATGCCAATTATTGGACCGATAATTGCAAATCTTTTTGCATAAATGAATACCTGGTCTTCATCTCCCGAACCGATCTTGTTTCCAAGCATGACAGAGCAGGCACTTCCGAAGCCCATAAATACAACCCACATGATTCTGTCGATGGTACCTGTAATATTGCTTGATGCCAAAACATCAGTGCCCATACGGGCAAATACGATGGAGTACATAGTCACACCCAAAGCCCATGCAGATTCATTCAGTATCACCGGTATGGTCACCTTGAAGAATTGCTTGACAAAGTCGGCGGACACATCAGTCATCTCTTTTATAGAAGCAGCCAGCACACCATGATTTGAATACACTATCCATAGCAGCATGACCAGTTCCAGCACTCTGGCTATCAATGTGGCAGCTGCAGCTCCGGATACTCCCATTCTTGGGAAACCGAATCGGCCGTTTATCAGAAGGTAATTCAGCACCGTATTGGTTCCCAGGGCAATTACGCTTACTAGCAAAGGAGTCTTTGCATCTCCGGTACTCCTTAAATTAAATGAATAAGCGAAGGAAAAAGCTGTTACGACATAGCTGAAAAGTACTATCATCAGGTATTGGGTTCCTAATTGTATGACTTCAGGGTCTTTGGAGAATATCCCCAGTATTTTTTCCGGAAACAGAAAGGCTGCAACTGAAAAGAGCAGTGCTGCCATTCCGCCGGAAATAATGGAAACACCCAGTACTTTCCTGATATTCTTTATATCTTTTGTACCCCAGAACTGCGCTGTAAAAATGGATGAGCCGCTTATTATGCCGAAAAGCAAGAGGTTGAGCAGAAAGTAGTACTGGTTGGCAAGTCCTACTCCTGCAATTGCAGCCTCACCTATTCCCCCTATCATGATTGTATCCACCAGATTCAAGGATGCCAGCACCAGGTTCTGAGCAGTTACAGGCAAGGCAATTTTGAGCATCTGTGAATAAAAATGTTTGTCGTTGAATAAATACTTCAGCTTCATATATTCCTCCGATGACTTAATGGAATTGATCCTTATAATTATATATCATCTAAGGGTAATATGGTAGAAATGATTTTTCAATATATTAATGAAGATCCTTCATATCACCTACAATTTCAAGACCGGCATTCCGCCCTTTACCTTCAAATAACACACTTCGGGTATTTGTACTGATGGTTCCTAAAGTAAGTGATATCTCTGCTGTCATGCTTTCCTCAATGATGCCTTCCATTGAACCGTTTCGCGGAGAGTACAACTTGCCTGAATTACTTCTCCGTGCAGATATATCAAGGTACATCTGCCTATCCCGGATAAATATCCTTATACCGTCAGGGAGGCAGGAGATCAGCTCGATCCTGGCTCCGGTATAGGTAGCAAACCTATAAAGCTTTCCGTTGACTGAAATACCGGCTATCAGACCGGTAAAGAAACGGCCGAACCAGGGTATTCTTGCTATTGAAGCTGTGAGAAAGACACCTGGCTCATCAAAATGGTTCGACTGCAGCCATATCCATGAACTGGGGAAGGATCTTCCCCAATCCTTTTCCATATAGCCACGGCCTCCGCTGAAATCCACATCCTTGTCATTGACTGTGAGACTGCCTCTAATATCATTGTTCATGCTGATTACACTATGGTAGCACTCCATAAAAGGAACAAATGAATACCAGCCCATTATGTAAGGGGAAAGCAGGGATGAGGGCCAGGGTGCAGCATTTTCAAAGCTTAGTTCACCCTTTAGGAGGACACTCTTTGAGGATAAGTCCAGACGGACTTCATCGGAGGAAAAATAATTTGGCCCTATCCATAGCCTGAAGTCCTTCTTGGAATAACGAAAGTCCTTTATATCATAAGTCAGGTAATGGGACTTGCAGCTCTTTCCGTCAATAACCTGAACAAATGAATGACAGCCGCTTCCGTTGATTCCATAAGATACACCGGGGATTACGGCAAATAAGGTGTTTTCATCCTTGCTCACAATCTTGAAGTACCAGCCTTCAAAATACTTGTTCATTTGCTTCTTTCCCTGATATATCTCAGGTCTCCAAATTTTCATTAGTTTGAGCATATAGTTGTTCCTTTCAGAATTGGATAAAAATGCGGCGCAGTCGCATTTTTTGTTGCGAGACGCAGGCACAGGGTCATGTCTCAGGGGCCTGTTACGAGTTACGAGGGTACCTGGGTATTCCTTAAGGGTATAAGCGCGAACAACACGGTTTTACTACGGAAAAACACTTAAATGTACTGAATGCACGGAAGGGAAAGTAAAGCCTCTGTGTCATCCTGAGTGAAGCGAAGGATCTGGACCCTAAAGGAATGCATGAAGATTTTTTATAGGATGAGCAAGAAAGTTAAGATTCTTCACTACGTTCAGAATTACTACGTAATTGAGAAATTAGTAAGCTTCCGTGTAACATCCGTGTGTTCAGTGTTGCCTGTTCCAATACCTGTAAGGAATCCAAAGCATTCTACGAAACCCCGCAGCCCCGTAACATCGCAACCGAAGAAGGCGATGCATTCTTCTACTTAAGCTTTCTATCATTCATGATATTTATTCATAGTATACCCATCAATATTTCTAACAGAAAAAAATACAAAATTGGGACATATGTCCTATTCCTGTGATATAATTTTGCTATATTATAAAATGGAGGTAAGCTCATGAAAAGGATAAACGACAAGAATCTACTGGATTTTTACATTGGAGAATACAAATTGGATTCCTTTTTTCAAAAGGATATGAGGCCATACATGAGTCTTATGAGCTTTGAACGGGGAGAATGCATCTGCAATACGGGAGATGTGCTGGAGTACTTTTATTTCAACGTAGCCGGAAAGCTCAAAGTCTATACTTTGATGGAGAACGGCAAATCCCTGCTTCTCAGGTTCAACAAACCTCTTAGTATCCTGGGCGATGTGGAATTTATGTCAGGATACAGGATAAAATGCAATGTTGATTCCCTTAATGAATCCCATCTTATAGGGATAAAGGTGGATGACATACATAAGCATGCTGGAAACGATCCGGTTTTTCTCAATTTTGTAATAAGAAATCTGGGGTATAAGCTGTATACGATATCCAACAGTACCTCAATAAACCTGCTTTATTCTCTTGAAAAGAGGTTTGCCAGTTACATAATCTCAATTTCCAGCGAAGAGTCCAATTCAAAGGACATCAATGAGATCAAGACCACCAGTATGACAGAGATGGCAACGCTCCTCGGCACAAGCTACAGGCACTTGAACAGGGTCATAAGGGAGCTTGCAGACAAGGGGATAGTGACAAAAAAGAACGGCAGTATCTCTGTTGTGGACTATGCAGCATTGAAGGAGCTGGCAGGCGGACTATTGTATGAGTAAATAATACATTTAACCCTGAGCCTGATAATTGGTAAACACATATATTTGCTACTTGTAACGCACCGTCAAAGGAGATTTAAAGGCTTCGTTGATTATAAAACGCTTCATTCAGAAGCCTTTTCTATAAACATCATCGGTGCCGGGACAGCTCAATCCCGGCACATACCCCCCAAAAATCCATAAATAATATACAGATGCTACCTGCTGTCAGGTAGTTTCGTTTTTCAGATTGATTTATTTCCGAAAAATGGTTACTATAGAAATAGAATATTTTAGAGGGGTAGGGAAACATATGGATACAGTGTTTTTGATAGATTCCTGTACAGACCTTCCAAGGGAATATGTAGAAGCCAATAATCTGCCTGTGGTTAGTTTGACCTGCAATTTCAAAGGACAGGAGTTCAAGGATGACTTTGGGAAGACTCTGGGATATAAAGAATTTTATGACTCGGTGAGGAATGGTGAAATGCCTTCAACTTCACAGGTCAATGTATATGAATATACGGACATATTTAAGAAATATGCAATGGAAGGCAAGCCGATAGTGTATCTGGGCTTCTCTTCTGCATTGAGCGGAAGTCTTAACAGTGCTATTCTTGCAAGGGATATGGTATGTGATGAGATTAAAGATGCTGACATAACAGTTATAGACAGTAAGAGCGCTTCTCTGGGAGAAGGGCTTCTGGCATACTATGCCAATGAAATGCTTAAGGCTGGAGCTTCAAAGGATGAGTTGGTCAGCTGGCTTGAGACAAACAAGCTTAAGGTGAACCATTGGTTTACCGTGGATGACCTGGGACACCTAAAAAGAGGAGGAAGGGTATCGGGAGCAGCTGCTTTTGTGGGGACATTGCTGGATATCAAACCCATACTTCAGGTTGATGATGAGGGAAGGCTGATACCGGTATCAAAGATAAAAGGAAGAAAAAAATCCCTTAAGGCACTTTTTGAAATGCTCCAGGAGAAAATAACGGCACCTGAGGAACAGGTGATTGCCATAAGCCATGGAGACTGCGTAGAAGATGCCGAGTACCTGAAGGATATGATTTTGAAGGAGTACAAGGTCAAGGACGTTATTATAAACCATGTAGGGCCGGTCATAGGATCTCATACAGGCCCCGGAGTCGTAGCTTTGTTCTTCATGGGAAGCGGGAGATAACTGAATATAAACAGATAAATCAGAGGGACATGGTAGTATACCATGTCCTATTTTCATTTTTTGAAGAATTCATATTGCAATGGCATTTGTGGAATACTTCATGTAACAAGGACAGTATTCATGCAGGTATTTTCAGACCTCCATATAATTTCATATATATCTTAAAGGAAGTGAATTTTAATAGTATGGGAAATAAGACAAAGAAAGTTGCAATACTAGGTGCAGGCTACGGAGGTGTTCATGCAGCAAAGCTTCTGGGCAAAGCTGCCCGCAGAGGAAAGGACATAAGTGTGCTGCTGGTGGATAAGAAGCCTTATCATACTTTAATGACAGAGCTTCACGAGGTGGCCGGAGATAGAGTTGATGAAGCTTCGGTACAGATAGACCTCAGAGAGATATTCGGAGCATCAGGGGTAGAGGTGGTAACTGAAGAAATCAAATCAGTGGATTTCAAGAACCGTAAGCTACAGGCTGCCTCGGGGGATTACGGATATGACTACCTGATACTTGACACCGGAGCAGAGCCCGCTTTTTTCGGGATACCGGGAGTAGAAGAAAACGGCTTCAGCCTGTGGTCCTTTGAGGATGCCATCAGGATCAGAGAACATGTGAAGAGTATGTTTGACAAGGCGAGAGCAGAAAAGGATAAAAGCAGGAGAAAATCCATGCTTACCTTCATTGTGGCAGGAGCAGGCTTTACGGGGATTGAGACAATGGGTGAGCTTTTGGAATGGAAGCACAAGCTTTGCAGGGATTATGAGATAGACAGCAGGGAAGTGCGGTTGATTGTTGTAGAAGCAATGTGCAGCATACTTCCTATATTGAATGAAGGACTTATCAAGAAGTCTGAGCGATATCTCGCAAAGCATGGTGTTGAAATCATGACAGATGCTCCCATTATAGAAGTGAAGAAAGAATCAATAGTGTTGAAAAGCGGGGAAGAGATACCCACAAGGACTTTGATATGGACTTGTGGTGTACAGGGAAGCAGCTTTGCCGCAAATACAGAGCTTACACATGGCGGCAGGGGTAGAATACAGGTGAATGAATACATGCAGTCGGTGGAATATGATAATGTCTTTGCGGTCGGTGATAATGCATTCTTTCTGGAGCCTGACGGCAAAGGCGGTCAGAAGCCTATACCTCAGATAGTTGAAGCGGCCTTGCAGACTGCTGAGACAGCAGCACACAACATAGTTGCATTTATTGATAAAGGAGAGAAGAAAGCCTTCAAATCCAACTATCACGGCTTTATGGTGTCCATAGGAGGGCGTTATGCAGTAGCCAACATTGGGGGCAGGTCCATGTCCGGATTTTTCGCCATGGCTCTGAAGCATCTGGTGAATATTCACTACCAGTATGGGGTTGGGGGCTTCGCCAGGATATGGGAGTACATAATGCATGAGTTCATCCATGTAAGGGAAAGACGGTCCATTTTGGGCGGACATTTGTCTGCCAAGGCACCCACCTTCTGGCTTGCTATACTCAGAATTTATCTTGGAGTCATCTGGCTAATTGAGGGAGTGAAGAAGGTTGGGGAAGGCTGGCTTGATCCGGGAAAGAACTTCATTGTGACTATGCCAAGACCGGAGGATGTACCACTGGAGTCCACCGATGCAGTAACCAATGCCACTCAGGTGACACAGTATTATCCGGAACCTATATTGAAAGAGCCCCCTCGTGTTTTTAATTGGTTTATGGAAACCTTTATAGAGCCAAATGCTTACTTTTTCCAGGCTTCTATCGTACTTATGGAGATAGCCATAGGCTTGGCTTTGATTGCGGGATTGTTCACGATTCTTGCTTCCCTGGGATCCATATTCCTTTGTCTCAATTTCATACTTTCTGCAATGGCAGGTACTGAGATACTCTGGCACATAGTCGCAGCCATTGCTATGTTCGGAGGAGCCGGCAGGGCATTTGGACTGGACTATTATGTGATACCTTGGATAAAACATCGTTGGCGAAGGACTGCTTTCGCACGAAGAACACATTTGTATATAAGATAGAAGAGGTCATAATTGTTTGCAGATTATGGTAAATATATACTATAATATGTTTTATAATACTATTGGTAATCTATTTTACTGGAGGGTTTTATAGGATGCATTTCAAAACAGGAGATATTTATCACGGCTTCCGATTGATTGAGGAAAAGGAGGTCAAGGAGACCAATTCTACAGTACGGCTTTTTCGGCATGAAAAAAGTGGTGCAAGACTCTTTTTTATGGAAAACGAGGATGACAACAAGGTGTTTTCAATAACTTTCAGGACACCGCCAAAGGACAGCACAGGACTGCCGCATATATTGGAGCATTCGGTGCTTTGCGGTTCCAGGAAGTTTCCTACTAAAGAGCCTTTTGTAGAGCTTGTGAAAGGCTCACTTAATACCTTTCTAAATGCTTTTACCTTCGGAGACAAGACCATGTATCCGGTAGCCAGCAGGAACAACAAGGATTTTGAAAACCTGATGGACGTATATCTGGACTCGGTGTTTTATCCCAACATATACAGATATCCTGAAATACTCAAGCAGGAAGGCTGGCATTATGAGCTGGAGAACCCTGAGGATGAGCTGACATATAAGGGCGTTGTATATAATGAAATGAAAGGGGCACTTTCATCACCGGAATCAGTGCTTTCACGAAAGCTTCAGGAAACTCTGCTCCCAGACACTCCTTACGGCTTTGAATCAGGAGGTGATCCTGATGTAATACCTGACCTGACTCAGGAGGAATTCATCGCATTCCACAAAAAATACTATCATCCCTCAAACAGCTATATGTTCCTGTATGGAAGAATGGACGTGCTTGAGCGTATGAAGTTCATAGATGAGGCATATCTTAAAGATTTTGATGCCATATCTGTGGATTCGGCCATACCTGTTCAGAAGCCCTTTGACTCAATGAGGACCTATGAGCTGGAGTATCCCATTTCTGCCCAGGAGGATGAAAGAGATAAGACATATCTGAGTCTCAATTATGCAGTAGGATTTTCCACTGAGCAGGAATTGTATCTGGCAATGGAGATATTGGAGCATATCCTTTTGGCAACACCGGCATCCCCACTTAAGAAGGCGCTGATAGAAGCAGGCCTTGGAAAGGATGTCTTCGGTAAATATGACAACAGCATACTTCAGCCTGTATTAAGCATAATAGTGAAGAACTCCAATGCAGAACGCAAGGAAGAATTCATGAATGTTACATCAGAAGCCCTTAATAAGCTTGTGAGTGAAGGCCTGGACAGCCAATTAGTTGAGGCAGCGGTCAATTTAAAGGAGTTCCAGCTGAGAGAGGCTGATTATGAAAGCTATCCCAAAGGGCTAATTTACAATATAAAGATCATGGACAGCTGGCTGTACGATAAAGACCCTGTCATACATCTGGAATATGAGCATGTCCTCCGAAAAATCAGGCAGGGGATGAAGAACAGATATTTTGAAAATCTCATAGACAAATATATCCTGAATAACAAGCACAGCTCTCTTCTGGTACTGAAGCCTAAGAAGGGTTTATCAGAGGCCAAGGATGAAGAGACAAAGGCAAAATTGAGAGATATAAAGGCTGGACTGAGTGACACTGAGCTTCAGGAGCTTGTCAGGCAGACTGGGAAGCTTAAGGAATGGCAGAATACTCCCGATGCTCCAGAAAAGCTTGCATTGATACCTATGCTTTCCATAGACGATATAGACAAGAAAGGGGAAGTGCTTCCTCAAAAGGTTGCAGAAGAAGCAGGAGTAA
>JAWLHF010000087.1:0-14052 GCA_041690515.1 Clostridiaceae bacterium | reverse complement strand
GAATAGGGCTTCCTTCTGACAGCTTCAGTAAGCTGACCTCCTTCATCATAACCTACATATCCCGGAGGTGCTCCTATAAGTCTGGCAACCGTATGCTTCTCCATATACTCCGACATATCTATCCTTATGATATTGTCCTCACTGTCAAAAAGAGATTCTGCAAGAGCTTTAGCAAGCTCAGTCTTTCCTACTCCTGTCGGTCCCAGGAATATAAAGGAACCGATAGGCCTCTTGGGATCCTTGAGTCCGCTCCTTGCTCTTATGACTGCATCTGCTACGGCAGAAACCGCTTCATCCTGTCCTACTACTCTCCTATGGAGTATCGAGTCCAATCTCAGGAGTTTTTCCTTCTCATTCTCCATCAGCCTCTTTACGGGTATCCCAGTCCATTTTGATATTATCTCAGAAATCTCCTCCTCAGTGACTTCCTCCTTAAGCAGCTGACCCATGCTCTGCTTTTCTTCAAGCTTTGACTTTTCTTCATTTAACTGTTTTTCCAGTTCAATAAGCCGTCCATACTTCAATTCCGCCACCTTGTTCAGGTCATACCTTAGCTCTGCCTTTTCAATGTCGGACTTAGTCTCTTCTATCTGCTTCTTGATATCCCTGATGTTCTTTATATTGGTTTTTTCCATCTCCCACTGAGCCTTCATTGAATCTCCGTTGGATTTCAGTTCCGACAGCTCCCTGCTGATCCCTTCAAGCCTTTCCTGGGACTGCTTATCGCTCTCCTTCTTCAGTGCCTCCCGCTCTATCTCCAGCTGCATTATCCTTCTCATTATCTCATCAAGCTCTCCGGGCATGCTGTCTATTTCGGTACGAAGCATCGCGGCTGCTTCATCAATAAGATCAATAGCCTTGTCAGGCAAAAACCTGTCGCTTATATACCTGTTGGAAAGCACCGCTGCCGATATCAGGGCATTGTCCTGTATCCTGACACCATGGTGTATCTCGAATTTTTCCTTCAATCCCCTGAGTATGGATATGGTATCCTCTACATCAGGTGCCTCTATAAGCACCGGCTGAAACCTTCTCTCCAGCGCAGCATCCTTCTCTATGTGCTTCCGGTATTCATCCAAAGTAGTTGCTCCGATGCAGTGCAGCTCGCCTCTTGCCAGCATGGGTTTCAGCAGGTTCCCTGCATCCATCGCTCCTTCTGCTTTTCCTGCACCGACTATATTGTGGATCTCATCAATAAACATGATGATCCGTCCCTTGGACTTTTCTATCTCCTTTAGAACCGCTTTCAGCCTCTCCTCAAACTCCCCTCTGAACTTAGCCCCTGCTATCAGCGCACCCATATCCAGGGAGAATATGGTCTTATTCTTCAGTCCCTCAGGTACATCCCCTTTCATAATCCTTTGAGCCAAGCCTTCTATGGCAGCAGTCTTACCTACTCCCGGCTCCCCGATCAATACAGGGTTGTTCTTCGTCCTTCTGGAGAGTATCCTTATGATTCTCCTTATTTCATTATCCCTGCCTATGACAGGATCAAGCTTGCCTTTGCGAGCATCCTCCACCAGATCCCGCCCGAACCGCTTAAGAGCCTCATAGGTCTCTTCCGGGTTTTGGCTGGTGATCCTCTGGCTGCTTCTTACAGTGGAAAGCTCCTTAAGAAATTTATCCCTGGTGATTCCGTATTTTTTTATAATTTTTGAGGATGGCGAAACGCTATCATCAATCAACGCCAGAAAAATATGCTCTACGCTTATATACTCATCCTTAAATTTCTCCGCCGCTTCCTCTGCTTTTATGAATAGCTCTTCAAACTTTCTGGAAACATAGGGAGAGGATGCGGCAGTGCCATAAACCTTTGGAATCTTATCCAAAAGATCTGAGATATCCTTAAAATAAAAATCAAAGGGAACATTCATTTTGGAAAGCATCTTCGGAATCAGACCCTCTTCCTGGGTAATCAGTGCAAAATGCAGATGCTCCCCTTCTATCGTCTGATGGTTATTCTTTATTGCCAGGCTTCTTGATTCAAGAACCGCTTCCTGAGCTTTCTGGGTCATTTTATTTATGTCCATGCTTCTTCTCCTCCTATATGTTTACACTAAAAATACTTCTTTGGGTCATAATGCTCAAAACCTTATATATCTTTGACTTTGACTTTCTTTGACTTTTAATTATTTTATATCATAACCGTTTTTCAAATGCAAGCTAATTATGGCATCCAACCAATAATATTACACTTATATTATTTACGTTTCAGTAAAACATAATATCAGGAGGTGATATAAATGGCAAGAAATAATCAGAAGGTAGTACCTCAGGCTGCAGCAGCTCTTGACAGAATGAAATTCGAAATAGCTTCCGAAGTAGGCGTAAATCTTAAAGAAGGCTACAACGGAGATATTTCAGCAAGAGATGCCGGCAGAGTTGGCGGAACAATGGTAAAAAGATTAATCGAGCAGGCTGAAAGAAGCATGTCCGGTAGATAATAATATTCTAATATAAATAAGAGCACCTCTTCGGAGGTGCTCTTATTTAAACTTGTTTTATCCCTTCAACCCTGAACATCAGAAGGCATGCAATTCCCATTGCAGCGCCTGCAAATATGCAGATGCCATAAGCAGGGACGGCGTCTACCATAAAGCCTGCAATCCCCATTGCAATAGGCATAAGTCCCTGATAGAAGGTCCCTTGCAATGCATATACCCTTCCTCTGAATTCATCAGGGGTTATTTTCTGATTCACAACCTGCATGGGAACATTAGTGAACCCGAAAGCAAGTCCCCTGAGAAGAGTTATTCCGCAGTACAAATAAAAGTAACGTTCTGTATCAATACCGGAAGCAAAAACCGGAAGTATCGGCAATGCAAGGAGTATTAGACCCATAGCCTGACAGAACATACTCCACAACATGAATTTGTATTTCTTCTTGGGCTGCGGCATTACCTGTATCAATAAGGTGCTCAGCAGCAGACCACCTGGGAAGAAGGCTATTATTCTCCCATATTCTTCAGCATTAAGCTTTATAATATTCTTTACTATTATCGGCTGAATAATGTCCTGCACAGGATAGAAGAAAAAGTTCACCACAAGGCCGAAAAGCAGCATTGCCAAGAGTGCCTTTGTCTTGTATACGAATTTGAAGCCTTCCAATATGTTCTCCCTGAAATCCTTTATACTGACCTCTACCCGCTTTATAAGCCTCGGAGATACAATGAACATTTCACACAAGGCTGAAAAAATGAAGGTAGTTCCATTCAGAGCAAATGCCCCTTGGGTTCCGGCCAGTCCAAACAATATCCCACCGACAACAGGCCCGATTATCAGTGCCAGACTGCTTAACAGGCTGTTCATCGAATTGGCTTTCAAAAGCTGCGAGTCTTGCACCAGACTGGGAAACAACGCATTTCCTGTAGGGTTGTACAAAGCTCCGCATATGGCAAGAAGGCCTGTCCCAAGATATAAGCTCCACAATGGAGCCTGATCCCTCATCACCAGATAGCCCAGTATTACTGCTATGACTGCCCTGACTGAATCCATAGCAATCATAATTTTTCGCCTGTCGAAGCGATCTGCAAGTACCCCTGTAAAGGGCCCCATTATCACACTGGGCAGGGTGGCAAAGATCATTATGGTACCTACCGCACTCCCTGTTCCTATTTTATTCAGTATATACCAGGTAAGGGCAAAATAGTGTATCCTGTCCCCCACCTGTGAAACAAATCTTGCTGACATGAGCAGCATGAAATTCCTGTTAAAGTACAGAGGCTTTACCTCTTTAAAATCATCCATTTTTCTTTTGACAGAGTTCCAGATATTCTTCTCTCAGGATTCCCATTGAGAACAGGTCATGATAGCCACCATACCGGAAGACTGCTTCTCTTCCTACCGCCTCAATGCGAAATCCCAGCTTTTCATAGCTCTTTACCGCCCTTTCATTGAAAGAAAACACATCAAGTGATATCTTATTCAAATTGACCTCGTCAAAGAGATACTCCATAAGCAATCCCATGGCTTCAGTGCCATAACCTCTGCCAAGGTATTCCTTATCTCCTATAAATATCCCTACCATTGCCATTCTGTTCTTCATATCCATATGGTTTACACCGCAGCAGCCTATGAACTTTCCGTCCTTTGTTTCAATTGCAAATTCTATTCCTTTGGTTATGTCCTTCTGCTTAAGATACTCTGCAAACCATTCCTTCTGTTTCTCTACGGAGGTAGGCAAAGGTACATCGCCATCCATCAGCAGGAGGATTTCGGGATCATTCATATATTCTGCTGCATATTTCAAATCCTCTTCCACAATTGACCTAAGCTTGACCTGCTCACCGCTAAACAGCATCTTCGGTACCTCCTCCATGCAATGCATAATATTCATGCTTCAATATGCCCATCTGTATGACATCATGATATTTGCCGTTTCTGAAAAGCTCCTGACGCAATATTCCTTCAACCTTGAAGCCAGCCTTTTCATAGCTTGACTTTGCCCTTACATTGAAGGAGAAGACATATAGCTTCACACGCCTTATATTCATCTGCTGAAATACAAAATCCATAAGAAGCTTAATTGCCTCAGTCCCATAACCTTTTCCGCGATTTTCGCTTCCACCGATAAATATGAAGACAGTGGTCTCACTGTCTTTCCATCGTGTATCCATGGTGCCGCATTTGCCAATGATTGTACCCTCTGAATTTTCTATTGCAAACTCAACTTCATTTTCGTTCTTCTTCTTGCACTTCTCTTCATAGTCCAGTTCCCCTGCATAGACAGAATTCGGTTGGGGAATGTTTGAGCGAAGGTGGATCAGTACCTCTTCCTCGTTCTTGATCCTTACAAGCTTTGCTACGTCTTCTTTTTCTATTGCCCTTAATATCACATTCTTACCCCTTAACACGATCTAACCCCCTTTAATGGTCATCATAACAAAAAAATAAAGCTACCATAATATAGTAACTTTATTTTCCTTCAATTGTCAATATGCGTCATCTATTCCGCGTGCTTATGATAAATCAGATCGGTATAAAGTTTGTTGTTGTACTGTTCATAGCGCACTCCCGCCAGGCTGTACTTCTGTTTCTTTCTAAATTGGAGTGAAGCAAAATTGGGCTGTGGACTGATTATTGTCTCTGCAAATATATGCTTTATTTCTTTACTCTGCAGATCCTCCATAAGCCTTTTGTATATAAGGCTTCCAATGCCCATTCCTGTCAAGTCGGCATATACAGCCGTCTTATCCACTACGATGAAATTGTCGGTCCAGCTTTTGTCAAATTCCGGATTCCAATACACATCCGTGAGCCAATCCGGGTTGTCTCTAAGCCATTCATCTCTGGTATATGCTATCATGAAACCGTATATCATATCATATTCTGCTACATAGAAGTGTTCAAGGTTCTGTATCCAATTCTTGATTTTCTTTTTATAGTAGTTGGGCTTTGACAGGTAATCATCCAGCAGGAAACCCTGCTCAGATACCTTTTCTGATGTTCCTACGGATGCTGCAACGTCAAATATTGCATCCACATCCGAAATCTCAGCTTTTCTTACTCTAAGCAGCTTTTTGAGATGATACGGATTAACAACACTATAAGACTTTGATACTACTGACATTTCAATACCTCCTTATTTACTCCAAGGAAGTACTGGGTGGTACATAATTTTCTATATAACAGCTGCATCCTTTACTGTAAAGATAGAGTCATATGCCTGTTTTGGGGTAGCAAAAAACCGTGGAGCTAACCACGGTTGCAATTATACCAATTACACCCAGTCCTCCTCTTCCCACGCTTACGAGGTTAGCTGACGGATTCGGACTGAAAGAGTTTAGCCCTACCTGCCTTAGCAGGATTCACCCCATTTATTGGTTCCCCCGTTCCCTATATCAGAGACTCAGCGATCGATTGAGCTTATTCACTTTTTTGGATATATACATATTATATTCTACCAAACCAAAAAATACAACTAAAAAATACTGTTTTTTCCAAAAATAATTTTAACCGGCTAAAATAAGAACCCCACCCAACAACTCAATCGAAGATTGCTGTTGGGTCCCGTGAACCTTGTTGTTTCACAATGAAAGTCTATGGTCTGCTCTGAAGAATACTGAATCTTTCCTCTATCTTGGCTTTGAGAATATCATGCTTCACAACAAACCTCTCATGATATCCGCCGCCTATTCTGCCGACCTCATCATGGGCAATAATCTCCAGAAACAATCTGCTGCCATTGATCTCCACCAGTTCTGCGGTCACAGTTACGTCCATTCCCTCTTTTGTAGGATTTTCGTGCTCAATCTCCAGCTTTTTACCAATAGAAATATACCCCTCAGGAAGCAGCGGATCTATAAGCTTGACTGAGGCTTCTATCATAAGTGCAGCCAGAGTAGGTGTAGCAAGCAGATTATTCAATGCTCCGCTTCCGAAATTCAAGGCAGTATCTTCTCTGGATATGGTCTTTCTAACCGATATAGACATTCCTGTTTTTAATTTCGGCAGTTTCATGTCCACACCCCCTTTGTTCTATTATATTACAAAACAATACTCCATATGCTTCCTGTCCTTTATATAGATTTTGTAGCTACCGTCTTTTACGAATGCTATAATATAATTACAATATATACAGGAGGTTAAGAGAAGAAAATGATTGATACAGGATATATAACAGAAATTCTTCAAAACCTATGCAACACTTCAAGCCCTACAGGCTATACAGAAAATGTCTTCAGCCTGTTGAAGGAGGAGTTCGACAAGCTTGGAATGTCCGTTCATTATACCAACAAAGGCTCATTAACTGCCTTTATACAGGGGAAGGACAATAAAATAAAAAAGACTGTAGCAGCACATGCCGATACTTTAGGAGCAATGGTTAAGGAAATCAAGGAAAACGGACGGCTGGCTTTTACATCTATAGGAGGCTATGCCGGCAACTCGGTGGAATGTGAAAACTGTACGATACACACTGTTTCAGGAAAGGAATATTCCGGCACTATCTATACCACAAAGCCCTCAGTACATGTCCATGGTGATATAAGCAGCTTTGAAAGGACTTTCGAAAATATGGAGATCCTCCTTGATGAAAAGGTGCTGACAAAAAAGGAGGTACAATCCCTAGGTATAGATGTAGGGGACTATATATCCTTTGATCCCAGGTTCAAGGTGACAGAATCCGGATTTGTAAAATCAAGACATCTTGATGATAAGGCGGGTGTAGCCATTATTCTGGGAGTATGCAAGTACATAAAGGAAAACAATATAGTACCTGAAAACACCATTCAGATATTTATAACAAATTATGAGGAAGTAGGACACGGAGCATGCTCGGGTATATCTGAAGAAGCTGAAGAACTTCTTTGTATTGACATGGGCGCTCCCGGAACAGGACAGAATACAGATGAGTTCTCAGTATCTATCTGTGCCAAAGACAGCAGCGGTCCTTATGATTACGGTATGCGAAAAAAGCTTGTTGAACTTGCAGGTAAGAATAATATTGATTATAAAGTGGATATTTACCCCAGATACAGCTCAGATGCTTCAACTGCACTAAAAGCAGGAATGTGTATCAGAGCTGGGCTCATCGGACCGGGAGTCTTCGCATCCCACTCCTACGAAAGGACACATGTGGACTCAGTAAGATACACTGCAGAGCTTCTGTTGGCATATATAAAAGAATAAACAGAAAAATCCCAGGAATCAGATCCTGGGATTTTTTATCAGTAGTACAACTCTGTTTTGCTGCTCATTCCTATATATTGTACGTGGTCAATTCTTCGCAGTAGCTGCAGCGATAGTGTATTTTTCCATTGGAGTGAGCCAGCTTGAACTTTGGTGTCGCATATTCATCAAAATTGCTGATGCATCTCGGATTCTTACACTTGAATAGGCCTTGTACATCATTAGGAATGTGGGTGCTCATCTTGTTCACTATTGCTCCGTTTTCTATTATGTTTACCGTCAAACCCGGATCAATGAGGCCAAGCATGGTAAGATCCACATCTATCTTGTTTTCTATCTTTATTATATCCTTCCTGCCCAGCTTACTGCTCGGGACGTTTATAAGAAGCACCACAGGAAAGTTAACCTCTCCCAGCTTTAGCTTCTCAAATATCTTGATGCCGTTTCCTGCAGTTATGTGGTCAATGACTATTCCACAGTCAATGCTATTTACTTTGAGCATTCGCATCCACCCCCATCAGAAGCGCCATCAGCGCCATTCTCACATATATCCCATATTCAGCTTGTTTGAAGTATACAGCCCTCTTGTCATCATCAACATCGTAGCTTATTTCATTGACTCTTGGCAGAGGATGCATCACCAGCATATCTTCCTTGGCATTCTTAAGCTTGCTCCTGTTTAATATATAGCTGTCCTTCAGCCTCATATAATCCGCTTCGTTAAAGAATCTCTCTTTTTGTATTCTTGTCATGTACAACACATCAACCTGGCCAATTGCTTCTTCAAGATTTTCAGTCTCAAGCATATCTATTCCATACTTTTCTGCTATGCTCGACTTGAGATGCTCCGGCAATTTAAGTTCATGAGGTGATATCAACACGAATCTTGAGCCTTTGTATCTGGACATCGCACTTATGAGGGAGTGCACCGTTCTTCCGAACTTAAGGTCTCCGCAGAAGGCTATGGTCTGATTCTCAAGTGTTCCCTTGTACTGCCTAATGGTCAGAAGGTCTGTAAGGGTCTGTGTAGGATGCTGGTGACCTCCGTCTCCTCCATTTATAACAGGTGATAAAGCATACTCTGAGGCGAGCTTTGGTGCTCCTTCCTTAGGGTGTCTCATTACCAGGATATCGGCATAGCTGCTCAGTACCCTTATAGTGTCGGCAATACTTTCCCCCTTGGATACCGAGCTTGTAGCCGCATCAGAAAACCCAAGCACTGTTCCTCCCATTCTCAGCATTGCTGATTCAAAACTAAGCCTTGTTCTTGTACTGGGCTCATAAAATAATGTACCCAGTATCTTTCCCTTGCATATGCTGCTGAATGCATCCCTGTCCTCCACCATTCTGTCCGCTAGGTAAAAGACCTCACCAAGCTCCTGGATGCTGAAATCATTCGGGTCAATCAAATGTCTGCCTTTCAGGCTCATACACATCTCCTCCTTCTTAGTCTCACAGGACTACTAATTAAAGGTTTTACAAGTATTTACATAAAAATACCTTCATGCCTGCGGGCATGAAGGTTAGACTTATCATATAAGTATCCTATCCAACACCTTACTAGCCTCACAGGACTAAATTAAAGGTCATCTTTTCAATTAAGATAACATAATAAGTTATTGTTGTCAATATTACATAACTTACTGATTATGGTCGTGGAAGCCTGTTTTCTCTTGTATTTCACCTCCTTCAAAATACAGGATAAAAATATTTTTTTAACTTTTTTTCAAATTACTCCCTAAATTCACAGCTGCTTTGCGAATAATATGTCAAACACAAAATAACATCACTGTATATAGCGTGAGGATATAACATCCTCACGTTATAACCGAAAGAAAGGAACAAGGAGGAAATCTTATGTTGAAGAAAAAGTTGATGTCGCTGGGAATTGCAGTAGTATTCACGCTCTCTTCCTTAACAACCACAGTGTTTGCGGCAGATTTTAAAATGCCGGACCCGGGTGCCGGTGTCACTGTAAAGCTTATGACTCCGGGCAAAGGTAACGGAAAGGGTCAAACGAAAGTAAAGAACAATAAGAGCAATGACAAAAAATTCAAGTTTGATGACTGCTATGGTGCAGATATATCCTGGGCTCTGAATGCCATTGAGAAACTTGCAGCAAAAGGAATTCTCGGAGGCATAGGCAACGGAAAATTCGCACCCAGGAGTAATGTCACTCATGTAGAAGCATTGGCAATGGTAATGAGACTCACAGGAGATGACAAGCAAGCCGACAGTCTTGGCAACAGAGTACATCCATATTATAAAGGCATAATGCCGACCTGGGGCTACGGCTATATATTTGTCGCTATTGAAAAAGGGATACTGCTTCCAGAAGAACTGAAGGGCTTCAATCCCAATACCCCTGCAAAACGCCATGAGATAGCAAAATATGTGATAAGGGCTATGGGAGAAACTAAAGAAGCTCTTGATAACATGGATGAAGACTTGCCTTTCAAAGACAGTAAGGCTGTGCCGGATAAGTCGGTAGGCTATGTATACCTAGTAAACAAGCTGAATATAATGACCGGCGACAACAATAACAAGTTCTCACCAAACGAACCGGTGACAAGAGCCCAGATGGCAGCTATACTGGATAGGGCAGAAGGTAAATTTGACCTTCCTGACACCGACAACAGAAAGAACGGCATTGTCTTTGTCTCCGCAGACGATGATGACAACGAAATAACCGTAAAGGTAAATGGAAAGACTACAACCTATGATGTGGTTGAAGACGCACCGGTTTATAGAAATGGTTCCTTTGAATATATTGAGGATCTGGTAAAGGGAGATGTTCTCCAGCTTACATTAAACAGTGACAAAAAGGTCATATTTATTGAGGTTGTCAAAGAATCTAAGGACGATGATGAGGATGAAGAAACTGAAGTATCCTTCAGCGAAGTATCCTACAACAATCTCCCTGAGGCTTTGAAGGATGAGGTTGATAAACTTAAGTCAAAAGAAAACTACAAGGCTTACGAATACGGCAGCTATATATATCTTCTGGCTTCAATGGGTAAACAGAGAACCGGGGGTTATGACATAGATATTGAAGAGCTCTACAAAACCGAAGATGACGGTGAATACACTATAACAGCAGTAGTTGATACCGATGAACCTTCATCTCGCTCAGTTGTCACACAGGCAATCACTTATCCTTATACTGTTGTCAGGTTTAAGAGCTTTGACGATATAGAAGAGGTTGTATTTACTGACGAAGATGGTGACGAGCTTGATGCTGTGGATATCGTAGAACTTGATGAGACAGCAATTGTTGAAGGCGAAATATACGGTCTGTCCTCCGGCAGCAAGACGATAAAAATCGTAAAATCAAACGGCGCAAAGGTAAGTTATACTGTTCCTTCCGGTGCTGATATCATTGTCAACGGTGATGATGCAAAATTCTCAGATCTTGAGGTAGGAATGAGCATAGAGGTTGAGACAAAAGATAACAAGGTAACAAAAATCACTGCAGAGGATGCTGACGGAGAGGATGTATCCTTCCGTAACGTAGCTTACAAAGACTTATCCTCCAAGCTCAAGGAACAGGTCGATTATCTCAAGCTTAAAGAAAACTATAAGGCTTATGAATATGAAAACTATATATACCTTATAGCGACAATGGGCAAAAAGAACTCCGAAGACTACAAAATCAACATAGCTGACATACTAAAGGTAAAGAACGGCAGCAAATATACTATAAAGGCAGAAGTGGAAATCGATACTCCATCCTCAAATTCTGATGATGATACAGTATATCCTTACAGCGTTGTCAAGATCAAAAGCTTTAGCGGGATAGACTCAATTAGATTTATAGATGAGGATAACGACAAACTGGCCGAGGCAAAAGTAGTAAAGCTGGACAATGAAGTAGTCGTAGAAGGAACTATAACAGGAATCAACACAGGAAACAAAACTATTAAAGTACAAAAGTCAGACGGCACTGTCGTTACCCTCACAATACCCGATGATGCTGAGATAACTGTAAATGATGATGAAAACGAAAGCATCTCTGACCTTGAAAAAGGTATGAAGGTGAAGATAGAGAAAGTTGATGAAAAGGTTACCTCAGTAATAGCAGAGGACGTTGTGACAGAAGTTGAAGGCATACTTACAGGAATAAGCATCAGTACAGAAAAAAAGATTACATTGAAGGTTAAAAACAATACAAAGACATACACAGTAGGCTCAGATACCAAAGTCATAATTGACGATAAAACTGAAAGGGTAGAAGACCTAAGAGTAAATGATGAACTCACTTTGACATTCACTAATGGCCTCTTAGTTAAGATAGAAAAAGAATAAAGACTAGAATTGTAGGCATAAGCAACCCTAAGGCAGCCATCGCCCTGGCTGCCTGCTTTTTTTACAGCCCCTTTTAGAATAATGACCCCAGTACCAAATTTTAATAATATTGTACTTGCTCCCAAAATACTATATTTAGTATAGAAGTTTTTGAGGAGTGGATAAGCATTGAAAAATCTCACTTATATACAGGGAGCTTTTATCCTGACATTGACAAACCTGATAACCGGCTCCTTATCCTTTATCTACCGGGTGTTCCTGACTCGGGCAATAGGCTCCGAGGGCGTAGGAGTATACCAGTTGGTCCTCCCCTTATATATGCTTTTCATAACTCTGGTATCCGGAGGAATCACAACAGCAGTATCTAAGCTTATTGCTGAACAGGGTCCGAACAGAAATTACAGGAATATGTATAAGATCCTCAGGATCTGCGGCATCATGATAGGTATATGGAGTCTCTTCCTATGCACTTCCATATTCTTTAATGCTGAATACCTGGCAAACACTGTTCTTAAGGATTCCAGAACTCTATTGGCAATAATGGTATTTACCCCTGCAGTATTCTTCATATCACTTAGTGCAATATTGAAAGGTTATTTTTTCGGCATACAGTATGTCAATCCGCCGGCTTTCATAGACATTCTTGAAAAGCTCATACGGCTTGGAGGACTTATGCTTACCACCTATTTCCTTCTGCCCTTCGGTATAGAGTATGTATGTGCAGGTGTCATGGCTGCCATGGCAGCCGGAGAGCTTATAAGCCTTCTACTCTTGTACTTCAGTTATAAAATAAAAAGGGCCCCTGTTACGGCACTTACATATACTGATTCAACTGTACATATAATGAGCAAAGTTCTTAGAATGGCCTTACCCCTGTCCTTAAGCGGTGCTTTGACAACCATCATGGATATGGTTATCGCCATTATCATCCCAATGCAGCTGCGGGCATCGGGCTACAGCAACTCAAATGCTCTGTCCCTTTACGGGCAGGTGACCGGAATGGCTATGCCTCTGTTGTTCTTCCCCTTTATAGTTGTGGCATCCTTAGGTATCACACTGGTTCCGGCAATAGCCTCTTCCTATACATCAGGCAATTGGATTGCATTGAACAAGAAATGCAATGATTCTCTCAAAATAACCTCAGTTATAGCCTTTGGTTCTACTGCCTTTTTCCTGATATTTCCCTGGGAGCTGTGCAGGATATTCTTCAAATGTGCAGAAGCCGGCAACCTGCTTTTCTGGATGACCTTTGCATGTGTTTTTGAATACTGGCAGTTCACCCTTTTTGCAATACTGAACGGTGTTGGAATGCAAAATGTAGTCTTCAATAATTCCATCCTGCACATAATTATATCCGTCCTATGCTCTTACTTCTTAATACCTATACCTTCAATCGGAATATACGGGTACATTATAGGCTTCTGTGCAAGTGCAATATTGATATGCCTGTGGAATTTCATGGATCTGAAACGTATCAGACAGATACGCATAGACTATTTCAATGTAGTAGTTAAGCCGTTTCTTGCCTTTATAGGGATGATTATTGCAATATTATGCTGTAATCTGTATCTTATGGCTAAAGGTGCCCATGGCTTCAATATGACTGTATCAGGTTTGATAGGCCTTGTCTTTTTCTTTCTTGTACTTATCCTTACAGGTACCTTTACTCCCAAGCAGCTTAGGAACACATTTGTCGTAAAATAGCTGTTCTGCAGCTCCTTTAATTACCGGAGCCGTTTCCGACCTATATGGCACTACTATGGGGTACTCCTGCACCACTCTGTTGTATAGGGCAGAGTATCCCATAAATATCAGGCTCATAGCAGGAACAAATACTACTGCATCAATAAGTCCATGAACAGCAACCCCCCCAAGACATGCCATGAAGCCTTGTACTATGTATATGTATTCAGGACATGCCCTTCTTTTCAGAAGCTGCATCCCTACCTTAACTTTTGAAACCCCAAGGTATATGAAGGTGCATAAGCCGGCAATCCCCGCCTCAGCGGCTACCTGCAGATATATGCTGTGGCTGTGCAGAATATATCTGTATAGCTTATCAGAACCGCTTGAGAGATAGTACCAGGTGGTTCCTATACCATGACCGAAAATAGGATT
>JAWLHF010000086.1:0-14200 GCA_041690515.1 Clostridiaceae bacterium | reverse complement strand
TTCCAGTATCACAAACAGCATATCTGTTTCTTCCGGGCTCAAGTCTGACACCAGCACATCGGTCCAGGTCCCCAGTATATTGTACAAAACAGGCTGAAACTCTCTGGCCTTTTCTGTCAAAAAAACATTGTAAGCCCTTTTGTCCTTGAGGTTGGTTTTCCTTAACACATAACCTGCTTTTTCTAGTTTTTCTATTGCTCTTGCAGTCGTACCCTTATCTATCATGAACTGAGCGGACAACTCTTCCTGACTGATCCCGTCATTGCGGTACAAAGCCAGCAGGAAGGGATACTGCCCGCTCCCGATATTGTATGGCTTCAGTCGGTTTGATACATACGCCTGTCCCTGCCGGTAAAGAAAGGACACATATTTGCCCACCGATCTGTCATTTTGAAACATGACATCACCTCAAAAGTGTAATAGTTGCACATACAACTATTATATGCAAAATTAGTTGTATGTGCAACTATTTTATTTAAGAATATTTACTGTTCCCCGTCCTCCGTCAACAATAACTTTATCTCCTGTCTTCAGCCTTGCAGTTGCATTACCACAGCCTACAACAGCCGGAATACCCAGCTCTCTTGCAACTATGGCTGCATGGGAAAGAGGAGCTCCTACATCGGTTATAATGGCTGCAGCCTTGGGAAAAAGCGGCGTCCAACCAACATTAGTAGTTACAGCTGCCAATATTTCACCAGGTTCCAGCTTATATCCCTCTTCAGGATTTTCCAAAACACGTACAGTTCCTTCAACTCTGCCTGCAGCTCCCGGAAAGCCTTTGAGTTCCTCGCTGCCAGATGCAACAGACAATGGTATGGTCGAGTCATAGTAATCCATTCTCCGATTCGGATCCTTTACCCACTCCATCGGATTGAAACGTCCCTTTATAACAGAAGGGAAAGGCGGCAGTGCTTTGTATTTCTCATAATTCTCTTTTCTTGCAGGAATATTCTTCACCGCTGAATCTGTTTCTGAAAGAAGATTTTCTACCTCATTAATATAAAGGAAAAATATATCCTCTCCCAAGCCTGTTAATTCACCTGCCTTAAGGGCAAAAACTCTGGTAACCCTGAATGCCCTGGTGAACTCAGAACGGGCAGCTTCCCTGACTTGAGCAGCCTTAGATGCTTTTGCAATCTGTTTATCAAGCCATTTCACTTTGTCAGGGAAACGCTGGCGGAAGCTTTTCAAAGAACTCTCATATTGATCATGCTGCTTTATCAGAAGCCCTTCCACATCTGCACCTGCCTTTTCATATTCCTCTATCTGCTTGTTCAACCAGTTTTGATCCTCAGATGGATCTGCAATGGAAAGCTCGAATTCATGAGGTCCCCTATGACCATACTTCAGCAGATAGTCCTCTTTGGTCATCTCACCTTTCATGATCTTTGATATACCCACTACAGGGCCCAGACTTGCCAGCTCAGAACCTCCCCTAAGGTTGGACATAAGTGTGTTTCCATCATCAGAGCCTACCATATCAATGAGCTTCTTGTTCAATGTTAATGCAATTACAGCATTTACCCCTCCGACAAGCAGTCCCCACCATGCCTTTATAGTGTAAGGCATGATCTCATTTTTCCATAAGGTCAGGAGTTCTTCCCTTGTACTTGCTTTTTTGATTCGCTCCCTCATACTTTCGCACCAGTCCGGTGTGATCTTCAAATGTTCTGCCATACCCTTTGAGGCTTTCCGGTAGTTTTTTAAGTAGTACTTGACCCTGGGTGCCATCACCTTTATCAATCCCCACCGCTGAAAGGGGAAAGATGGAACAGTCATCCCCTCGGGCATCTGTCCAAATACCTCTTGAAGAATCTTCCGGGCTAACTTCACATTAGTGCCGTATAAAGCATAAATAGCAGAAATCCTTTGGCTTATATTAGTATATATCCTTCCGCAGATATTACCCGACCATAGATAGTAATGGGGAATAAACCCGGATTCTATATCAAGGGCTCTCACCGCAGACCAGGTGAAAGGAGTTACAACATCAGGAATTGCCTCTCCTACGTTGGTATTTACCCAAAGGGCATCTGCTGCCATACTTTCGTTTATTTCATATGTGTCCAGGTTGCCCGACTTCAGGGTGGTTATGGGCCTTGCCTGAAGGATATAGAGCTTTCCGCCTGCCAAAGCCCACTCGATATCCTGCGGACATCCCAGCTCCTTTTCAAGCTTGGAAGCATATTTATAAAGCGTAGCGGCATATCTTTGAAATTCATCAGACCCTTCATATTTCCCTTTAGGCCTCGACAGCTTAAAATCATAAGGATTGACCTCTCCCGATACAAGCTGCTCTCCCAAACCATATACATAGTTGCCTATCATACTTGTATAACTTCCTGTTATCGGGTCGGCTGTAAACAACACTCCGGAAATCTCAGACTTAACCATCAGCTGTACCACCACGGCAATCTGATGTGACTGCTCCATACCCTGGACAGTGCTGTATGCCTTCACCCGATCTGACTCTTTTGATTCATAGACGATATGAATTGCTTTTATTATGTCTTCATCTGTCCTCATGTTAAGAACTGTTTCAAATTCACCTGCAAAGGAAGCTTGAGCCGAGTCTTCACTTAGTGCCGAAGATCTCACTGCAAACAAAGACTCATTATGTTTTTTTCGTATACCATTCAAAGCCGCCTTTACATCCTCCCAGGCTTTCTCATTAAGCTTATCTCCTTGAAAAGATGAAGGCAATACAACAAAACCCTCGGGTACCGGATATCCGCTCTGATACATTCTTGACAGCATACCGCCTTTTCCGCCTGCCAATACTTGGAGTTCAGGAGTAAGCTCCTTAAAACTCATCACCATTTTGTTCATACAATACACCCCCATCAATTACTGGATTCCATATCGAATCATCGAAATAAAACTGTTCCGTTCCTCCAGAAACCTTTCGAAATACCTGTCATCCATGATATCATTATCCTCAATTCCGGATAGATACTTATCGTCAAAATGATCCAGAATAATTGTGACTAATTCAAAAGCCTGTTTCCGATCCACCCCTTCCTTGAGAGGCACCTTTTCAAACATACGCTCCAGAATCTTTCTTCTCTCGTACATTATTACTCCGTATTTCTCCTCAATTTCTTCCTTAAGCTCATCAGGTTTTTTATAAAAGGCTTCCATTATCACTTTATATACATCAGGATTTTCTTTATAATATCTGAATTTGATCATGCTTACTTTTTCCTTCACTTCAAAAAAATCTTCAGATTCTATTTTTGTATAGGACTCAAAAATAGGCCTTGCTTTCTGGAAACATTGATCAAGGAGACTCATATACAACTCTTTCTTACTCTTAAAATGATGAAAGATCAATGCCTTTGAGACACCTGCTGCTTCAGCCAGCATTGAAACCGAGGTATTGTCATATCCGTTTTGGGCAAAAACCCCCATACATACATCCAGTATCTTCTCTTTGTCATAAATCTGTAAAGGCAAGTGTTGCACCACCTTTCGCTTTTATTGACCTATCGGTTAGTATAAATATATCATATGCTGACCTATCGGTCAATATAAATTGTCTCTTACAATAAAAAAAGGACATCCTTTATTAAGATGCCCATTTGCTTGATTTAATCAATTCTGTTTTTTGTTTTTATCAAGAACCATTTTATAGAAATAATTTATTATATCACTTCTCTTTATTATACCGATGAATATATCATTGTCATCGACTACGGGAATGAAGTTCTGATTGATGGAAAGAAGGAACAGATCCTCAATCTGCGCATCGATAGAAACTGGTTTGTTGTGCTGATATTGCGGTATATCCTTGATAAGTATCTTCTTGGTGTCCTTAAAGCTCAGATTCTCTGTATGTTTCAGACACCACAGTATATCACCCTCCGTTATCGTCCCTACATATTTGCCGCCTCCGTCAACAAGCGGCATTGCACTATACCTGTGATACTCCATCTTTTCTATTGCCTGTCTCAAAGTTGAGTCAGCCGATATCCAGATCACTTCTTCTTTTGGTGTTAGGAAAAAAGCTATATTCATTTAACTCCTCCTGATTCATTTGACTGTACTTTTACCGCCGACTATATTATATCTGTTTTGCTACCGGAAGTGAATAACATTTTGTCTATTTGCTGATTTTCTTGTATCGATTCCAAATCCATTGGCAGTACATATCAATCTGAATATTATGTATAAGGACATAACTCCGAATAAAGGATAGAAGAAGCTTATAAGACTCTTAAAATCCAGAAAAGCCAGGGGCAGACAACATAGGACCGTAATGGAGCAGGCCTGCCAATATGCTATAATACCACTGCCGCACAGCCTTTTGGATATGCTGAATGCATTTGACACTGCTGTGGAGAATATCTCACACCATATGCAAAAGGTAACAGCATTTTTTATAAGGCCTACAAATCCAGATGTGATGAAGCTCATAGGTATGGAGTACCCAAATACCTGCGGGCTCTTTATTGTAAGGCTTATGTTCAGCATTACCGATAGCAGCATAAGTCCCATGGCACCAAGGAGAATACCTGCTCTAAGAACAGAAGGGCTCTTGATTTTTTCCGGTATTGCAGTCAGGACACCAAGGGAAAGAAAGGTATTGTAGCAGCAGTAAAATATGAAGAACAACAGTGGTTTTACCAGTCCACCGCTGTAGTTAGCGGCAAGCTTTGTGTTTATATCGGAAATATCGCTGCCAATTATGGTTGATCCAAGTACGGCAACGATCATTGTAAAAAGCATGGGTACTATGACGGAATTGATCCTCAGCACCCCTGAAAGAGCTTGAAGTATTACAATCAACGTAAGAAGCGCCATTACAGTTATTCCCCATGTCCTCGAAATGCCAAGGCTTTCCCTGAAAAGCGCCCCGCTGCCTGCAAACATGATGGAGGTTCCTATAAAAAGAAAAGCAGTCACAAGAATATCATATAGATGCCCCACCCTTCTGCCGGCCAAACGATACATGAGATCCCTGTAGTTGTAAGTGTTAAATCTAGCTGCAGCCTTCACTGCAGCAGAAGCTATGATATAGAACAACACTCCTGACAGCATCACAGTCAGCATCCCTATCCGGCCAAAGCAGGTGAAGAATTGCATTATCTCCTGTCCGGTTGCAAAGCCTGCACCTACTACAGTACCTATGAATACTGCTCCAACCTGCAGAGAAAGCTTGATATTCTTCATCTATCTAAAATCCTCCATGAACTTTTCTGCATCTTCCGGTCTCCATTTTCTGTCCACCAGTGAGGGACCCTCCTTAAGATAATGTATCCTATCGACATAGGTTTCCCTTTCTTCTTTGTATAAAACACCAATAGGAATACCCTCATCGCCCCACTCCAATGACTTTCTGAAGGCCTCCAGCTTATCAGATGGATCATAGGAATCTGAATCCAGATAATACACTCTGTCCTTGTACCATTTGAAGGTGTTTATATGATTGAATGCCACACAGGGCTGAAGTATATCCAGGAGAGAATAGCCCCGATAGTTTAATGCTTCTTTCAGAACCGATACAAGATGCTCCTGATCCCCCGAGAATGACCTTGCTACAAAACCGCAGCCTGAGGCAATAGCAAGAGTCAATGGCTTAAGTGCATCAGAAGTTGCCCCGTCAAACTGCATGGTGGTCTTCTGACCTTTTTCAGTTGTTGGAGATGCCTGACCTTTGGTGAGGCCGTAAATCTGATTGTTGTGAACAACATGAGTGATATCTACATTCCTTCTTATTGCATGTATCAGGTGGTTTCCTCCCTCACCATAGGAGTCTCCGTCTCCTGAATGGATGATCACCTTCAAATCCTTGTTGGCAATCTTTATCCCCTGAGCGGGAGGTACGGCCCTACCATGAAGCCCGTTGAAGCCATTAGCATATATATAATGAGGAGTCTTTGCAGCCTGACCTATACCTGATACAATCACCGCCAGATGGGGTGGTATCCCAAGCTCTGCCAGGGCTTGCTTCAATGCAGGTAGTATGTTGTAATTCCCGCATCCCGGGCACCAGGATATTTCTCCATGTATATCATATATTGTCTTATCCCGCACCTACAGCACCTCCCTTATGATCCTGTCATATATAGTATGGGCACACATCTGTCTTCCGTCATACTTGAGCAGACTGTGAGTCATTAAGATTCCCGTTTCCTGCCTTATGAGCCTCCCCAGCTGTCCGGTATGGTTCTGTTCAACATTCACCAGCTTCTTTGCATTTGCAGCATACTTTTTCAGCAGCCTTCCGGGGAAAGGATACAGATCGCCGAATACAAGTGCGCCTACAGAAGTACCCTCATTTAGGAGAAGCTCTGCAGCTTCCCTCAAAGGACCATACATGGAGCCCCAGCCTATAAGCAGCAGCTCCGGTGAATCGCTGCCGAAGTATTCCGGCTCCTGAATTTCTTCAAGCAGTCCTTCAAGCTTTCTCATCCTCTTATCCATCATGGCGGTCCTTATTTCCTCATTTTCCGATATACTGCCCTTTTCATTGTGCTCATGACTATCCGCCATGATCACGGCTCCTTCGGTTTTTCCTGGTATGATCCTGGGTGAAATACCTGTTGCAGTATTTTCATACCGCTTATAACCGTCACTTTTCAATTCTTCCTCTGTCGTAATTCCTCTTTCTATGGTTATACTGCTGAAGTCATAAGGAAGAATTGTATTCGCAGCATCCGCAAGATACTGGTCTGTAAGTACTATCACAAGTATCTGGTATCTGTCTGCTATATTCAAGGCCCTTGTGGTCTGATAAAATGCATCCTCGGGATTTCTTACCGCCAGAACCATTCTTGGGAATTCTCCGTGTCCTGCAGTCAATACAAAATCCAAATCGCTCTGCTCAGTGCGTGTGGCCATGCCTGTAGAAGGGCCCGGCCTTTGGGAGTCCACCACTACCATAGGAATCTCAGTTATTCCCTGTAGACTAAGACCTTCAACCATTAAAGAAAATCCTCCCCCGGATGTCGCTGTCATCGACCGTACTCCTGCATAAGCTGCACCAAGAGTCATATTTATCGCAGAAATCTCATCCTCCACCTGCTCCACCACAATGCCGGCATCCTTGGCTTTTTTAGACAACTGCCTCATGATACTTGTAGCAGGAGTCATAGGGTATGATGCAAAAAATCCCACACCTCCTGCCAAAGCGCCCAAGGCTATGGCTTCATTGCTGTTTATCAATATATGTCTGTCTTCTCCCGGTTTATCTATCTCAAACCTCTTTCCAACAGATTCATAGCCTATCATAAAAGCTCTGAAGTTGGAATCAGCAGTTTCTCTTTCAAACTTCTCCCCAAAGATATCCAAAGCCTCTTCCCCTGACTGCCCAAAGAGCTTGACAGCCGCCCCAGCAGCAGCAGCTCCCGAAGCCTTGTGATTATTGACCTTCTTTGCCGCCCAAATCATAGGTACCCCTACTGCCCTTCTGTCCTCCAACAAAATGGCTTCATCACAGAGGATAACTCCATCCTCCTTAAGCCTCTCCTTATGAAGTTCAACAGTATCCTTATCCAGGGCAATGATTACATCTAAGAAAGGCCAATGGGAATAGACAGGATCTGTGCCAAACCTTATCTGTATGAAGTTGTGGCCTCCTCGGACCCTTGACATATAATCCTTGTTGGAATGGACAAAAAAACCTTTGCGTTTCAGCAGCTTCTCCAGTAATGTGCTGAGGGTATCCACTCCCTGTCCGGCTGCACCTCCTACAAGAATGTTGTATTTCATGCCATCACCTCTGAATAATATATTCGAATCTAATCTATGCGTCTGAATCCGCAGATATTCTAAGAACGGGCTGTTGCCGCCCATTATGGACAGAGCATTATTTACTCCAGCTCAAGTGCATTTTTATATATAAGATCCCTATCTGTACTGTTCAAAAGCTTCTCAGTCATAAACGCGATTAGAAAAATTCCCGGGATATTGATGAGAAAACGGGCGGCCATAAACTGCCAACCCATAGCTGTTGCCTCAAATAACAGCATCGGTATCTTGGTTGTGGACCAGGCTCCAATGAATATCAATACATTGGACAGCTTGCTTCCCTTTTTCAACAGGATTCCTGCCACCGGAAAAGCAGCGTAGAGAGGGCCTGCAGCGGCAGAACCCATGAATAATGCAATGGCAATCCCGATAAAACCTGACTTTTCACCCATTAGCTTTATCATGATATCCTTCTGTACCCATACATCCAGCAGTCCAAGCAATATGAAAATCGGAGGAATAACTGACAGCATCTCAAGCATATTGTCCCAAGTGATATCCATCGACTTCCTGCCTATCTCAGGGTAAAGGAAGGCTACCAGAATATTAACTGCAAGCAGCACCAGAAAAAACCTATATCTTTTCAAATAACTTCTCATCATAGCATCACCCCTATTACAACAGCCACAATAAAGGAAAACCCAAAGGCCAGAGCATTTCTTGCAATAGTGGCCTTCTTTCCGAAATATCTGATCTCCACCGGAATAGTTACCATACCTACCATCATCAATGTTGATATAAATACCGCAATTTGCATTATGCCGGCTCCGTTTTCCAAAAGTGCAGCAGCCAGTGGAAAAGCTACAAATCCCGGTATAAGGGTAATAGACCCAATAATTGCTGCTGTCAAAGTACCCCACCATCCAGATTGCTTGCCTATGAGCATAGATATTGTGGAAGGGCTCAATACTGCAAGCATTATCCCAATGATTATCAATATTGATAAGAACTGAGGCATGATGTTCTCAAAGGATTTCCATGCCTTTTTCAGTGCCATTTTTGTTTTCTTCCTGTCCTTTATAAACGACAATAGGAGCAGTCCAAATGCAATAACATAAAGTATTACCGTAAACACATACTCACCTTCATTTCATAATTCTTGGGGATCCCAAGCAAAACGGCATCACCCATACCCCCTATGGGTATATAATATCATGGCTCTGCTTTTTTGGCAATACATTATTTTGATTATCTAAAGCAATTGTGAAATAAACTTGCCTATATATTGTGCTGTTGAATCACCGAACTTAAAATAAAGACCCCTGCTTATCAAGCAGGGGCTATCCGCATAGTTACTTCATCTGTTCCATTATCCTTATCATTTTGTAAAGTGTATCATTTACAGGTGTAGGGACTCCAAGCTTTCTGCCAAGATCCATCAGCACTCCTGACAACATCTCAACCTCTGTCTTCCTTCTGGCTTCCATATCCTGAAGCATTGAAGTCTTGCCTTCAGCAGAAAGGGTACCCAGGACTTTGTGTACTTCCCGTATATCCTCTTCCCCAAGCTTGACTCCTGCTTTTTCTGCAACCTTAATTACTTCTCTCATAGCAGTCTCCATAAGCTCTCTGGCATCCTGCATACTATGAAATACTCCATAGTTGGCTCCAAGGACTGCAGAAGTCTGATTGACACCCACATTCACCATGTATTTCCACCATAATGCCTTTATCATGTCCTCAGGTATGAAATAAGGAATATCAGCCGCCTCAAATAGAGCTTTCAAGATTTCTACCCTATCAGTATGCACCCGATTCTGCCTTTCCCCAAAGTAAAGCTTGCCGAAGCTGGTATAGTTGATAGCATTTCCTTTTCTGATTGCATCAATGCCCACACATGAAGAATACAGCAGCTTCTCCATACCAAAAGCCTTTCCGACGATTTCTTCACTGTCAATGCCATTCAACAACGACAATATAATGGTATCAGGCCCTACCCGCTTTCTCACCGCTTCAACGGCTTGTCCAAGATTGTGATACTTAACGGCTATAAGCACAAGATCTGCATAATCGCAATCAGCATTCGGTTCCGCAAAGTTAAAGTCATATGCCCTTCCATTCACCTTCAGCTTGTCAGCAGAATATTTCCCGATCCGCTGCTTGTCTGCGATAACCGTAAGATTGATGGAAGCAGCATCAAAGAGCTTTGCTGCATAACTGCCCCCTATGGCTCCCAGACCGATGATAGAAACATTCTTGATTTTTCCCATACTATCAGCTCCCTTAAGACTCGTTTTTTATATAGCGGTTCTTTTAGAACACATTCCATACTTCCCGCAAGAAATAATACCCTTTAATGTTAATACTAACATAGCAAGCTATTAAAATTCAATAAATCGGCATTTTTATAACATACTTGTACTACCAATGATCTTTGGTGCGTGAATTCAAAGAGTTTTCACGGTTATTTACATATATTGTAATTTTGTGATATAATTAGTAAATAATGGTAATTTAGGAGGTTTGTAATGAAACGAATTGTAAAACTCTATGTGACTTTTCTGATCATATCCTTCATGCTCTGCCTTACAACAGCTGCTTCTTCAGCACCGGATACCATTTCTCCAACAGCTCCTAAGGGGCTAACCGCTGCTGAAGTGACCCATACAACTATTTCCTTAAGGTGGACAAGCTCTCATGACAATATAGGAGTAAAAGGCTATCAAGTATATCGAGACGGCAAGAGGATTACTTCCATAACAAAAACAGAGTATACAAACAAAAATCTGGTACCGGGTACAAAATATTCATATACCATCAAAGCATATGATACAGCAGGAAACCTATCAGAGAACAGCATTGCGCTGGATGTTGTGACATTAAAGGATACCATAGAACCCTCCCCTCCCGAGGCTTTGACATGCTCCCCTGCGGCTTTCACCTCCGTGTCCCTCACTTGGAAACCCGCTGCTGACAATGTAGGAGTCAAAGGCTATGAAATATACTGCAATGACAGAAAAGTCGCATCCACATCTGCTGTATATTATGAATATAAAAAGCTTGCGCCGGGCACAGATTATACATTCTATATAAGAGCATGCGATAAAGCAGGGAATTATTCTGCACCAAGCAACAGCATATCTGTTAGCACCCTTCCGGATAAAAAGGCACCATCTCCGCCAATAGAGCTTAAAGCCTCTTCAGTTTCAGTGACGGAAGTAAATCTCACATGGTCTCCGGCTTCAGACAACGTTAAGGTCAGAGGATATGATATCCTTCGTGACGGCATCAAAATCGGCACAACAACCAAAACAAGTTATGCAAGCAAAAAACTGATACCAGGAAAAAGCTACAACTATATCATAAGAGCCACTGACGTTTCCGGAAATCTTTCCGGCAACAGCAACTCAATAAACGTTGCAACCCCGGATGATACCCAAGCACCCACTGCTCCGTCCAAGCTTAAGATAACCACTGTGAAAGGAACCTCTGTATCCCTTGAATGGACTGGATCCACTGACAATTCAAAGGTCGCAGGATATCAGATCTACTGCAGAGGTATTGTGATCGCCACTGCAGCAGGAACTAAACGGACTGTAAGAAGCCCATTCGGGCTGGATAGTGAAGATTTCTGGGTAAAGGCTTATGACCTGGGAGGCAACCTATCCGACAGAAGCAATATTGTTACTGCAGTTGCAGCTCCCTAATAAATAAGCTGTGTCAGGTGAAGGACTTTTGTTTCTTGAGTACTTCACCTGACACCATAGTTTTCGTATCCTGTCTACCACCACTGATTTTATCACTGCATCATGTGGAAACCATCACCTAGCGTACATAGCTGATAAACGCCCCATAGCCCTCTTCTTCCATTTTTTCAACAGGTATGAATCTAAGGGCTGCACTGTTTATGCAATACCTTAGTCCACCCAGGTCTTCCGGACCATCATCAAACACATGCCCCAAATGGCTGTTTCCTATTCTGCTTCTCACTTCCGTACGGAGCATGAAATGGCTTCTGTCCTCTTTTTTCCTGATCACTGCCGCATCAATGGGACGGGTGAAGCTTGGCCATCCGCAGCCTGAATCATATTTATCACTTGATAAGAACAATGGCTCACCTGTCACTATATCAACATAGATTCCTGCTTTGTGGTTATCCCAATATTCATTTGAAAAAGGCCTCTCTGTACCATTCTCCTGTGTTACATTGTACTGTATATCTGTCAGAGTATCTTTGATATCCTCCAAAGAAGGCTTGTCATACAAAGCCGGATCCACCTTCGACTCAGGCTTTGGCTTTGTCCCCGAGAAGTCGATATGACAATAGCCGTTTGGATTCTTCTTGAGATAATCCTGATGGTACTCCTCTGCAAGACAATAGTTTTTCAGTTTCTCTACCTCCGTTACAATAGGAGCCTTATATTTCAGCTGTTCTTTAGCAATTATTCCCTCTATTGCAGGTATATCCTTTTCATCTGTATAGTAAATCCCGGTCCTGTACTGCGTTCCTACATCATATCCCTGTCTATTCCTGCTGGTAGGATCTATGATCCTGAAAAAATGCTCCAGTATCGATTCCAGACTGATTTTCTCATCATTATACACAACATGGACCGTCTCAGCATGGCCAGTATCAGGAATTTCATAATATGTCGTGTTCTCAGAGCTTCCGTTGGCATAGCCTACAGAAGTATCCACAATTCCTTCCAGGCGGGAAAAGTACTCCTCCACTCCCCAGAAGCAGCCTCCGGCAAGCCATATTTCTCTATTCACAGTATTCACCTTCCCTTTCTTAGGGACGGAGGTACAGGTTCCTCGTCCCTGTTATTAAGCATCAGATCGGTAGATGACCAGCCTTTTTTTAACCTTTCCTCTGGGTCCGTTGTAACTGAGAATGTATTCGTTGCTCTCAGTTATTGGGAATATCAGCACGCCTATGCTCTGCTTATTAGGAGCCAATTCAATGGGCTTCATAGATTTCTGCATAGAATCCGTAGCTCTGGAATCATATATCACGGCATCTCCGCCGGGAACTGACAATGTGAATTCGTCGGGATTTACTTCTACAGCAGCAACACCGGAATTGAGCAATTTCACATACACCCATACATATTGCATTTCCCTGTCCGCCGGATAAATAGGCCTGCCAAAATTGTGATATACCGCATCTGATGACATTACCCTTGATATTGCTATACCAAGCCTGCCTTCGTCATACTCATACTCCTCCATATTATTCCTGATTTTAGCAAAACTAATCCCGCCTGCATCCACCAAGTTTTGTATTATTATTGCAGCAGATGCCAGTACAACTAAAGCAATAAACACAACTACCGACTTTTTCATGTTGATCACCCCACAAAGTAAATAAGAATGTACTCCTTCATATATTAACAGCCGTATGTTCAAGACAAAGCTGCTGTTGTTATGATTTGCGCAATAGCTTTTTTCCCATCTTCCTTCAGTGGCATTAACGGACTCCTCACATATCCCCCATTATAGCCCAACAGGTCACATGCATATTTCAAGCCTGCTATTCCATATGTTGCAGTTACTGCTGTATTTACCGGGAAAAGCTTTAGATAGAGGTCTCTTGCCTCAATATCATTACCCTGGTCATAGGCTTTTTGAACCCGTATGCACTCATCAGGGGTGCAATTTGCCAATGCCATTATCCCTGCTTTTATACCCAGAGTCAAAGCGGGATACCAGGCTGAAGCCGTGCCTACTATCAAATTGAAATCCTCAGGTATGACGCTTTTTAACTTGATCAGCTGTGCAACGTCCCCTACGCTGTCTTTCATGCCTATTATATTTGGATGTCTGCTTAATACCTTGACTGCTTCCACTGAAATATTGACATGGGTAAATTTGGGAACATTGTATATCAATATGGGAACCGTGGAATTATCCGCTACATCTGTAAAATAGCGGATCAATGCCTCAGTGGTCATCTGTCCGCCGTAATAGAAGGGTGTCAATACAAGGGCCCCATGTATGCCTGATTCAGCTGCCTTATTGGTAAACCTGACAGTCTCACGAGCTGATTCCATGCCCGTGCCCGCCAATATAATCCTGTCCTTTCTGGCATTTTCTACAGTCAATCGTACAAGCTCCAGCTTTTCCTCTTCAGTAAGGTATACTGTCTCACTGTTGGAGCCCAGTACCAGATATCCGCATAGTTCTTCTCTGCTCCACTTTTCCATATTCTCAACATGCATATCATAATCCACATCTTCATTCTTCTTGAATGGCGTAATCATTGGAGGGATGACCCCTTTTAGCTGCAATTTGCCCATAATACTACCTCCATCATTTTTCAATAAAAACATGCCCAATATTAAAAGGTCTGTTATGGTAATTATACCATTTCAGACCTTTTTTTCTAAACATTTAATTAGCTATTGTTACTGTCAAGTAAACGTTGGCAACTTTTCTTCATACAAATTTCCTGTAAACATATGGACAAATTAGACCGCATATATTCCACGGTCCTATTGACAGG
>JAWLHF010000085.1:12317-14273 GCA_041690515.1 Clostridiaceae bacterium | reverse complement strand
TGACCTTTGAGCTTGCATACGCAACCCCGTCCTTCCAGCCAAGCTTTTCTGCCCTGGGAATGTATCTCCTGTACGCCTCGGCCGCTTCCTCAAACCTTCTTAAAGCCTCGTAAGACCTTGCGACTTTATCAAGCCTGGGGGTGATTATTTCCAGTACCTGTTGGGTTTCCTCCGCTCCATTAAAAAGCTCTATTATTTTATTTCCATATAATATAATATTATTCAAGTCTTCAGTATTTATAGCATTTTCATATAAGGGGGCCAGCTTCCAGAACTCGCTGGGAAGCTTTGCTGCCGGAGCTGCTGCATATGTGCTCTGTAGTGGTATTGCAATAAAAAAGCAGACTAGAAGTAGTATGGATAAGCAGTGTTTCATCTTCATACAAGGTACCTCCGTATAAAATTAATAAGGTAAGTAGCTCTTAATCCTCTTCGATGCGCCTTATTCTTGCTCCGAGGTTGATGAGCTTTTCTTCAAGCCTCTCATAGCCTCTGTCAATATAGCTTATATTGCTTATTGTTGTTCTGCCTTCAGCGGTCAGACCTGCAACAACCATTGCAGCCCCTGCCCTGAGGTCGGTGGCATAAACAGGTGCGCCGGAAAGCTTCGGTACTCCTTCAATAATCGCAACACGGCCTTCTGTTTTGATTTTTGCACCCATCCTCTTAAGTTCATCGAAATATTTGAATCTGGATTCAAATATGTTTTCTGTAACTATAGCAGTGCCGTCGGCAATGGAAAGGAGTACACTCATAGGCTGCTGCATATCTGTGGGAAAACCCGGATAAGGCATTGTTTTTACATTGACCGCTTTTGGCCTTCCTGTGGCTTTTACCCTTATGGAATCCTCGTACTCAGTTATTTCCGCTCCCATTTCTCTCAGCTTTGCTGAGACGGCATCAAGATGTGTAGGTATGATGTTCTTAAGCAGTATATCGCCTTTTGTGGCGGCTGCAGCAATCATGTAGGTGCCTGCCTCCATCTGGTCTGGTATGACACTGTGCTCACAGCCTCCAAGGGATTCCACTCCTTTTATCTTTATGGTGTCGGTGCCCGCACCCTTTATATTGGCTCCCAGTGCATTGAGAAAATTGGCGGTATCCACTATGTACGGCTCCTTTGCTGCATTTTCTATAGTGGTTGTGCCCTTTGCCAGACAGGCAGCAAGCATTATATTTATAGTCGCCCCTACACTTACCACATCAAGGTATATCTTAGCTCCCTTCAGCTCATCCGCTTTCGCTTTGATAAGGCCGTGGGATATCCTGATTTTGGCTCCGAGAGCTTCTAAGCCTTTTAAATGAAGGTCTATAGGCCTTACTCCTATTTCACAGCCCCCGGGGAATGGTACTTCAGCCTTTTTAAACCGTCCAAGGAGAGCACCCAGGAAGTAATATGAAGCCCTCATTCTTTTAGCCAGATCCAAGTCTATCTTATGAGTGCTGATACCGGATGCATCTACTGTTATTTTATCGTTATCAAGTATTTGTATTTTTCCTCCCATTTGTATGAGCATATCCCGAAGATAAGTAACATCCTTTACCATGGGCAGGTTTTTAACTGTGCAGGCTGATCCTGCAAGTATCGTTGCAGGCAGTATAGCTACTGCTGCATTTTTGGCTCCGCTGATGCTGACCTCACCGGAAAGCCTCTGTGAACCCTCTATCAATATTTTTTCCAATACATTCGACCCCTTATCGTATAGATTTATAACAAGATTTTAAAGCTGTATACATAAGCTGCATCAAAATTCCTGCGGCTTATACAATTGCCTCGATCTCTAGTTTCACTACAATTTGACAAATGCTGCATTTATATTACAATACACATTATAGCACTGTTTTGCTAATTTGTAAGTAATTATGGGAAAATTATACTGTTGTGAGGGGGTTATGGGGGGCTGTCATATTAAGCTTGCTTACCTCCGATAGTGCTGTGGTATAATATAGTAGAAA
>JAWLHF010000085.1:0-12217 GCA_041690515.1 Clostridiaceae bacterium | reverse complement strand
TGTCTTTCGCTAAGAAATTCTATCGCTTCGCTGCTACAGCTGTCACACGTGGCATCCGCCAAGTGTTCTCGCTATAGAGAATTTCTAAGCTCAAGACAAAATTAAGGTAGAAATGTCTTTCGCTAAGAAATTCTATCGCTTCGCTGCTACAGCTGTCACACGTGGCATCCGCCAAGTGTTCTCGCTATAGAGAATTTCTAAGCTCAAGACAAGTCTTATATGTAGGGATTGGTGTTGTATGAGAGATAGGGTTGAAATAGTTGGAGTTGGCATTGATAATGTCGATTTGGATGAAGCTGCCGGTATAATGTCGGAATTCCTTGAAACGAATAGTTGCAGTATGGTTTTTACACCCAACGGAGAGATACTGTTGGAGGCCGTCAAAGACAGGGAATTCGAAGATGTGCTGAACAACGGCCAGCTTGTGATACCTGACGGCATAGGCGTTGTTATCGCCTCAAAGTTCTATGGTACTCCTGTAAAAGAAAGAGTTGCAGGTATTGATTTGATGATGCGCTTTATGAAGATTGCCGATTCCCAGGGCAGAAGTGTTTTTCTTTTGGGAGGCAAGGAGGGCGTTGCAGAAGAAGCGGCTATAAAGCTTACGGAAATGCACAGCGGACTTCGCATAGCAGGTACCAGGAACGGTTATTTCGATGCTGATTCGGAGGAAAAGATAATAGATGAGATAAACAGCAGCAATGCAGATATCCTGGTGGTGGCATTAGGTGCACCTAAGCAGGAGAAGTTCATATACAGGCATAGAGACAGGTTGAAGGTCAAAATAGCCATGGGAGTCGGTGGAAGTCTGGATGTGCTTGCAGGAAGAGTAAAAAGAGCCCCTGAGTTTTATCGCAGGGCCGGATTGGAATGGCTCTACAGACTTATGAAAGAGCCCAGAAGATTAGGAAGGATTATGAGACTTCCCAAATTCATTGCCTTGGCATTTGTTGACGCAAAATCCAGATAGCAGGATCTTTGAAGGTTCTGTAGCATACTATGGCATTATATGGTAGAATTCAATGTAAGGCAGAAATGTTCTATATCTGCAAGGGAACCTGCAAAAGGTGATTCCCCGGTACAAGGCGAAGCTATGTTATATGGCTCTATAAAGCTTAATATTGAGAGGAGAGTGCTGCATGGGAAAATATAGGGAGTTGGCTCCTGAAGAGTTGAGCAACAAAATCGATTACAGCTTATTTGAGTTTGAGACCACAGCGGATCTGAGTCCACTGGACGGAATAATAGGGCAGGGCAGGGCAGCTGCCGCAATGGAGTTCGGACTTACAATCAAAAGATCCAGCTATAACATATATGTGTCCGGGATAACCGGCACAGGAAGAAGCAGCTATACCAAATCCATAATCAGCAGGATAGCCGCCAATGAAAAGGTGCCTGACGACTGGTGCTATGTATACAACTTCAAGAATCCCGATAAACCTATGTGCATAAATCTTCCGGCCGGAATGGGCTACAGACTTCAGAAGGATATGAAGAAGCTGGTTAAGGACCTTAAAGTAAAAGTCCCCAAGGCTTTTGAGGGAGAAGAATATGAAAAACAGAAGAGCCAGATAGTTCAGGAATATCAGGAGAAAAGCTCTGAATATATGGAAGTCTTTAATGTATTTGCAAAGGAGCAGGGCTTCATAATAAAAAAGAGTGAGCAGGGACTTATGACTATACCTATCCGTGATGGTAAGCCCATAGAGGATAAGGACTATATGGAGATGACCACTGAAGACAGGAAGCAGATAGAAGACAATTCTTTCATAGTCCAGGGAAAACTTCTGGAAACTATGAAGAAGATAAAGGACATAGAAAAATCAGCCAGGGACAAGATAGATCAGCTGGAAACCAAAATAGCCCTTCTGGCAGTTGAGCAGCCGATAATGGAGCTTAAGGAGAAGTTCGGACAGTTCAGGAATGTACATGATTATCTGCAGGCAGTCCAGAAGGACATAATACACAATGTGGAGGATTTTAGGAATCTGGAAGCGTCCCATGCCGACCAGATGAATCTGGTTGAAAGAATCAGAGAAAAGGACTTCACCGTGAAGTATCAGGTGAACCTGCTGGTGGATAACCGTGATACAAAGGGTGCTCCTGTTGTACTTGAGTCAAATCCCAAATACTATAACCTTCTTGGTAAGATTGAGTATGAAAGCAATATGGGAGTGGTGACGACAGACTTTACCAAGATAAAGGCTGGTTCTCTTCACCAAGCCAATGGAGGATATATAATAATCAATATGTCGGACCTGATGAGGAATCCTGAGAGCTGGGAGGGTATAAAAAGGGCAATAAAGACCGGCAGCATAACCACTGAGAATATATTCTCAATGGCCGGCATTGTATCCGGAGGGATGAAGCCTGAACCTATACCTCTGAGTGTGAAGGTGATTCTTATAGGAAGTGCATACATGTATCAGGCGCTGTATACATACGATGAAGACTTCCGCAAGCTTTTCAAGATTAAGGCGGATTTTGACATAGATATGAGCAGCAGTATGGAAAATTGCATGAAATATGCCAGGTTTATAAGCTCCCACTGCGAAAACAAAGGACTTATGCATTTTGACAAATCTGCCGTTGCAGCTGTGATAGAATACAGCAGAAGACTGGCAGAGCATAAGGATAAGCTTTCCACCAGATTCAACGACATAGTCGAAATATTATACGAGGCTGATGCCTGGGCACGGATTGACGGAATGGATACGGTGACAGGCAGCTATGTGAAGAAGGCCATAGAGCATAAGGGATACCGCTCAAACCGCATAGAGGAGAAGATGCAGGAGCTTATTGATACTGGGGTGGTGCTCATTTCTACGGAAGAGAAGGTAGTAGGCCAGGTCAACGGCCTTTCGGTCTTGGATTTTGGTGATTATACCTTTGGAAAGCCCAGCAGGATAACGGTAGTGACCTATGCCGGCGAGAAAGGCATAGTCAATATTGAGCGGGAAGTTGAAATGAGCGGAAGCATACATGATAAAGGCGTACTCATACTTACCGGATATCTTGGAAATAAGTTCGCACAGGATTTCCCCCTTACGATTTCGGCCAGCATATGTTTTGAACAGCTTTATGACGGCATTGAAGGCGACAGTGCTTCCAGTACTGAGCTATATGCTTTGCTGTCCAGCCTGGCGGAGCTGCCCATGAAACAGTATATAGCTGTGACCGGGTCTGTCAATCAAAAAGGTGAGATACAGCCTATCGGGGGAGTTAATGAAAAGATAGAGGGCTTCTTCCAGACTTGTAAGGCTAGGGGACTGAAAGGATACGAGGGAGTCATGATACCATGGCAGAATGTTGTCAACCTTATGCTTAAGGATGAGGTTATCGAGGCTGTCAGAGAGGGTAAGTTCCATATATACCCCGTTAAGAACATAGATGAAGGTATTGAGATACTTACAGATGTCTCGGCAGGAGTCAGGGATGAAAAGGGTAATTATCCGGAAGATACGATATACTATAAGGTGCAAAAGAAGATCGAGAAATTTGCAAGGATTGCCGAAGAATTTGATGAATCAGATCAAGAGCAGAAAGCTTAATTGGGAGTAGGCTGGCTAAATTTAGCGGCCTACTTTTTTTCTGTGGAGGATATAGGGTATAATATGGTATATATAAAATAATTCTGAGGTGATTGGATTGACACAGAGAAACTCAAGTACCCTTGTATATGCGCACAGAGGGGCTTCCGGCTATGCACCGGAAAACACCATGGCAGCTTTCAGAAAAGCAGTGGAACTGGGCAGCCATGGCATAGAATGTGATGTACAGGTGACCAGGGATGGAAAGCTGATTGTATGCCATGATGAGACACTGGACAGGACTACCAACGGAAAAGGCTTTATTAAGGACTGCGATTATGAATATATAAAGGGCCTTGATGCAGGAGGCTGGTTCGGGGAAAAATTCAAAAGCGAGAGGGTGCCTCTGCTTTCAGAATTGCTCAGGCTGGTAAAAGACAACGGGTTGATTTTGAATATCGAATTAAAAAGCGGTATAGTGCAATATCCGGGAATAGAGGAGAAGGTCATTGCTGAGACAGCGTCTTTCGGACTTTTGGATAAGGTGATAATTTCTTCTTTCAACCACTATTCCATAAAGAGGTGCAAGGAGATAGATCCTTCTGTCTGTACTGGAATACTATACATGGAAGGTCTTTTTGAGCCTTGGAATTATATGAAGACTGTAGGCTGTGACTGTGCGCATCCGTTTCATATGGCTTTAGTGCCCGAAATAGCAGAAGGGCTTAAAGCTGAAGGTTATAGGATAAACGTATTTACAGTAAATGATCCAAGAGCAGCTGTAAAAGCAGAAGCTATGGGTGTTGATGGAATAATAACCAACTATCCCGACAAAATACTGGAAGCTCTGAGACGGGATACAGGAGGTGAACTTATTGAATAGCAGCAAATTGAATTATGGCAATACCTTTTTACTGGGTTTGGGATTTTTCTGTATAAGCATCACATGGTCCCTCTATAATTCTTTTGTGCCGATATTTCTTAATAAGTACATAAGCAGTGCCTTTATAATAGGTTTGATAATGACCTTCGACAATATTGCGGCTATAACTCTTCAACCGTTTTTTGGAGCTTTGAGTGACAGAACCAATACTAAGTACGGCAGGAGGATGCCCTATCTGCTTATAGGCATACCTGTGTCTGCAGCTTTTTTCTTCCTTATACCCTATGAGTTCAGTCTTGTAAGTCTTATAGCCATAGTGATGTGCTTCAACATAACTATGAGCATATACAGAGCTCCAACCATAGCCCTTATGCCGGACCTGACACCCTCTCCCCTTCGAAGCAAGGCCAACGGCATAATCAACTTCATGGGAGGCTTCGGTGCTTTACTTGCTTACTTTGTGGGTTCAAGGATATATGATTATGACAGGCACATGCCCTTTATGGGAACATCACTTTTGATGCTGCTGGCTGTAATAATCCTATATAAAGCGATAAAGGAACCAGCCGCACCGGCATTGGAAGACAAGGAGAGTTCAGGGATAATAGCTGCTTTTATGGAGATTCTGTCGGATAAGGATAAGAGCGCGTTATTCATATTATTTGCAATCTTCTTTTGGTTCATTGGGTATCAGGGAGTAGAGGCTTTATTCACCCTTTACGGAGTAAAGTATCTTGGGATAAAGGAAAGCGCTGCAGCGCTAACTTTGGGTTTTTTCTCCTTTTCCTTTCTTATTTTTGCCATACCCAGCGGCTTCATAGCCACGAGGATAGGCAGGAAAAAGACTGTAAAGATAGGACTTGTGGGGCTTATGACAGTTTTTGCGGCAATATTGTTTTTAAAGGATATTGTCCTGATCAGGGGGCTCATGCTTGCGGGGGGAGTATTCTGGGCATTTATAAATATCAATTCCTACCCTATGGTGGTTGAAATGACAACCGACAGCAAAATAGGTGCTTATACAGGGCTGTATTATTTCTTTTCTTCAATGTCGGCTATTCTGGGGCCGCCGCTTTTTGGAAAAATCATAGACCTAGTGGGGTACGGGGTGCTTTTCTTACTGGCACTATGCTTCTTCCTGCTGGCATTTATATGCATTACCTATGTGAAAAAGGGAGAGTATAAGGCTATATAGGTTGCGAGGTTTCGAGGTTTCGGGATTACGGGGCGGAGGCGATTTGTGAATCGTCCTCACAGGCTTCGAGGCTTAGCTTAAAGCACGAAGCACGAAACACGCAGCATGAGGCAAAAAATAGTTTACGGAGGATAAATGATGAGAGAGAGTATAATCAGAGATATCAAAAAGGCCGAGTCAGGGCACAGGAAGATTGAATGGGTGAAGGGCTATATGCCTGTACTGTCTGCCATAGAGAAGGAATTCATAAAGGAGCTGCCCTTCGCAGGTAAGAAGATAGTTATGTCCATTCATCTTGAGGCAAAGACGGCATATCTTTCAAAGGTTCTGAAAGCCGGAGGGGCAGAAGTTTCGGTTACGGGAAGCAATCCCCTGTCTACCCAGGATGATGTTGCTGCAGCCCTTGCAGAGGACGGACTTAATGTTTATGCGTGGTATGCTTCCACTTCTGAGGAATATAATGCACATTTGAATGCAGCTCTTGATATAGGACCGGATATAGTCATAGATGATGGAGGAGACCTGGTGCACCTGCTGCACGGAGAAAGGCAGGAGCTGCTTCCCAATATAATAGGAGGCAGTGAAGAAACCACTACCGGAGTCCTGAGGCTTAAGGCAAGGGACAGGGAAGGACTTCTAAGATTCCCTATGATTTCTGTAAATGATGCTTACTGCAAATACCTTTTTGACAACAGATACGGTACAGGACAGTCGGTATGGGATGGCATAATGAGAACGACAAATCTCATAGTTGCAGGCAAGAATGTAGTGGTGATAGGCTATGGCTGGTGCGGCAGAGGAGTTGCCATGAAAGCCAAAGGTCTTGGAGCCAATGTCATAGTATGCGAGATAGACCCAATAAAAGCCATTGAGGCATATATGGACGGCTTCAGGGTGATGTCCATGGATGATGCGGCACCTATAGGAGATTTCTTTGTAACCGTTACAGGCTGCACAAAGGTTATAACAGGAAGGCATTACAAGGTTATGAAGAACGGAGCGGTACTCTCCAATGCCGGACACTTTGATGTGGAGGTCTGGAAGCCTGAGCTTGAGGCTTTGAGCAAAGAGAAGAGGCTTATGAGGAATAATATAATGGGGTATGTCATGGAAGATGGAAGGATAATAAACCTTCTTGCCGAGGGAAGGCTTGTGAATCTTGCAGCAGGAGACGGCCATCCGGCTGAGATAATGGACATGAGCTTTGCTCTTCAGGCCCTTTCCGCAAAATATATCAGTGACAACAAGGGAAAGCTTGAAAACAGGGTATACGAGGTGCCGGAAGAGATAGACAGGAAGGTAGCACATATGAAGCTTGATGCCCTGGGTATAAGGATTGACAAGCTCACCAAGGAGCAAGAGGAATATCTTAGAGGCTGGGGAGAATAGCACATGGATATATTTCTTAAAAATGCACAGATCATAACTCTTAACGACAACAGTGATGTATTGCAGGAAGGCAGTATAGGCATAAGAGGTAACAAAATTGATTACATAGGCAGCGGCGGGCATGACCTGGAGGTAGGATATCAAAAGGTGATTGACTGTAAGGGAAGGACTGTGATGCCCGGCTTTGTAAATGCACATAACCATCTTGCAATGACAATGTTCAGAAATTATGCCGATGATATGAAGCTTATGGACTGGCTTTTCTCAAAGATATTTCCTCTGGAAGACAAGCTTACTGACGAAGCGGTTTATTGGGGAAGCCTCCTTGCCATGGTTGAGATGATTAAAGGGGGAACAACTACCTTTACAGATATGTATTTCTTTATGGAGGATACTGCCAGGGCAGTGTCCGAGTCGGGAATGCGGGCGGTACTGTCCAGGGGGCTGCAGGGTGAGTCAGGAGAGGAAGAGCTTGATTATAGGCTTCGTGAGAATATTGAGCTTTTTGAAAGATATCACAACAGCTTCAACGGACGTATAAAGGTCATGCTGGCACCTCACTCTGTATATACAAGCTCGGAGGCCTATCTGAAAAAGGTTGCGGCAAAGTCGAAGGAGCTGGGAATACCGGTACAGACACACCTTTCCGAGACAAAGGAAGAGGTAAAGGGCTGTATCGAAAAGCATGGCTCTTCACCGGTCAAATATCTTGACAGGCTTGGGCTTCTTGATGGAAGGACTCTTGCAGCCCACTGTGTGGCTGTGGATGATGAGGATATTGATATACTATCGGATCGGAAGGTAAATGTGGTGCACAATCCGGGAAGTAATATGAAGCTTGCAAGCGGCATCGCACCGGTAGTAAAAATGCTGGATAGAGGTATAAATGTGTGTCTGGGTACTGACGGAGCTTCCAGCAACAATAATCTCGATATGCTGGAAGAAATGCGGATGGCCACCTATTTGCAGAAGATATATACTGATGATCCTACGGCTCTTCCTGTGGATGAGGTTTTGAAAATGGCTACGGTAAGAGGAGCAAAGGCCTTGGGTTTTGAAGATCTGGGAAAGCTGACTGTGGGGAGCACTGCGGATATAATAGTGTTGAATACTGAAAAAGCCCACTATTACCCCAAGTACAACATAAAATCAGCTATTGTCTATTCAGGAAGTTCAGCAGATGTTGAGACAGTCATTATAGACGGCAGCTTGGTTATGGAAGGCGGTCATCTCATCACCCTTGATGAGGAGAGGATATTGTATAAAGCCCAAAAGTGGGCTATGAAGCTGACAGGACAGTAAAAAGATGATTAATGTAAATTATTGATTAACAAAAATGTCATCCTGAACGAAGTGAAGGATCTTGGATAAGATTCTTCGTTGCACTCAGAATGACAGGGACGAAAGGCGGTTTGTTATAATGCATAATTTGACAGAAAACAGGGAAATGGCGGATCTGTTGTTTCCGGATATTGATAAAAAACCGGAGTATTATGAGTTGCTGTATACAAAAAGGAATCTTCCTGAAGGAGCAAAGGTGACAAGATTTGCACCCAGTCCGACAGGCTATGTGCACATGGGGAGCCTTTATGCATCCCTTGTGTCCGAAAGGCTTGCCCATCAGAGCAACGGAGTGTTTTTTCTGAGGGTGGAGGATACCGATAAGAAGCGTGAGGTGGAAGGGGGAGTATCCAACATAGTAAGATCCCTTTCAAGATTTGGAATCAATTTTGATGAAGGCGTAACGGATGTTGACGACGAAAAGGGAAGCTACGGGCCGTACAAGCAGAGTGACAGAATGGAAATATATAAGACCTTTGCAAAGCGGTTGGTTGAAAAAGGCCTCGCATACCCCTGCTTCTGTTCTGAGGAGGACCTGAACAGGATAAGAAGCGAGCAGGAAGAGAAGAAAATAACTCCCGGTTACTATGGCGAGTATGCAGTACATAGGGATTTCACATTGGAGCAGGTGAAGAATGAGCTTTCGGAGGGAAAATCCTTCGTGCTTCGTTTGAGATCAATGGGTAGCCCTGATAATAGATTTGTATTCAAAGATCTGATAAAGGGTGATGTAGAAATGCCCGAGAATTATCAAGATATAGTTCTTTTGAAGTCTGATGGGCTTCCAACCTATCATTTTGCCCATGTGGTGGACGATCATCTGATGAGGACCACTCACGTGGTAAGAGGTGATGAGTGGCTGTCTTCAGCTCCTCTGCACGTGGAATTATTTGAAATGCTTGAATGGGAGAAGCCATATTTTGCACATATATCTCCTATAATGAAGATAGAGGGCTCCTCCAAAAGAAAACTGAGCAAGAGAAAGGATCCGGAGGCTGATGTAAGCTTTTATCATGAACAGGGTTATCCAAGCATCTCTGTTATTGAATACCTTACCAACCTGATAAACTCTAATTTTGAAGAGTGGAGAAGGGAAAACCCTACTGAACCCAATACCAATTTTATAATTGAACTGGAAAGAATGAGCGTAAGTGGTGCGATGTTTGACATAGTAAAACTTACAGATATGAGCAAGGATATTATTGCATACATGTCGGGGGAACAGGTCTATGATATGTCCCTGGAATGGGCCGGGGAGTATGACGGTGAGCTTGCAGGACTTCTCTCAAGGGATGAGCAATATGCTAAGAGGATATTCAGTATTGACAGGAACGGTGAAAAGCCCAGGAAGGACTTTGCAAAGTGGCTGGATGTAAAACCGAATATATTCTATTTCTTTGACGAGCTGTTTGATAAGGATGTGGCAGAGGGCTACAACTTCCCTGAAGGAATGTCCATGGAAGAAGCCAAAAGGCTTATAGGAGAGTATGAGAAGGTTTATACCCATGTTGATACCAAGGAAGAATGGTTCGCAAGAGTAAAGGAATTCTGTGAAGCAATGGGGTATTCTAAGGATGTGAAGACCTTCAAGAAGAATCCGGGAACCTACAAAGGTCACGTGGGGGATGTTACGGGAGCAATCAGGGTAGCCGTAGCCAACAGGAGGAACACTCCGGATCTTTATGAGATAATGCAGGTGATTGGTGAAGAAAAAGTAAGAGAAAGATTTGAAAAAGTCGTCAGCAGATAGATAAGAAAGTCATGCTTTTCGTGAGCATGCCTTTTTTTTACTGACTTGGATATTTTTTTAACATAGTATATAATTAAGTTAGTAAAAAATAGTCTGTGAAAAGTGCTAGGGGGGACATGCTGTGAAAAACGTAATGATGGAGATGGACGGCCTGATATTCTGTAAAACAAGACCCGAGTACCTGGATCTGATAATCAGCATAGAAAAGGCCAATGGTGATTTTGTATTTCTATGGCCGAAGGAAAGACACATGGAGGCCATAAACCGCCTGGATGAAGATCATATCTCCATAATAAACGAGACTACCAAAGAGCTTGTAGGCTACATAATACTTGCCGGAATCGGAGGGGAGGACCGGGCGCTGGAGTTCAGACGCATGGTCATAGCTGATAAGGGAAGAGGCTTTGGACATACCAGCGTAAAGTTCTTAAAGAAATACTGCTTTGAGGAGCTTAAGTATCATAGGCTGTGGCTGGATGCATATTCCGACAATGAAAAGGCCATAGGGTTATACGGCGGTGAGGGCTTTGTGCAGGAAGGAATCCTCAGGGACTGTAAGAAGCAAGGGGATATATACCGCTCCATGGTGGTAATGTCAATGCTTGAAAACGAATACCAGGGACTATAATATACTGCTCATAACAGGATAATCCTCTGCACCGGAGCCTCCGGTCATAGGAGCGAATTCATAATCGGCAAAAACTGCACGCATTACTGCAGTATTGCCGTATTTTTCTCTTATTACATCAACTGCCGCATCAAGGGCTTGTTTCCTGTCTGTGTCCTTTTCATCGAATATGGATGCCTGCATGTATTCATCAGAGCACAAATCCGTAACCCTTACTCCAAGATGCCTTATATTCTCACCCTTCCAGGCCTGGTTAAAAAGCAGCACAACATTTCTGTATATTTCAATGGTGACATTTGTGGCATTATATAGCTTACGCTGATGAGAATAGGAATTAAGCTCAGAGGTCCTGATCTCCACACAGACTACCCGGCAGCAGGAACTGGCAGCCCTGAGACGGAAGGCCACTGACTCCGTCAAGGATAATAATACCTTATAGGCTGTCTTGTAGTCCGTGACGTCAAAGCGTATGGTCGTACTGTTTCCTATTCCTTTCATTTGAAGAAAATAACCTGAGTGCACGGGAGATTCGTCAAGGCCGTTGGCATAGCACCATATCAGGGTCCCGTGGGATTTCAGCTTGGATTGGAGCAGCTTCCTGTCTGCATTTGCAAGATCACCTATGGTGTTGATGTTCATATCCAAAAGCTTCTTTGCAGTCCTGCGCCCTACCATGAAAAGATCTCCTACGGGAAGAGGCCACATTTTATCAGGTATTTCCTCAGGCCACAGGGTATGAACCATATCCGGCTTTTTCAAATCACCTGCCACCTTTGCCAGAAGCTTATTATGTGAAATACCGATATTTACTGTAAATCCAAGCTCTCTTCGGATATGCTCCTTTATAAGGTGCGCGGCTGTTACCGGGTCTCCAAAATGCGGCTCCAGACCTGTATAATCCAGGAACATCTCATCTATGGAGAAACGCTGGAGTATCGGAGAGTATCCCTTCATAAGCTCATACAGCGTATTGCTGCATTTCATATAAAGATAATAATTAGGCGGGACAATAACTAATTCGGGGCATTTCTGTTTCGCCTGCCATATGACTTCTCCTGTCTGTATGCCATATTTTTTTGCCGGTGTGCTTTTTGCAAGTATTATTCCATGACGATCCGCCTGGTTGCCGCCTACGGCAGATGGTATTTCTCTCAAATCCATTTTCTCCCCTGCCTGTATGTTATAGACAGCTTGCCATGAAAGAAAAGCTGAATTCACATCAATATGCATTATGATCCTGTTTTTGGACATAAGTAACCTCCAATCTACGGCAGCGGTGCTGTGGGTCAAGGACGAAAACCACTGAAGACACTGAAATCCACTGAAGCCACGGAAGAATATTTTGTTATCATCCGTGTAATTCCGGGGGATTCCGTGTGTTCCGTGGTATCCGTTCCCCTCATTTTTTAATTATATCTTGTATATATACCATCTTGACGTGTCTATCTCAAATCTCAGCTCAAAGGGTTTGAGCTGATTGCCTATGTTTGTCTGACAGGTG
>JAWLHF010000084.1:0-14309 GCA_041690515.1 Clostridiaceae bacterium | reverse complement strand
TTTTTCCTTTCAGAGAGCCTGCGTTTGGTGGAAGCAGGCAGGGAGGTTTTGTTGAATGGACCCGGGAGAGCAGCCCGAATATTAGTAGGCGCTGACGGAGTTTTTCCACGTTACAGGAAAACGGATATGATAGTATCTGTATAAGAGGCTTGCTTTCGGCAGGCAATTTGGGTGGCACCGCAGGAGCTCCTGTCCCATTATTGGGATAGGAGTTTTTTTATTGTTTTTAAAAGGAGATGGTTATCATGTCAGATGGCTGGTGGATAGGTGAAACTACTAGACACAAAACAAATTTTATAGGAGAGTGCGTAATAGATGGAAAGAAAAAAGAGGATACTTACAGGAGACCGCCCCACAGGCAATCTGCACCTGGGGCATTATCTGGGAAGCCTTCAGAACAGGGTAAGGCTTCAGGAGGAATACGATACCTTTATAATAATTGCCGATGTTCAAGCCCTTACTACCAATTTTGACAAGCCTGAAAAGCTGTACAGGGATGTAAGGAGTGTTGCCGTTGATAATCTGTCTGCAGGTATTGATCCGGATAAGGCAACTATTTTCATACAGTCATATATCCCGGAAATTGCCGAGCTTACAGTATATTACGGAATGCTTGCGACGGTCAATGTACTCAGGCACAACCCTACGATAAAGGCAGAGGTGCAGCAATATGGATACAGGGATATCACCTATGGATTTCTGGGTTATCCCGTAAGCCAGGCTGCCGACATTACCTTCTGCAAAGCGGATCTTGTACCTGTCGGTGAGGATCAGCTTCCTCATCTGGAATTGGCAAGGAAGCTTGTGAGAAGGTTTAACGAATTGTATAAACCTGTTCTTGTTGAACCTCAGGCTCTTCTCAGCAGTGTACCGAGGCTTGTGGGACTGGATGGAAGGTCAAAAATGGGAAAGAGCCTTGGTAATGGGATATACCTTAAAGATGATCCAAAGGTTGTCAGAGAAAAAGTATTCTCGGCGGTTACAGATCCTGATCGTATAAAAATAACGGATTGCGGGAATCCCCATGTATGTACCGTATTTGCATATCATAAAGCCTTCAACCAAGGAGAAGAAGCAAACATACAGGAAATGTGCAGCGGCGGCTCCATAGGGTGTGTAACATGCAAGAAGAAACTGGTTGCAGTCATTGAGCAGGTGCTTGAACCCATCAGGGAAAGACGTGAATACTACGAAGGAAGGCCGGAACTGGTAGATAAGATAATAAGAGCCGGTACGGAAAGAGCCAGAAACGAAGCGAGGGAGACCATGAAGGAGGTAAGGGCAGCTATGAGAATTGACTATGGATGTATTGACAGTGGTATAAAATAGAAATATAATATTTATATACCCCTTGGAGGTACTGGTATACAAATCTGATTTAGTGTAGCCAAGTTTGGGTTCTTACAGCTCGGATATATAATTAGAAATTAACAATAAGGAGGCTTGACTATGGGTAAGAAGGTTCTGATAGTAGGAGGAGTCGCAGGTGGTGCTTCTACTGCTGCAAGGCTTAGGAGACTTGATGAAAATGCTGAGATTATAATGTTTGAAAAAGGCCAGTATATATCTTTTGCCAACTGTGGACTGCCTTACTATATCGGAGGTACGATAAAGGAGAGAGATAATCTTCTGGTACAGACCCCTCAGGCTATGAAGTCACGTTTTAATATAGATGTGAGGGATATGTCAGAGGTAATCGGTATAGACAGAAGCAGTAAGACTGTGGAAATAAGGGATTTGAGAAGCGGACAAACATACCGTGAGAATTATGATGTCCTTGTACTTTCGCCTGGTGCTGCTCCCGTCAAGCCTCCAATACCTGGAATAGACAACCCGGGTATATACACCCTGAGAGATATCCCTGATACTGATTCAATAAAGGGGTTCCTGGATGAGAAAAAGCCCGAAAGCGCAGTTGTAGTGGGCGGGGGGTTCATCGGCCTTGAAATGGCTGAGAATCTTCATGCTGCAGGCTTAAAGGTTGATATAGTCGAGGCTCTTGACCAGGTTATGGCACCTTTTGATTATGAAATGGCTGCAATCATTCATAACCATATCAGGAGTAAGGGCTGTGGCCTTCACCTTAAGAATGGGGTTAAAGCCTTCGAGGCAGAGGGAGATAAGATTGCGGTGGAACTGCAAAGTGGCAAGAGAATCGCTGCTGATATAATAATACTTTCAATAGGAGTAAGGCCCAATAACTTATTGGCGAAAGAAGCGGATCTTGAGATAGGCATTACCGGTGGAATAAAGGTAAATGAATATCTTCAGACCTCAGATCCGAATATATATGCTTTGGGAGACGCCATTGAGGTCAATGATTATGTAAGCGGCAACCCTGCATTGATACCCCTTGCAGGACCGGCAAACAAGCAGGGAAGGATAGTTGCAAACAATATAGCGGGACGAAGGGAAGCCTACAAGGGAACTCAAGGAACAGCAATAGCAAAGGTATTTGATATGTCTGCGGCTTCTACTGGAATAAGTGAAAAGGCGCTTAAGAAGCTTGGGAAGGAATTGGGTAAGGACTATATAACAACAACCACTCACTCACCCTCTCACGCGGGCTATTATCCCGGGGGCAGTGCAATGGCGATAAAAATGATATATACTCCCGAAGGCAGGGTGTTGGGTGCACAGATAGCAGGCTTTGACGGCGTTGATAAAAGGATAGATCATCTTGCTATAGCTATAAGGCACAGAATGTCGGTACATGACCTGCAGGAATTCGAGCTGGCCTATGCCCCTCCCTTCTCGTCAGCCAAGGACCCTGTAAACATGGCAGGGTATGTGGGAAGCAATGTATTGAATGGAGACGTCAAAGTGGCATATTGGAATGAAGCAATGAATGCGGATATGGACCGTAACTTTCTGCTTGATGTGAGAGAACCCTCAGAGTATGAAGCGGGTCATATACCCAATGGGGTGAATATACCCTTGGGGCAGATAAGAAGCAGGCTTGAGGAGATACCTAAGGATAGGGAGATTATTGTGAACTGCCAGGTAGGCCTGCGTTCCTATATAGGAGTGAGAATGCTGATGCAGAACGGTTTTGATAAGGTAAGGAACCTTACCGGAGGCTACAAAACCTATAAAGCAGTGGAAGACGATATGAAACACAATGAATAAAAGGTTTGAGTACCGTATAAACGGTACTCTTCTTTATGTGAAAAAACATTTCATTATATTTGGTTATGTAGTAAAATTAATGTAGAGAAACATAGCAATATGTCGATATTATTTATGATAGTATCAGACTGAATATATGGTGCGAAACCTATGGAATGGAGAGAAGACCAAGTGAAGAATATTGATTTTAAAGATAATATTGTCAAAAAGAACAAGATTCCGATATTAATATATGTACCTGAGTGGATTCAGCTTTTCTCCAATTATAAGTCCAAAAGTATGCAGAAAATGGTTTCAAAGCTGGAGGAGCTTATTACTAAAGAAAAGGAATATGATGCAGAGCTTTCCAATATGGAGAAGAGAAAGAAAATATTGATGAATAAAATACTATATCTGTCAAAGGATATTAACGACAATAATGATCAGGCTGCATTGATAAAGATGGAAGAGACTCAGAAGGAGCTTATAGAGATCAACCAAAGATTGCCCAGACTCAGAGAGGAGCTGGAGCCTATGCCGGAGCTTATAAATCAAGCCAATACCGAGCTTCTGAAAGAAACAATCAAGAGATCCTATGAGCTTATAAAGGAGCATAAGTCAGATTATGACAAGTGTGTAACGCAGGTGGATGAAATAAGGCATAAGCTTGCGGCACTGATAGAGAAAAAGGTTGAGACTGAGGAGCGGATGAATAAGCTGTACTCCTTTCTTCATGGAATGGTCGGAGCAGACGAAATGGAAAGTCTTGACAATAGTTTTTTGCCTTAAAAGAATAGTCTGATTCCGGGAGGGGTTGATTCTGCTATGAGTGGAACCGACCTTGTTTTTTGTATGATTACAGAATCAAGTGAAAGGATATAAAGTTTTTTTGTAGAATAAATACATTTAAGTGCCAATACAGACATTCGGATTTTGGGGGTGATTGTGTGATATTCGGTATAGGTACTGATATTATTGAAATTAAGAGGGTCAAGAAGGCAATTTCCAGAAGCCCCAGGTTTATAGAAAGATTGTTTACGGAGCAGGAGTTGGAATACTACAAAAAAAAGGACATGAGGGCACAGCATATTGCAGGGGGGTTTTCTGCAAAGGAAGCTGTGCTTAAAGCATTGGGAACAGGCTTGAGGGGCTTCAGATGGAAAGATATTGAAATACTGAGGGGTACGGTAGGAAAACCTATAGTCAGGTTTGGAGGAAATGTAAAGCAGTTTATAGAGGATAACGGAATAGGAATAATCCATGTGACCATATCCCACTCCAGGGATTTTGCCACAGCTACTGCAGTGGCTGAGGTCTCTATTGAGGCTGAGGGAATTGTCATTGAGGATTTGCTGCTCCAATCGGAAGAAGAGGCAAAGCGCAATATTCATTAGGAATCTGCATTGTCAGCGCAATATGAGACATAGGGTGCTAAACATGCAGGTGACATAATAGCGGAATTTTCACATACAATAAAAACATATGATGAGATATTGGAGCGGACAGTATCCGCTCATAGGAGGGTGCATTGTGTATCGAAGAATCATATGTCTGTCGGTTATTGTATGTGTAGTATTAACGGGATGCGGAGTAGTGAACTCCCAAAAGAGCTTTGAGGAAGTGAGCAGGAGACTGCTTGAACTATCTTCCTACACCTGCGATGTGACCATGAGAGTGTCGAATAACATAAGCACAATGGAATATAAGTTGAAACACTTCTACAGGAGTCCTGACAAATACAGGGTGGTGGTACTGTCACCCAAGGAGCTTGAGGGGCAGGTGACCATATACAACGGAAGCCGCTCGTACATATATCATCCCGGCATAAACCAATACCTTGTAACAGAGAACTTCTCCGACTCCATAGAATATGATGCGTTCATAGGCTCGTTCCTTAATCACTTGAGGGAAACCGATAAAGTAAAAGTGAGTACGGAAAAGGATGGGGATAAAGAGCTTATTGCCCTTGAGTTCGATGTATTCAAAGCAAACAGATATATGCGCCATGGAAAGCTGTGGATTGATCCGGAGAAAGTTGTGCCGGTCAAGGCTGAAATATATGGAGATGATGGCAGGAGATACGCAGCATTATACTATGATAACTTTGTATACAATCCCCAGTTGAAGGACGGGGATTTCGAGATTACCCAATAAATATTTGAATTACAGGAGATGAAAGAGAATGTACGATCTGAAGAAAATCAGGGCTGCATGGGCGGAAGTGGATCTGGATGCTCTCGCCCATAACATCAGGGAAGTGCGCAGGCTTGCGCAGCAGGGTGCTCTTGTGACAGCAGTTATCAAAGCTGACGGCTATGGACATGGAGCAAAAAAAATAGCGCAGACTTTGCTGGACAATGGAGCTGACAGATTTGCCATAGCCGTGCTGGATGAGGGTATTGAGCTAAGACGGGCAGGCTTTGACGTGCCAATACTCGTTTTGGGCTTTACTGACAAGGAAAGGGCAGAGGAGATCATAAGCAACAATCTTGAGCAGGCTGTATACTCCTGGGATCTGGCAGAAGCACTGTCCAACGAGGCGGTCAGGCAGGGCAAAACTGCAAAAATCCATATAAAGGTCGATACTGGAATGGGAAGGATAGGCTTACAGGCAACTATGGATTCGGTGCAGCTCATAAAGAAGATAAGCCAGCTACCCAATATAACCCTTGAAGGTATATTCACACATTTTGCTGTAGCCGATGCTGTAGATAAAGAGTATACAAAGGGACAGTATGAAAAATTCAATTGGATCTGCAATGAGCTTGAAAAGGAAAATGTGAAAATCAATATAAGACACTGCGGTAACAGTGCTACAATAATCGACCTGCATGATATGCATATGGATATGGTCAGAGCGGGTATCATGCTATACGGACTTAAGCCTTCCGACGAAGTTATGCTTGACAGGCTGGAGCTTAAGCAGGTCATGTCACTTAAGGTGAGAATCAGTCATGTAAAGGAAATAGAAGCGGGACAGAGTGTAAGCTACGGAAGACGGTTCATAGCCGAAAAAAAGAGCAAAATAGCTTCACTGCCTATAGGCTACGCTGATGGATATACAAGAATGCTGTCAGGAAAAGCAGAGGCACTGGTAAAGGGGAAAAGAGTACCGGTGGTAGGAAGAATCTGTATGGATCAGTGTATGATTGATATAACCGGTATCGATGACGTAAAAGCCGGTGATGAGGTAGTACTTTTCGGAAAACAGAATGGTAGTTTCATCCATATTGATGAATTGGCGGAAAAACTGGGAACTATTAATTATGAAATAGTATGTATGATAAGCAAGAGAGTTCCAAGGGTTTATATAAAGGACGGAAAGATAGTCGATGTGCTGAATTATGTGATAGATTAGCTGCAATGAAAGAATTATAAGCGTTGTATAGATCAAGGATTATATTTGCACATTTGGATTCAAGAAGAAATTTATCGTGGGAAATATAAAATAGGATAAGCTGTTGCCATATATTTCACGTAGGCATAAGGTGTGTATTGGTATATAATATTGTATATGCGGTTAGTATAATCATATATGGTACAAATGTGCATTTCCGATACATAATTTGACATACTCTGCTCATACATATTATTGACCGGACGGAATGCTAAGACTCTTCCGCAATCTGTATGGTCTTTAAAGAACTTAGGAGGTGCTAGTGTGGCTGATTCGAAGAAAATCGCAGTATGCATGCCGGATACACTGCTAAAGGAAATAGATGATATGGTGTGCCATGAGTGCATCAATAGAAGTGAATTTATCAGAAACGCTATGCGTTTTTATATAACAGAAATAAAAAGAACCAGTACAATAGAAAAAATGAAAAGTGGATATCTGGAGATGTCTGAGATTAACATTACACTGGCAGAACTAGGTTTTACAGCAGATAACGAGACTATGATAGGATATGAAACAAGGCTTGCGGAGTGTGAATAATGTGGTTGTAAAAAGAGGGGACATTTTCTATGGGGATTTGAGCCCGGTAATAGGATCTGAGCAGGGCGGAGTAAGGCCCGTGCTTGTCATACAGAATGATATAGGAAACAAATACAGTCCCACTGTTATTGTTGCAGCAATAACTTCGCAGATAAACAAAGCGAAGCTGCCTACTCATGTAGAGCTGGCGGCTGACAATTTTGGAATAACAAAGGACTCTGTAATACTACTGGAACAAATCAGGACAATTGACAAGAAAAGACTTAGAGAAAGAATAGGTCACTTATCAGAAGAGCTTATGAAGGAAGTGGATACCGCCATACAGATAAGCTTCGGATTAATAGAATATACTGCTAGTACATAGAAAAAGCTGAGATGCAACGCATCTCAGCTTTTTTTTTGGCACCACATTAAGAAACAAATTTTATATATATCCGTATTAAGGAATGGATGGAGTTAAATTTGTTTCAAGGAGGAAATAGATAACATGGAGAAGGTAATGAGAATTGTCAGGGCTATACTGATATTTACGCTGATATTGGCTTTAACCTCTTGTTCGAGTGGGGTGCCGGCAAACAAAACGGTTGTAGAACCAAGTAAGGAAAGTGTTGATATATTCAATGAATTTGCAGCACTAGCAGCCTCACTCAAATACAAAGAAGCCAGAAAGCTATTGGAGAATAAGTACGACATAATAAAAGACAATGAAATGGTATTGAATAATTATGGATTTATGGAGTTTCATATATTCAAGGATTATAATAAGGCCGAAGAATTATTCAGGAGAGCCGTAAAATTGAATCAAGGAAATCCAGAGCACTATAGGGGTTTGGGGTGTGTATATGAAGCAAAGGGACAATACAAGAAAGCTGTAGAATACTATGAAATAGCAGTAAGTAATACTATAGGCTATAAAAATGTACCCATAAATCCCAAACTAGCTGATTTATACACGGATATCGCGGGTTGCTATCTGAAACTGGGCAATAGAGGAAAATCTATAGAAGTGCTGGAATGTGCATCAGAAAACAACCCCTTCAGTATAGAAACAAATGAAGTGCTGCATAAGCTTTATGTTGAGACAGAACAATTTGATAAGGCTTACAAAGTATGGAAAAATGACAACCTAATAGACGAAAGCGAAGATCATGTATACAATAGGTTACCGGAATGGAACATGATGTATAAGGGTGCTGTTGTAGGCAAAAAAGATATGAGTCATTTACAAATGGCCCAGCTTTATGCGGATCTTGTCCTTTATGATGAGGCAGCAATAGAGTATAAAAAGGTATTGGAACAGGATCAGGCAAATGAAGAAATCAAGAACAAGCTTCATGAGCTTGAGATATATTTATCTTTTAGGGATGAACTATGCAATATACTTGAGGATTATTACCGGGAGAGATGTATAGACGGTATGAGTGTGGAGCGGAATTATTATTATAGGATAAAACCAGCCTATGAAATAATCACTGTGCTGTTCCCGCAAAAACAATACAACCCGGGAAGTGCCTTCGGAATTAATATGCTGAATATAGAAATAGAAAAGAAGTTCAATGTCAGGATTGCTAATATAAATGCAAATGGAAGTATGATGGGAACACATTTTGGAAGAGTAATAGGCAATTCTACGATACATTCTTCTTTATGGGGAGAAGAAATAGATTTGAAGGCCATTACACTAAAAAATATGATCAGTAACGGCTTGGATTATTGGAGGTCCATGAAGGGCGGGGGCGTAGGAGGATGGAGCATAAGTTCAAATGAGATTGTCACAGTGATACAGAACAATGAGTATGATGGGATGCTTAGGTTGGCAGCCTTTTATAATAAAGATGCCAGAGAAGATGCCATGAAGGAATTTGGCAGCTTTCATAAAAAGGAAGAAAGAGAACCCTTGGAGGTATTCTTTTCTCCAAATACTTTATTTATGTTTATCGATAAGCAGATAACTATAGAGACTGAAAAAGCAAAGGCCAAAGGCATATCCGGCAGTGAACTGCAGAGTTATCTTTTTTGCAGGCTTGAAAAGGATTTTACTTTTAGAACAAACATCATCCATGAAAGCCAGCATTCTATTGATAAAAAGACGGGAGCTAATTTTAAATGGTCAGGTGAGGACGAATACAAGGCCAAGCTTTCACAGCTGGCCTATGGCGAAATGCAGTTTATGTGTTTGAATCAGTTTTATTCTTTAGACATAGGGATGGAGGTAAACAACACGCATACCAAGGCCAATACAAAGTTGTTCGAGGATATAGTCCGGTATATATATGACAATAGTGGAAAATTCCCGAATATAGATATTAATAAAAATATATTAGCTCAGTTTGCCAAATTGAGTGAGGATGACTTAAAAGGCATAGCCATTGATATATATCAGAAGAATTACCCGAATGCGAAGTACCGGTAAGCCGAAAGGAATTGGTGCCAGTCACCACATTATGAGTTTAGTTTTAAAATCAAAAACATAAGCATAGTATAAATTAGTCACTATGACTAAATTCATGATATTTCAAGTAAAGGGTATTATGCTGTATGAAGAATGCTGGTTTTAAAAAGCCTTACACAGGCAAGCTAACTGAAGATGTCAAAATAGCAGCGGCTTCGATAGTATTGCTATATTTGCTCATTTCATTATACTTTATGAATCATTTCTTCTTTAATACAGTAATAAACGGGGTAGACGTCTCATTAAAAGCCTATGAAAAAGCAGAGGAAATAATTCTAAGCTATGTTAAGAACTATAGGTTGCAGCTAATTGAGAGAGACGGAGAAACAGAGGAGATAATGGGACAGGATATTGGCCTGAGGTACAACAGGAATAACAGCAGCAGCAAGATACATAGAATGCAGGTTTCGGTCAAATGGCCGATTTCATTGTTTAAGGAGCAGAGCTACTATGTAGGAGATCTGTTTGTCTATGACAAAGGGCGTTTGGAAGGCAGGATAAATGAATTGAACTGTCTGAACAAGGATATTACAGAACCTCGGAATGTAAGCTTCAAGTATGTTGACGGCTATTATGAAACGGTTAAAGAGGTGTATGGCAACAAGCTCCATAGGGGCAGGCTGCATGAGGTTATAAAAAGGTGTGTATTGAAAGGACAGACAATGCTGGATTTGGATAGAAATCATTGCTATATTAATCCTAAGTACACTTTGAGTTCTGATAAAACTGCCCTCACCAGGAATCGTCTGGATAAGTATGTATCAACAAGAATCACATATATACTTAGAAGTCAAAAGGAGCTATTGGATAAAAGTATCATAAATAAATGGCTTGGTGTTGATGGGGATCTGGAAGTGATAATAGACAAGGAAGCAATTATGCAATACTTATATGAAATGAGCAAAAAATATGACACAGTCAGTACAGCGAGAAAATTCAAAACATCCCGAAATAAAATTGTTGAGGTCAAGGGGGGTTTTTATGGATGGAAAATTGACCGTGAGGCTGAAGCAAAGGCGCTTATTGAAAATATCAGACGCGGAGATGTGCTTGAAAAAGAGCCTATATATGCTCAAAGGGCTTTTTCTGATGGCGATAATGACATAGGAAATACTTATGTAGAAATAAATCTGACAAGGCAGCATTTATGGTTTTACAAGGAGGGGAGGCTCATTGCGCAAGGAGCTGTTGTAACAGGCAATCCCAATAGAGGAAATGCCACTGAGGCCGGTATCTACATGATCAACTACAAACAGATGGGACCGACGCTTACAGGGCCGGGGTATGAAGCTGAGGTGACCTATTGGATGCCTTTTAACGGAGATATAGGAATACATGATGCCAGTTGGAGATATTCATTTGGCGGTAATGTATATAAGAGGAATGGAAGTCATGGTTGTGTCAATGTCCCGGTATATCTAGCAAAAAAAATCTTTAATAATATAGAAGAAGGGACACCAGTCATTTGTTACGAAGAATAGTCCGGCACCATGCTAATTATTTGTCAATTTTTGATAATCTCAAGTGAAAAGGATATAATGATACATAACAGTTTTAGTACATAATAAGCAGTAATGAGATTGATATTAGGATGGTGAAGGTTATGGATAATGATATCGTAATCATTGGAGGAGGGCCGGGAGGCTATGTGGCCGCTATCAGGGCGGCGCAGCTGGGAGCAAAGGTAACTCTTGTTGAAGAAAGAGAAATGGGCGGAACCTGCCTTAACAGAGGCTGCATCCCGACAAAGGCATTATATACTAATGCTGAGATATTAAACACTCTTAAGGACATCGACAGTTTTGGGATTCATGTGGATGGCTATGGGATCGATGTGCAGAAGATTCAGCAAAGGAAGCAGGCTGTGGTGGATCAATTGGTAGGAGGCATCGAAAAGCTTGTCAAGGGCTACGGAATAAATCTGCTGAGAGGACGGGGAAAGCTTCTGGATAAAAATACTGTCCATGTAGTATTGAATGATGGCGGGGAAGAGATTGTAAGTGCGAAGAACATTATCATCGCTACAGGATCAAAGCCGTCAAAGCCGGATATACCGGGAGCTGATCTGGAAGGGGTAATAACCAGCGATGATATTTTGAATTTCAAAGAAGTGCCTAAACGCTTGGCTATAGCAGGCAGCGGAGTTATTGGTATAGAATTTGCATACATATTCAATGCCATGGGCTCGGAGGTTTCTGTCATATCCTCCACCTTGTTGAAAAGAGTCGACAAGGACATAACAAAGAGACTTCCATCTATTTTGAAAAAGCAGGGAATCAAGCTTTATGACCAGGTAAGGGCTAAGGAGATAACAAGAGGAGAGAATGGACTTGTTATAAGAGCTGCAAGCAAAAAGGATGGTAAAGAGGATATTGTCATTGAAGCTGATTACTTATTGATGGCTTCGGGCAGAGGGCCTGTGCTGGAGGGCTTGAATCTTGACGGAGCAGGAATTGAATATGACGAAAAGAGTATAAAGGTAAACAAGCATTATGAAACAAATATACCTGGGATATATGCCATTGGGGATGTAATAGGGGGAATAATGCTTGCCCATGTGGCATCCCATGAAGGAATACATGCAGTGGAGCATATAATGGGGATTACCTCAGGGGCCAGACAGGATGTAGTTCCTGATTGTATATTCATAAATCCGCAAATCGCTTATGTTGGGATGACTGAGGAGAGGGCTAAGGAGAAAGGCCTGGATTATAAGGTAAGTAAGTTCATGTTCGGTGCAAATGGAAAAGCCCTGGCAATGGGAGAACCGGAAGGCTTTGTAAAGGTTATTTCCTCCGGTAAGGATAACAAAATAATCGGTGTACATATAATGGGGCCTCACGCCTCGGATCTGATTCATGAGGGAGCTCTGGCCATAGCCCATGATATGAATGCTAAAGACATTGCAGACACCATACATGCTCATCCGACCTTAGGGGAAGCTTTCAGCGAGGCGGTTATGGGACTTGGAAACGAGGCAATACACATGATGCCGGCTAGAAAAAGATAAGCAGGAGCGGCAGAAATCAGAGTATTATACATTTATTTACAATTACAGCACCTTCTGTTAAGATATTAGCAGAAGGTTTTTTATACTATTTTATCTAAAAAAACGCTGAGGGAGTGAAGGATATGTACTCTGATGACAAAGTTCTGATTGCCAAAAGTGATATACCTGTTTATCTTTTGCCTAATATGGCAAACCGCCATGGGTTGATAGCTGGAGCTACCGGTACAGGGAAAACCGTTACTTTGAAGGTTATGGCAGAGTCCTTCAGTGATATGGGTGTACCTGTTTTCCTTACAGACATAAAGGGGGATCTGGCAGGGCTGGCAGTACAGGGAAGCGACAGCCCCAAAATGGCTGAGAGGGTGGACAAGCTTGGAATAGGAGACTTTATATATAAAGCTTACCCTGTTTGCTTCTGGGATGTGTTTGGGGAAGGGGGACATCCTGTCCGCACTACTGTATCTGAGATGGGGGCTTTGCTGCTGTCAAGACTGCTGGGGCTCAACGATACCCAGACAGGTGTTCTGAATATAATATTCCGCATAGCTGACGATATGGGTTTGCTGCTGTTGGATCTAAAGGATCTGAATGCCATGATCAGATATGTGGGAGATAATGCAAAGAAGTTCACTTTGCAATATGGGAGCATTTCCACTCAAAGTATCGGTGCCATACTGAGGAATATGATAGTCCTGGAAGACCAGGGAGGAGCGCATTTCTTCGGAGAGCCTGCTCTGGACATCTTTGACTGGATGAGGAAAGCAGAGGACGGACGGGGATGTATCAATATCCTTCATAGCGTAGAGCTGTTTCACAGGCCTGCACTTTATTCCACCTTCCTGCTGTGGATGTTGTCGGAGCTGTTTGAGACTCTGCCTGAGGCAGGGGATCTGAGCAAACCTAAGATGGTGTTCTTCTTCGATGAGGCTCATCTGCTGTTTGAGGATGCACCGAAGGTGCTGCTGCAGAAGATTGAACAGGTAGTCAGACTTATCCGGTCCAAGGGTGTTGGAGTATATTTCATTACACAGAATCCGATGGATCTGCCTCAGGATGTGCTGGGACAGCTGGGAAACCGTGTACAGCATGCACTTCGTGCATATACTCCGGCTGAGCAGAAGCGTGTAAAGGCCGCAGCCCAGACCTTCCGTGCAAATCCGAACTTTGACACAGAGGCTGTCATAACTGAGCTGGGGACAGGAGAAGCCTTGGTATCCTGCCTTGATTCAGAGGGCAGTCCGAGTGTGGTGGAGCGTGGACTGATCATGCCGCCCCAAAGTAAATTCGGAATGATTGAGTATAACCTCCGTCGACAGATAATAGCCACTTCACCTATGGGCGAAAAGTACGACAGAGAGGTGGACAGGGAGTCGGCTTATGAGCTACTGGAGCTGAAAGTGAAGCAGGAGCAGGCAGCTGAGCAGGAAGAAAAAGAGCGGCTGGAGAGGCAGAAGCAGTGGGAAAAGGAGGAGAAGCAAAGAAGAACGACAACAAAGCGCACATACAATCGCAAGTCCACCTTGGAGAAAGTGGCGGGTACAGCTATGAATACCATAGGAAGAGAATTGGGCAGGTCACTGATAAGAGGTATACTTGGCTCCTTGAAAAAATAACTGTCATATAGAAAAGGCCGGGATGAACATTTCACATTCATCCCGGCTTTATGTTTTTCAGCTTCTATAGCTTCCGTTAATCTTCACATAGTCATAAGTGAGGTCGCAGCCCCAGGCTGTGGCAGAGAAGCTGCCTTCCTTTAAGTCCGCAATAATTTTCACATATTCCTGTGCCATTATAGCAGAGGC
>JAWLHF010000083.1:0-14554 GCA_041690515.1 Clostridiaceae bacterium | reverse complement strand
ATATTAAGCTCCTTATAAAGGAGCTTTTGAAGGATGAAGAAATGGTTAGATTTGTATAAAAATGCGACGATGTCGCATTTTCGGTTGCGAGATGCAGGCGCAGGGTCATGTCTCAGGGGTCCTGTTGCGAGTTTCGGGTGTTCAAGCGGGGCTTTGGAGGACTTTTTACTCCAGCCTCAACCATGATGTGTCATTAACGGGACGGTATGGAAACCCTCCTCTACATTGCTATGTTTGATTATACGTAGGGGCAGGTTTCCATGCCTGCCCTGAGGAATGCGTAATATGCGGGCGGCCAATGGCCGCCCCTACGGATTGCCATTATTATATTGTAGGGGCGCGCATTGCGCGTCCGCTAATGTCGCATTATAACTACTTGAGCCTCTGTGTCATCCTGAGCTTGCGAAGGATCTAGACCCTAAAGGAATGCATGAAGATTTTTCATTGGATGAGCAGGAAAGTTAAGATTCTTCAATGCGTTCAGCATGACAGCGTAATTGAGAAATTAATAATCATCCGTGTAATCGCGAGGCGATTCCGTATAACATCCGTGTGTTCAGTGTTACCCGTCCCCTCATACCAAAAAGGAATACCCAAACATACCTCGAAACCCCGTAACCATGATGCGTCTATGACGCATCATTCTATATTTTCCTACCTTACAAAATCAGGTATATCCCCTATACCAAGCTTCCCATTATATACAAATTCCTTGTTGAATACTACATAGATCTCATCATTTATATAACCCTTTATATCGTGGTATTTGCAGTCAAGGTACTTCCATTGGCCTTCTTCTTCAAATACCAGATAGGAGCTGTTTTCACCCAGGGCTACATATGCACTTTCTGTGCTGCCTGTTATGCTCCCGTAGAGGCCGAAGGCCAGAAGTGCTTTATCCCGGTGGCTGCCCTTATTATTGGTTATGCAGTGATCCGGGAAGGAAAGCATATCAGACTCCCTCTCTTCTTCTGGGATATCCCTTAGGATGTCTGCCAGCTTTTGTGATTTTTCCGAAGCATCGGTCAACAGGTTGGAAATACCTCCGCTTAGATCCTTAAGGAGTCTTGAACTTTCAGCTGCCTCTGCATAAGCCTTGGGGTTCTCAACGTTTATAAGACCTGCGGCATATCTGGCATAATCAAACTGACTGGAAGGATATCTTGAGGCTCCGTTTACCATGAATCTTGTGCATTTCACAGCAAGCAAGGCGCCCATAGCCTCCCGAAGCTTATCCCTTGCCTCATCCAGAGTGGAATAGAGGCATGGGGAATCATCTGTTATGAAAGCACTTCTGAGAAGGTTGTAAACATCTTCTGTATCCGAGGATAAACCTGTATTTCCTAAAAACTCCGACTTACCGAAGGGAGCTTTTGCCGGAGCCTTTCCGGAGGGTCGTCCTGAATGCAGGTACACCTCGCCTATTCTGTCATATATTGCAGATATACTCTCAAGCTCAAGATTTGTGAGGTTGTTTTCGTAGCTTAGAAAAGCACTGTCATTATAAACCGACAGTAGCTTGCCGGAAGAAATCCGCAATTTCGGAGTGTGAATTGATGAAGCACCGGGCTTGAGTGCATATCCCCCATCAATATTGAAAAACACATAATGGCCCTTTGCTGCGGTTGTACTGTAGACCTCATCTGCAGAAAAACCCGTCAGCCTTAGAAGTGCAGTGCCCATCAATGAAATCTCCAGTTCATCTGCAGTGTCATATATCTCATGGGCAGAGTGCACCCTTGCAGCACCGGTTCCCAATAATGGCCCCTTATCATCCCTGTCTTTATCAGTAGAAAGGCTGAGACTGCGATTTAAATATTCACCGAAGGTATATGCGGTTCCGCTGTTGCTTCCATATGGCAGCAGGAAGGCAGAGCTGCAAAGACTACTGTCGGTGAAGTTCGCATTTATAATCACCATACTGTCGAACAGGGATTTTTCAGGATGGTATTCATACCTTGAAAAAGCTTTGGAATATTCATCCTTGTATTCATTATTAAGATGCCGCTGCTCCCTTAAAAGCTGTTCTCTTTCAGAATTAAGCTCCTCCCGGATTACTTCTATGTTGGCTTCCATATGCTTTTGAACTTCTTTGAGCCTTTGGGAGGACTTATTCATATCAAGGGTCACCAGCGTACTTGTTTCCAAAGGGCTTGCCCTTCTGATCCCATCCTCATCTACAAAATATACTCCCGGATTCATATATGGATTGTCCCTGAGGTATTCAGTCATATACCTTACTGAATCCTCTGCGGTTCTTGGAGTGCTTCCCTGGATTATTATCACATGCCGGTAATTCTCTGTATTGGTCAGCACCTGGACTATACCCAGATTGCTTCCTGGATAATCATCAGTGACCTTAACCGCAGTAAGGCCTTTTTCTTCCAGATCCAGTATTGATCCATTATCATAAGAAGTACCGACCAATATGATGTCTCCGTATGCCTGAAGGTGTTCTGTATCGGTTCGAAGCATGGAATCCAAAGCTTCACTCATAAGATATGCAGCATCATAAAGCATGCTTTCGCTTCCTACAATAACTGTAGGGTTCATATAGGGATAATAGTCAAAATCCCCTATCCTCCAGGCAACTTTGTCAAATATAAAGTACATATTCCTCATAGAGCGGCTGTAGATGCTTTCCCCGTCACAAACACCTTCCCAGTTGATGCTTACGGTACATACAACTCCGTCTCTCAGTCTTTCCGCAGAAATCAGCTCCTGGGTATAGCTCTTTATATCAGTATCTTCAATAAGCTTCTTCAACCTGTCAAGCTCCAGACTGCGGCCGGGGCAGTCCTCCGAAGGCAGGCTGCTTATTCTGTCTAAGTTTTTCTCCAATACAGCTGCCGACATATCATCCAAAAGCAGCTGTATCTTCTCAGCCTCCGGTATGCTGAAGCTCTTTGCCACGTCTTGTTCTCCTGTACATCCGGATGACAATGGGAGTAACAAGAGCAATATAATAATCAGTATACTTTTCCTTCTCATAAGTATTCATACCTTCCATACCTTATCGTCCATTGCTTATATTATACACTTCTTCATATACCTTTAAAGTCTCGACTACTGTTTTTTTCCATGAAAAATTATAAGCTCTCCTCAATGCCTTTGCCGACAGTTCCTCTCTGAATTCAGCGTCGGATATGGTAATGAATATCTTTTCCGTCAGCTCATCATTGTCGTAAGGTTCCACCAGCAGTGCTCCGTCACCCACTACTTCGGGTATTGAAGTGACATTGGTGGTGATGGTTGGCGTTCCGCAGGTCATGGCCTCCAGGGGGGGCAGGCCGAAGCCTTCATACAATGATGGATATACAAATAGGGTTGAGCAGTTGTAAAAGTATGGGAGATGTTCATAAGGCACATATCCGGCAAAAACCACTCTGTCTCTGAGACCCATATCCTCCACCTTTTTCTTCAGCTCATAATGGTTATCCTTGGATGCTCCAAGCAGTATGAGATCGTAGTATCCCGGCAGCTCACGGTATACCCTTTTATAAGCTTCAAGCAATCCATCGACATTTTTACGGGGACTGAAGCCGCCCAGGTACAATATGAAGTCATTTGAATAGCTGTATTCCCTTTTGAGGAAATTCCAAGCCTTTGTTTTGTTCATAAGGCGGAACCTGCTGTCTGCAGCCAGATGAGTCACCCTGATCCTATCTTCCGGAAGCTTGAAATACTTTATAATATCCTGCTTTGAATAGTTGGATACTGTGATTACTTTATCACATTTCTCCAGTATCACCGGCATCTCATCCAGGAACTTATCCAAATAGCTTTTTCCACAGGTCTCGGGCATGACATAGGGTATAAGGTCATGTACGGTGGCGATATAAGAGCAGTGCTTTGTTTTGGGAAGTCCCAGTCCGTTCTGAGGCAGATGGAAAATGTCGCAGTTCTTTTTCTTCACCTGGGTGGGAAGGAATATCTCATCCCAGAACTTCTTGTTCTTTTCTCCGAATAAGGTAAGATTGATATTGCTTTTCCCAAGAAGAAAATCATATCCGTCGTTGGGCCAGAAGAAGCTGTATTGGTTCTTGTCATCAATGCTGATTATATTCTCCAGAAGCCTTGCCGTATAGGTGCCTATGCCGGTACCGGCATAAAGCTTGGCGCCCCTTGTATCTATGCATATGTGCATACAATTCACTCCTATTATATCTGTTTGGGTTTCGGGTTACGCGGTTCAGCAAATACTTCGTAGTTTTTCTTGGATTCTCGCAGCACGCAACTCGTAACTCGTAACAACTCCCTGAACCTACCCTATAGTTACCATTATATTTTCCCGCCCCTGTCCCTGTTACTTGTAACACAATCCTCACCCCTTCATATAATGGTATAAATGCTGAAAAAAGTGAGAGGAAGTATCATGGATATAAAGCTTATTGAGGAGTCTTACGGGTTTAAGGTAAAGGATATCCAGAGTATAAAGAACATAAGCAGGCTGGTAACTGATGATGGAGTCAAGTGCCTGAAAAGGGCGCATATGAGCCCGGGGTTCTTTCTCTTCATATACTCAGCTGTGAACCACCTTAAGGATAAAGGGTATGAAGGAGTGATACCGTATAGCACGGCTATTGACGGAAGTATCTGCATACCTGACGGTAAGTACGTTTATTACGTTGTAGATTGGGTTGAGTCAAGAGAGTGCAAATTCAAGAGGGAGGAAGAACTGAGAAAGGCAATAAGAGCAGCGGCAGAGCTTCATATACTGTCCGCAGGCTATTCTCCGCCCAAGGGTGCAAAAGCGAGAGTATTTTATAACAAATGGGTGGACAGATGCGATAAAAAAAGCGTTGAATTGCTGGAGTTCAGCAGAGCTATTGAAGAAAAGGAATATATAGACGATTTTGATGAGATATACTCCAGACATCTGTCATATTACTGGCAGCAGGCCAAGGAGAGCGCTGCAATGATAGACGGAGGGCCTTATTGGGAGGTATCTGCAAAAAGTGAGGAGTCAGGGGAATTCTGTCATCACGATCTTGCTAACCATAATATACTGATTGCTGAGAATGGCAGGGTTTACCTCATTGATTTTGATTACTGCATAATGGACACAAGACTCCATGACCTTTCCAGCCTCGTAATAAGGAATATGAGATATGGAAATTGGGATATTGAGAAAGCTTATTTCATACTCAATGAGTATGATCGGATATACTCCATAGACGAGAAAGATCTTAAGGTTATAAAGGCATTCATCACCTTCCCGCAGGATTTTTGGCAGGTTGGACTCCAATACTATGTGGAGAAGCAGCCCTGGACCATGGATTACTTCCTCATGAGACTCAACAGGATCGTAAATGACAGAGAGATAAGAGATAAGTTCCTGAAGGATTTCTTAACGTTATAACATAAGGTGCGGTTGTGAGGAAATGGTTTTTGTGAGAGTCAAAAGTTACTCGAAGAGGAAGCTTGAACCACGAGCCTCGAGCCACGAGCCAATAGTATATAAGGAGTTGATTTTATGAGTGACAGGAAGAATGAAAACGATGAAGCATTCAATGAAGTAAAGGGTTTGAGTCCCGAAGAACAAGTTGAGAAACTTGAAAGCTTCATAAAGGATATGAAGGATGAAATAAAACAGCTCAAAAAGATAGGAAAGCATAAAGAGAAGATCGAGAAGCTTGAGCGTGAGAAAAAGAAGATAATCAGCAAAAAGCTGAGGAAGCATCATAAGCACCATTAAATAGTATATCTTGCTGCAAGAAAGGATGATTTTATGTCCAGCGGATATGGGAAGTTAAAAAGGCATGATTTCAAGCTTCTTATTGAAAGCCTGTACGGTTTGGAAGTAAAGAACATGCAGGAAGGTGACAGGTGGATACTTGTTCATACCGATAGGGGAATAAAAAGGCTTAAGGAGGTCAAAAGCGATGAGGCCAAGATACTCTTTGTCGCTTCTGCCTATGAACATATTTATAATAATGGTTTCCGCAGGATCAGCTGTATAAACAGAAACCTAAACGGCGGCTATCATTTTAGATATGACAAGGACATATATGTGCTGCAGGATTTTACAAAGGGAAGGGTATATGAGGTTGAGACCGAGGAGGATGCAGCGGCTGTAGGAAAGGCTTTAGGGGAATTTCATAAGGCTGGGGAGCATTTTATACCTGCTACCGGAAGCCGTGCCCGTGTAGACTGGGGAAAATGGATGGAAAAAATCAAGGCAAATTCCATCAGTATGAATAAATATAAGAAAATAGCAGAACTGAAGGAAAGAAAAAGCAACCTTGACAGGCTGTTCATTGAGAATGCGGAGGATTTTGCAGGGAACATGAAGCATTCATACAAGCTGCTTAAGGAAAACAGGTATCTTGATAAGGTCAGGTCGGCAATGGCGTGCAATCAGATTATTCACAGCGGGTTTAAAAAGCATGCCATAATGGAAGAAGAGTCAGGAGAGATTTTTATTACCAATTTTGAAGAATGCAGCTATGATATTTGTGAGTTTGACATTTCTACTCTTCTGGAGAGCTTTTCAGGCAAAAACAAGGTTGAGCTTGCTGCAGCCGCCCTTGAGGCATACTCCAGAGAAAAGCCCCTGGATATAAGCTCAATAAAGATCATAACAGCTTTTCTGATATTCCCCAGGAAGTTCCACAAGGTTGCGGAGGGGGTATACGGGAGAAGGAAGAACTACAACGAAACGGAGCTTACACAAAAGCTCCAGAGAAGTGTAAAAAAGGAAAGAAAAAAAGAAGAAATCATCAGGTTTCTGGAAACCTTGTAATTCAATAATAGAAGAATGTGACATAAGGAAGAACGGGCAACACGGTTTTCCTTCGGAAAAACACTGAAATCCACTGAATACACGGAGGGGAAAGTAAAGCCTCTGTGTCATCCTGAGTGAAGCGAAGGATCTAGACCCTAAAGGAATGTATGAAGATTTTTCATGGGATGAGCAAGAAAGTTAAGATTCTTCACTGCGTTCAGAATGACATTGTAATTGAAAAATTGGTAAACTTCTGTGTAACCGCGGAGCGATTTTGTGTAACTTCCGTGTGTTCAGTGTTACCCGTTTCCTGCTCACTTAAGTCATATTTTTCTACCGGGACGGTGATTCAATCCGTAGGGGCGGCCATTGGCCGTCCGCATATGTCGTATTTTTCTACCGGGACGGTGATTCAATAAGTGAGGATGGGTCTATTTATGGAGGAAAACAGAGAATTGGACAGACGTTTTCTTGGGGAATATGATTTGGATGTGAACCTTTTTGAGGCAATGGGTTTGAAGGTAAAACAGATAATCCCTGTGAGGAGTGTATATAGGATAGTCACCGACAAAGGGTTCTTCTGCCTTAAGAAGCTCAGGTTCTCTTTGGATGAGATGAATTTTATACTTGGTGCTGTGGAACACCTTCAGGGAAATGGATTTGGAAACTCCTTCAGTATAGTTAAACAGGAAAACGGTGACAGATTCATAGAGTTTAAGGGGGAAAAGTATTTTTTGACCCAGTGGATAGACGGAAGGGAATGCGACTTCATGAACCCTATGGATCTGGATGCCGCCATTGAGATGCTTGCACATCTTCACAATGCCTCGGAAGGCTATTCCCCTGATATATGTCCCCCCAACAGGTATTATTACGGCAAATGGTCTGAGAACTTCAGCAGAAGGATCAATGAAATGAAACTTATGAAAGAGAAAGTAAGGAGAAAATCCGAGAAGAATGACATTGACAGAATATACATGGATTATGTGGATATGTGTATAAGTGACGGAGAGGAAGCGCTTCATATGCTGGAAACAACCGACTATAAGGACCTCTCTGCGGAAGCTGCCAAAAAGAAAGGCTTCATACACCATGATTTCGCTCATCATAATATACTGCATACCTTTGATGGGAGAACGTATGTGGTTGATTTTGACTACTGCATCATGGACATAAGGGTTCATGACATAGGCAGCCTAATAATAAGGAACATGAAAAAGTGCAATTGGGATATCGATAAGGCATTGGACATATTGGAGCTCTATGACAGAAGGAACCCCTTAAGCAAAGCTGAGCTGAAAGTTCTTGCTCCCTTCTTCCTCTTCCCCCAGGACTTCTGGATGATATCAAGGCAGTACTATATCGAAAAGAAAAAGTGGGATGAAGAGGACTATGTGGATAAAATGAACACAAAATCCGAATATACCCTGATGCGCAGAAAGTTCATAGAAGAGTATGGGAAAAGGGTATAAAACAGGTACGGGATTTCGGGTTGTATGGGCGGCCATTGGCCGTCCTTGCTTATATGGAACACCTCCCCAAAACCCTCCACGCCCCGCACCCCGTATCCTCCCCACCAACACAATATCTAATTTCTCCGGTATATGTGGTCGCAAGCCCTCATATATTCTACTAGAGTCCGTGGGGGCTGATATTATGTATACTAAGAGGTGGTGCCAATGAATATAGATGCAATAGCTAAGGAATTTGGATACAGGATACTGTACAGCAAACCTATGAGGGCGGTCAACCTTGCCCAGACCGACAAAGGACTTGTAATAATAAAGGAGACCTACAGGGAGCCGGACAAGATACTATACATACACGGACTAAAGGAATATTTGTACGAGAATGGCTTTACAAGGCTTGACAGGTATCTGATGTCAAAATATCAGCTGCCCTTTACGATATATGAAAACAGGATATTTGTAATGGAGGACTACATAGGAGGTAGGGAATGCAGCTTTACAAATCCATATGACAGGGAAGCTATAGTGAAGGCATTGGCACAGCTGCACAACACGGGAAAGGGATATACACCTGCCACAGGTGCAGCAAAAAGGAACAACATTGGGAAATGGGAAAAATCCTATAGGAATAAGATTGATGATCTTATACAATTCAAAGAGCTTGCCAAAGCAAAAAGAAAAAAGAGCAGGCTTGATATAATGTTCCTCGAGGATGTGGATTTTTACATGGAACTGTGCTGGAGAGGCTTTGATACTCTGAAAAACTCCAATTATGAAGAGATATGCAGAAAGGCTGAGGCAGACAAAGTAATATGTCATCATGACTATACATATCACAATCTGATAATAGGGTTGACAGGAGAGGTAAATGTAATTGACTTCGACTACAGCTGCCATGAGCTTCCGGTATATGATCTGGCCTCACTGGTACAGAAGATACTTAAGCGATACAGCTACGATGTGGATATTGCATTGGAGCTTATCGAGGATTACTGCACCGTAGCACCTCTGAACAAGGAAGACTTAATATTGATGTTGTCCCTTTTCGAATTCCCCCAGAGGTTTTGGAGGATAACTGAAAGGTACTATAAAGGGAAGACTGATTGGGATGAAAAAACCTTCATAAGCAAGTATAACGATATAATCATAAACAAGGAATTCATCATGGACTTTGTAGATGATTTCCGAAGATACATATAAACCGATATGAGGCTTCGCATAAGGGTGCAGTATGAAGCGGAGTATATGGAAAGACAGTGCTGACAGACTATATACATAGTAATAAAATTGCATATTATTAAATGAACTAAAGCAGCCATGTCATAGCACAGTATATGTATGAAAGACTTGATGGTACTAAGTCGCTGCGTCTAAGAAAAGTCTAACGCCTTTCAAAGGCCGTCCTTGGCCGTGAAAGGCTTGCTCGGCGTCCTGCCTCGCATACGACTTTTCTAAGACTCCGCTCCTAAGTACCATTAACAAGTCTTTCATAAGAATACTTTTGCTATGACATGGCTGCTTTAATTATTCTACTCTCTGATTATACTCTAAAAACAGTACATGGTACTGTTTTTTTATTCACCTTGTCAGCATGGCCGACATACTATGTATTATACGGGCTGTCAATGGGTCTGTAAGTTGTGCGCTGGGAGGTTGCGGAGCTATGGATATCAAAGTAGGAGACATTGTTGCAAGAAAATCCTATGGCTATGATATACTTTTCAAAGTTAATGATATAGTGGTGGGAAAAGACGCAAGCAGAACTATAATTTTGAAGGGGCTAAACTATAGACTTTTGGCAGATGCTCCTGAATCAGACATTGTAAAGGTGCCGGTAAATAAGATCAACCAGGAGATTTATGCCCTGGAAAAGAAGCTGACCAAGCTGGCTAAGTCAGGAAAATTCAAAGCTAAGGCCACAAGCAGAAAGCTATTGCCAAAAAGAGAAGAATACAGCAGATTTCAGCTTCCGGGAAAAGTGCTTCACATAGACGGAGACAGCGACTACCTGGCAATGAGCATGAAGTATTATAAGGAGCAGGGCATCAATGCAGTCGGAAAGCTTGTGCCTGAGGCTGACCAGCCTAAGACTGTCAGATCGCTGCTGCAGGAGGTCAATCCCGACATAGTCATAATAACAGGTCATGACAGCATGAAGAAGCAGGGGGATAGAAGCTCCGACTCCGTTGACAGATACAAGAACTCCGGATATTTCATGGAAGCAGTGAAGGAAGCAAGAAAGTACCAACAGTCTCTTGACGATCTGGTAATTATCGCAGGAGCGTGCCAGTCATATTATGAAGGAATATTATCTGCAGGAGCGAATTTTGCAAGCTCTCCTGCCAGAATTCTAATACATGCCCTGGATCCGGGAATGCTGAGCAGACAGATTGCATTCACTCCTATTGATAGAACAGCTCCCATAGAAGAAGTGCTTAAAGGTACTATAACAGGTATAAAAGGAATAGGAGGTATACAGACCAGAGGAAAGTTCAGGTCAGGGATGCCGGGATTCCTCAATACTCCATAACAGGGGAGGAAATTGTATGTTGTTCAGGATGTTTGACTATGAAAAGAATTCTGCTGTGGATGTAGATCTAAATGAGCTGACGGCGAGGATAGCAAGCTACAATGCAGTGGGAGAAGATGAATTTGAACTTCTGAAGGCTTTTGCCGTTATGGCTCGTACAGAACTGGCAAGAAAGACCTTTCTTTACAACGGCAAGGGATGTGATAATCATAAGGGTTGTGACCTGTGCACAGAGCCCGGACATTGCCTCGAGTACGGTCTTGCTGATATAGAGGTTCCTCAGGCTGTCTATGAAGCTGTTGCAGCTACTGATGGTGAAATAATGCTGTTTGAAGGCAAACCGATAAAACCATTATTCCACTACAGGTGCGGAGGAGCTACTGAGAACTCGGAAAATGTACTGGGTAACAGGATAACCTATCTTAGAAGAGTACTGTGCTCCTTCTGCAAACACAGGGAGGATAACGGCAGCAGCAGGTATTTTACCATATCGGAACTGGAGGAGCTGCTGAAAACTAAGCTTAATAAGCCTGATGGTATATATTATAATATCCAGGGAATGTTTGAAGACATAGAGGTTGACGATCAAGGCAAAATCAGCAGGATAAGAATTGGCTCAAGGACCTTCAAGGGTACTGAAGTAAGAGAGTTATTGAATCTTAATTCCACCAGATTTGATTATATTCCTGTAAAATTTCTTGTAAAGTGTATAGGTACAGGTCATGGGCTGGGGTTATGCCAGTGCGGGGCAGATGAGATGGCAAAGTCCGGCAGGGATTATCATGAGATCTTAAGGTACTACTACACCGGGATAAGCTTTGGAAAGATGGAGATACCGGACTCAAGCAAGCCTTTAAAAGGGGTTAGAATCGTACTGGATGCTGCTCATGGCGGAGAAGACTGTGATGACAATAAAGGGGTTACAGGCCTCAGGGAAAAAGATGTCAATCTCGATATTGTGCTTATGCTTGGCGACCTGCTTGAAAGTCAAGGAGCTGAGGTCACACTGACCAGAGACAGTGACAGGGCTATAGCGCTTTCAGACAGGGCATCACTTTCCAACGGAAAAAGACCGGATTTTTTCTTGTCGATTGGACAGAACAGCTTTCCCAATTCTACCGCATCAGGAACCGAAACATATTACTACAGAGGAGATGGACAGGGAGAGAAGCTGGCTAAGCTTATAAATGAAGAACTGAGCAGATCCCTCGGACTTAAGAACAGGGGAGTGAGGACTGCTGAGTTTTATCTACTGAGAGAAATAAAAGCATCTGCCGTAATGATTCAGCTCCTGTATATCAGCAATCCCGAAGACGAAAAGCTCTTAAGGGATGAAGGCTTTAGAAAAGCTGCTTCAAATGCAATATTTAAAGCAATCAGAACATATTTTGAAGCACGGGGAAACAACCGCACCTAACATATTGGGATTGTGACCCGGAGCAGTACGCATATACTGCTCCGGGTCATATTATGCTGTAGGGACGCTCATTGGGCGTCCGTCCATTTTATATTTTTCATTTTTAGTCATTAAAATTAAAAAATCGGAGAATAATACTACTAATATCATATATAATTGGTGTAGATTGAAATAAAAAAATTTGACTAATAAAGTATAAGTTGATATAATATTTTGTTTCGATTGACATATAATATATGTTATGATAAAATATAAGATGTTGGGAAGGAAGGTGATTTTTTATGGCTTCAAAAAATACCCTCTCCCTCATCAAAAGCAATATAGACAACTATGTTGGGGAAAGAGTTGTACTCAGAGCCAATAAAGGCAGAAAAAAGATCAGCATCAAGCAAGGTGTAATTGAGAAGACATACCCCAGTATATTTTTAGTACGAATTGAAGGAGAAGTACCTGAAGATTTCGGGAGAACCGTCTCATTCAGCTATTCAGATATACTGACAAAGTCTATCGAGCTATTCGCGTGTAAAGATAATGTAAAGATAGGCAGCATGTGATGACCTCTATCAACAAAAGGATAAAGCATTTTTCGCAGTATTATTTATCAAAGCATTAGCAGCATATATCGCCCTTTGAGGCGAACTTATATACTATCCAGGCAACCTTGTGAGGCAAAAAATTGAGACCCGTATAGGGTTTTAATTTTTTGCCTTTTTTCGTAATAATTTTTTATTCCTGCTGTTAAATTAATATGCATACAATGCATAAATACAGCAAAGTCTAAAAGCTAAGTACTATGCTGCTAGAATAAGGGAAATAGCTGCGGTTATTCGTTCTTTAATATTTATACAATGCATAATTGAATTAATATACAACACTGTGGAATAAAATGTAAATAGCCTCCTGGACTCCATGATGCAGCTACTTGTACAATATTTGGTATTTGTATATACTAAGAATGGTTATAATACTTTAGTGGTGTTTTGAATAGTCCAATTCACTACAGGAAGGGAGAGTAACGCATGTTTGATGCAGACAGAAAGCCTTTTTTGAATGTTACATCCGAAATTGGCAAATTAAAAGCAGTGTTGCTGCATAAACCGGGGAAAGAGTTGGAGAGACTTACACCGGAATATCTGAAGGAGCTTTTGTTTGATGACATTCCATGGCTCAGAAAGATGCGGGATGAGCATGATGAATTTGCAGACATCCTGCGTCAGAGAGGAACACAGGTTTACTATGTGGAGGACTTGCTGTCAGAAGTATTGGAGAATGTTGATGTCAAAAGGAACCTTATAAATGACATATTGCTTCACTGCCACATAGAAAATAGTGAACTGCGGGAGATTATATTTTCCTACCTGTTTGAAAAAAGCCCGGCAGAGGTGGCGGAAATCGCTATAGCAGGCTTGAATAAGAAGGACATACCTGATGTCGAGAGGGAGTACAGCCTCTCGGATTATGTAAGCAAAGACTATCCCTTGTATATAAATCCAATACCGAACCTGTACTTCATGAGAGACCCATTATCAATAATAGGCGACGGAATATCCATTAACTCCATGCATACCGACGCAAGAAGGAGAGAACCGCTGCTTATAAAATACATTTATGATTATAATCCTCTTTTTAAGAAAGATTACTCCAACATATGGTATAATTACACTATACCTCACAGCATAGAGGGAGGAGACATTCTGGTATTGAGCAAAGAGGTTGTAGCTGTCGGTTGCAGTGAAAGAACCTCTGCCAATGGTATAGAGATACTGGCAAGAAATCTTTTTGCCGGCAATGAGAACATAAAAGAGGTATTGGCAGTGCAGATACCTCCAATAAGGGCATTTATGCATCTCGATACAGTGTTTACAATGGTGGACAGGGATAAATTCACCGTGTATCCGGGAATATTGGATAGGGTTTCAGTCTATAAGCTTACCAGAGGAAGCAATAACGGCATAAAGGTCACTGCAGAAGATGATCTTGTGGAAGCTCTCAAGAAGAGCCTTAAGCTTCCGGCTGTCAGCCTGATACAAAGCGGTGGCGGCGATATAATAACAGCGGCCCGTGAACAATGGAACGACAGTACAAACACATTGGCCATAGCTCCCGGAGTTGTAGTGACTTATTCAAGAAATGAGGCATCCAATGAGGTCCTGAGAAAGAATGGCATAGAAGTGCTTGAAATAGACGGATCAGAGCTAGTAAGGGGCAGAGGGGGCCCAAGATGCATGAGCATGCCCCTAGTCAGAGAAGACCTATAAATCGTAGGGGCGGCCACCGGCCGTCCGCCAAGGCTCCAAAGAAAGACCCAAAGCAAAAGACCCAAAGCAAAAGACCCGAAAAACAAGCCCAAAGCACGCGGCACGCGGCACGAAGCACGCGGCACGAAGCCCAAAGCACGAGGCTCGAGGCAC
>JAWLHF010000082.1:0-14796 GCA_041690515.1 Clostridiaceae bacterium | reverse complement strand
GGTTGTTATACTCCTCGGAATAATTTCAGACGAGAATATATGTAATTTATTTTTTGCTGATATTTACTGGAAGATTGTTCATTTGGTATAATAGTCAGAGTATAAGCATTGCTTCTGTACAATCCATGAGTTTTATTCAGCAAGAAAAGAGTAGCGGCAGTTCTTACATTATTATAACATAGGCTGCAGTATTTTTATGAAGGAAAGTGTTTTGCATGTTTCATTTAGATAAATGCGGTCACTGCAAAACATTCAGGAGGCGGATGAGATGAATTTTTTTATGCAGATGAGGGAAAGCGTCATAGATTTCAAGTTCTACAGGAGCATCAAGAACAATAAGTTCAGCAGAAGCTTTGTATATTTACTGCTGCTTTTCGTCATTATCTATTTCATAGGTGGTACCAGGACTTTTATATCAACCAGGATTGCAGTTGACGAGATTGTTTCGAACCTGAGCGTCAATGTACCGGAATTCAGATTGGAGAACGGCGAGTTTTCCTTTGAAGGCCAGATGCCCTACTATATAAGCAGCAGTACAAATGAAGCCTTTGTGATAGATACAACAGGGAAGGTGACGGAGAGTGTGCTGGATGATGTCGGAAGCGGAATCCTAATAACAAAAGACAGGGTATATGTTAAGAGAAGTGAGATAGAGACAAGGGAATTAAACCTTGCAGAGCTTAGTGATGTCACCCTCACTAAGACAGACATTGTTGAATTCCTGCCAAAGCTCAGTTGGATTGTGTTCATATTTATTGCCTTCGGTTTTATCTTCGCCTTGGGCTGGAAGCTGCTTAATGCAGTGATACTGGCGCTGGCAGGACTTATTGCTGCTGCTGTATTGAAAAGTGACCTGAAGTACAACAATCTGATGAATATAAGCATTTATGCACTTACACTTCCCATGCTGCTGCAGCTGGCAGTAAAGCTGTATGGGTACCCTGTACCGTACTTCGGATTGATTTATTGGGGCATATCCATACTGTATGTAGCTATGGCAGTGAAAAGCTGCAATGAAGAAACCCATGGGATGAATGCAGGGAATGAACTGGAGGATACAACAGGTGAAAATAGGAGTGATTTCTGATACACACATAAGAAGCAGTGCCAAGCTGCTTCCTAATATAATATATGAAGTGTTTGAAGGCGTGGATATGATAATGCATGCGGGAGATATACTCATTGAAGAGGTTCTTATAGAGCTGGGAACAATTGCTCCCGTCTATGCAGTTGCCGGAAACAATGACGGATATGAAATGCTGGATAAGTACGGAACAAAAAAGATAATCACAGTAGAAGGGAAAAAAATAGGATTGACACACGGAACAAGCGGGAGGCGTACCTTTATGAATGCATACGCTCAGTTTGCAAAGGATGATGTGGACTGTGTGGTATATGGTCACAGCCACAAGCCTCATAACGAAGTGATCGACGGTGTCCTATTCTTCAATCCCGGTTCTCCGACTTCAAGAAGATTCGAGCCAAGGTACTCTCTTGGTATATTATATGTCGATAAGGATATTAGAGGCGAGATAGTATATTTTGATTAAATAGCTAAGGGCTTTATGCCCTTTTTTATTTTGTAGGGGCTTGCATTGCGCGTCCGTAATTTGTGTAAAGTGCGGTATAACTTTCCTATACAACGGAATTGTCTATAATTTAACAAATATATGTAAAATGAATTGAAACTGGTATATATGTATGATATAAAGATTATGGGTATGAAAATAAATGCTTGGGCATATGATTTTGAGAGGTCGCTATGTCAGATATGGAAACCGCTATCATACTTGCCGGGGGCAAGAGCAGCAGGATGGGCTTCGACAAGCAGTTCCTGAAGCTTCGGGACAAGTATATAATCGAAATGATTGCAGAAAAACTGGAAAGAGTTTTTGAAGAGATAATAATAGTTACCAGCAAGCCGGAGGAGTATGAAAAATACGGATATAAGCTGGTCGAAGACGAAATAAGGGGTTTTGGCCCCCTGGCCGGAATACATGTGGGGCTCAAGAACTCCATAAGTATGCATAACTATATTGTGGCCTGTGACATGCCATTCATAAACATCAAATACATTGAGTATATGATGGAGTTAATAAAGCAGAATGATGGAAAATTGGACGGGGTCATAACAAGGCTGGGCCAATGGATAGAACCATTTAATGCTTTTTACTCCAAAAATCTCATAGGAAAAATAGAAGAAAGCATGAAAAAAGGCAGCAGACAGATCAACAAAATGCTGCAAGATACCAATGTGTTGTATGTCAGTGAGGCAAAGGCAAGAGAATTCAGTCCGGATTGGGATATGTTCACCAATGTGAACACAATCCGGGATTATGAGAACTTGTTTAAGAAGCTGACAGGAAAATAGAAGATCAAAAGATTGTCAGGAGGTACGGATATGGAATTGACCAAGGCCATTGGAATAATGAAATATGAAAATGGGACTGTGTCATCGGTGGAGGATATGGTAGTCAGGGAGTATGCTCTGACCCTTTTTCTGGACGGAAAGGAATTCATTACTCTGCTCTGTACCCCTTCAAGTCTGGATTGTCTTGCTGTAGGGTTCTTGCTTTCGGAAAGTGTGATAAGGAGCAAGGCTGATATAAGGAAGATCAAGATAGACGAAGAAAAGGGAATAGCCTATGTTGATACGTTTGAGAGCAGCTTCATAGCAAAGAAGCTTCACGGCAAGAGGACATTGACAACAGGCTGCGGAAAAGGATCAACCTTTTATAATGCTATGGATTCCTTAAGCTGCAGGAGGGTATCGGGTGAAATAGAGCTGCAATCAGAAACCGTGCTTGAACTTATGAAGGATTTTAATAAAAAATCTGAGCTATTCCTGAATACCGGAGGGGTACATAGCGTTGCTCTTGGTGATGAAACAGGCATAATATTGTTTCATGAGGACGTGGGACGCCATAATGCCATGGATAAGGTCATAGGAGAAGCAGACTTGAAGGATATCAGTCTGTCGGACAAAATAGTCCTCAGCAGCGGAAGAATATCTTCGGAAATGCTTATAAAGGCAGCCAAAGCGGGGATACCTGTGATTGTATCCAGATCAGCACCGACGGATATGGCGATAGAATTGGCAGAGCAGCTTGGAATAACAATAATCGGATTTGCCCGGGGACATAGGATGAATATTTATAACAATTCGGACAGGATAAAATTCTAAAATAAACGGATATAGGGAGGTCAATATGTTAGAGAAAGTATTAGAGCACAACAGGAAGTTTGTGCAGCAAAGGAAGCTGGCTGGAGAGGACAAGCCTATAAGCGGCCATGCCCATAAGGATGTAATGGTGTTCACCTGCATGGACACAAGACTTGTCGAACTGCTGGAACAGGCAATGGGATTTGCTAGAGGGGATATCAAGATTCTGAAGAATGCCGGAAACATTATTAGGAATAATTGCAGTGATGTGATAAGAAGTGTTGCTGTAGGGACAGTTCTTATGGGGCTTAAGGAAGTCTATGTGGTAGGTCATAAGGATTGCGGCATGCGGAAGCAGACAGCAGAGGGTATAAGGACAAAAATGGTGGAAAAGGGCATTCCCGAGGAAGCAATAAAAGCCATAGACATAGAAGAATGGTTCGGGCTGCTGAAGGATGAGGCAGAGAATGTAAAGGATGCTGTAAGAAAGCTGAAGGAATCACCTTACATACCCAAGGATGTAAGTATATATGGTCTGATTATGGACCCCAACTCCGGAGAGATTGAAGTAATAGCATAGATTATGTAAACCAAATTAAGTAAATTACTACAAAACCTTCCAACGATTATAGACATATTGTTAAAAAAATGGTAAACTTAAATTGTTAAAAATATGTTTAACTTATATATGTTTTTTAACAAAGTATTGATTGGAGGGTCTGTTAAATGGAGAAACGTATACTTACTCCAAAGGAAATTGCACAGGCAACATGCGATGCCGGATCAGCAAAAGCAAAGCTTACAATCCCGCAAATGCTGGTACTTGGTATTTTCGCAGGGGTGTTCATCGGCTTTGGAGCACAGGGAGCGATTACGATAGGACAGTCGCTTACAAGCATTGATGTGGGTTTGCAGAAGTTTGCATTTGCCGCAGCTTTTCCTGTGGGACTCATGCTGGTAGTTATCTGTGGAGCTGAACTTTTTACAGGTAACAATCTTATGACACTGGGATGTCTTAACTGTCGTTATAAGGTTTCAGACATTCTTAGGAACTGGTTTTTCGTATATATGGCTAATTTTATCGGTTCAGTACTATTGGCATTATTTGTTGCACAATCCGGTCTTATGGCTTCCGGAACACCGGCTGCTGAGCTTGCTATCGGCATAGCCACTAAGAAAGTTGCAATGCCTTTTATGGCCGCAATTATAAGAGGTATACTTTGTAATATCATCGTGGTTCTCGCAGTTTGGATGGCTACAGGAGCAAGGGATGTTATAGGTAAGATATTCGCATGCTGGTTCCCGATTATGCTTTTCGTATTATCCGGGTATGAGCATAGTGTAGCGAATATGTATTTCATACCTCTCGGAATGTTCATCGGAGCACCTGTTACATGGGGACAGATATTGTTGAACAACCTGCTGCCAGTCACAATTGGTAATCTTATCGGCGGAGCAGTTATAGTTCCATTCTTCTATCATGTGGCATATTTGAAGGCCGTTGCACCAATGGCTGCATCAAAAGACGCAAAGGCATAAATAATACTACACAAAGATAATTAACATGGTATAATTAGATAGAAATATAAGTTTTCCGAGTCATTGTTTCTAAGGGCAACTATGAAGCTATGACCATTGGGCAAGTCCCATAAGGGTTCAGGGAGAAATTCCTGTGCCTCCCGTGTTTGGAAAGGAAGATGTTTTGTTAAAATGTTTTAAAAACAATCCTTTCTGGATTGTTTTTTATTTTTTGAGCTATAATTGTAATAGCTAACATCCAACCGGAGGAGAAATCTCATGGAATACTTCATAGAAGCCTTTAACAAAGCACTGGAATTGATGCTTTCCTGTGATTCTGAGCTATATGGGATAATATTTCTATCAATAAGGATATCTGTAATTGCATCTTTGATAAGTACAATTATTGGAATACCCTTTGGTGCGATAATAGGACTCAACAGATTTCGAGGCAGAGCTCCATTGATAAATCTGATCAATACTTTTATGGGAATGCCCCCTGTGGTCATTGGGCTTGTGGTATACATACTGTTGTCAAACCAGCTGGGACTCTTAGGGCCTTTGAGGCTGCTTTTCACTCCGACCGCCATGATAATTGCCCAGGTACTGCTGGCGACACCCATTGTAATTGGACTTACAATTGTAGCAGTCCAAGGGGTCGATCCCCTGGTGAAGAAAACTGCTGTCAGTCTGGGGGCTAATGGCTATCAACTCTTGTGGCTGGTGATAAAGGAAGCCAGGTATGCAATAGGGGCGGCTGTTATCACTGCATTTGGAAGACTTACCGCTGAGGTAGGGGCAGTAATGATGGTCGGAGGTAATGTAAGGTTCCAGACCAGAGTTATGACAACCTCTATAGCACTTCATAAGGGTATGGGAGAATTTCAAATAGCCCTTGCCCTTGGCATGATACTAATAGTTATTTCCCTTCTTATTAACAGCGCATTGGATATGCTTAGAAGAGGAAGGGGGATGGATCACTGATGGGCCAGATATTTAGCATCGAAAACCTTGTAAAGGAATATGAAGGCAAGCGGGTTTTGAAAATAGAGGAGCTGAAGCTGGAAGCCGGTAAGATCACGGGGATAATCGGTCCCAGCGGAGCTGGAAAAAGTACCCTTCTTTACATACTTAACGGGTTGGAAACCCCTACAATTGGTAAAATAGTGTTTGACGGAAAAGAGTTGGAAAACGAGCCGGGAATTGAGACCAGAAGACAGATGTCCATGGTTTTTCAAAAACCCATAGTCTTCAATACATCAGTATATGACAATATGGCATACAGCTTGAAGCTCAGGGGAGTGCCAAAAGGGGAGATACAAAACAGGGTGCTTGAAATTGCACGGTTCATAGGCTTGGAGGATAAGCTGGGGCAAAAGGCCAGGACCCTTTCAGGAGGGGAGGCTCAGAGACTCTCCCTTGCACGGGCTATCATCTATAAGCCAAAGGTGCTTTTACTGGATGAACCTACAGCCAATCTTGATCCGGCTAATGTAGCGATGATAGAGAAACTTATATTGCATGCAAAGAATGAGTACAAGACATCAATAGTAATAGTAACCCACAATATGTATCAGGCAAAGAGACTATCTGACAATGTGGTTTTCCTGCTGAACGGGGATATCGTTGAGAGCGGTGAGTCAGCTCAGGTGTTTGGAAATCCCCGGGATATAAGAACACAGGATTTTATCGAAGGAAAAATGATTTATTAGGAGGATTCAAATGATAGGGAAGAAATTTAAGAAAAGCAAATTGACAATGCTGATGCTTGTATTGGTGATTATCGCAGCATCAGTTCTGACTTTCGGTTGTGCTCCGAAAGCTCCGGAGCAGAGTGACAATACCGATACCAATGATACAGCTGCTCCAAATGAAACAAAGGTGGAGGTTGAGTCTGAAATGACTCTTGCTACTACAACAAGCACAAGGGATACAGGACTCTTAGACGTACTGGTGCCTGCTTTTGACGAAAAGTATGGAGTGACAACAAAGGTTGTTGCCGTAGGAACAGGTGAAGCCCTCGAAATGGGTAAGCAGGGAAATGCAGATGTACTGCTGGTTCACGCCAGAAAGTCCGAGGATGAGTTTGTAGAAAGTGGATATGGTGTCAACAGGAAGGATGTAATGTACAATTTCTTCTTTGTAGTAGGCCCCAAGACTGATCCCGCAGGTGTAGGGGAAGCAAAGAGCGCTGAAGAGGCAATGAAGAAGATAGCTGAGTCCAAGGCTATATTTGTATCAAGAGGAGATCAATCCGGTACACACAAGAAGGAACTCTCCATATGGGAAAAATTCGGCTTGAAGCCTCAGGGAGAAGAATGGTATAAAGAGTCAGGCCAAGGAATGGGAAATACCCTGACAATGGCAGGCGAAATGGGAGGATACACTTTGGTAGACAGCGGTACCTGGTATGCCTTTGTCGACAAGGTGGATTTGAAGGTGGTTCTTGAAGGGGATCCGATACTCTTCAATCCTTATGGAGTAATTGCAGTGAACCCGGAAAAGTATCCAAATATCCACAATAAGGCTGCAATGGCATTCATTGATTTTATCACCTCAGAGGAAGGTCAGAAGATAATAGGGGATTATGAAAGCAACGGTCAGCAGCTATTCGTACCTGACGCAAAATAAAAACAGATACATGGGACAGTATCCTAAGATACTGTCCCTTCGCTTGTGTTATGAATGTCTGATTAAGAGGTATAATATTGATAATTGCACTTTAATAGGCTAGAATTTACTTGTGGACATAATAAAGGAAGCAGGAAAATGTCTTACTGAGATGTAGTGCGGAGTCATCCTGAACAAAGTGAAGGATCTTTGACCATGATTTTTCTCTTTCAGGGTGGCATTCATTACTTTCATAGCAACGACACGAGAAGATACATAATTACTCACATTATTTTGTTATAATACTAGAGACTTAAGGAGGATGACTGTCATGAAGCTTTTGGAAGTTGATACTGTACAGGAAGTCATGCAAAAAATAGAAGCATATTTTGGAGATATTTTAGTAGGCTATGAGGAGATAGAACTGATAAAAGCTTTGGGCAGAGTGGCTTTTGAAGATGTATACTCACAGATTGACATACCTGATTTCAACAGGTCTACAGTTGACGGCTATGCAGTTATTTCAAAGGATACCTTTGGAGCCGGTGAGAGTCTCCCGGTATTCCTTAACATTACCGGGAAGGTTGAAATGGGAGAACCCACTTCTCTTAAGGTAAACCCGGGTCAATGCGTCTATGTTCCTACCGGAGGCATGATACCAGAAGGGGCCGACGGAATGCTGATGATCGAATATGTTGAATTGGTTGATGAAGGGATGCTTGCAGCCCACAGTGCCGTAGCACCGGGAGAAAACATAATCTTTATAGGTGATGATGTGAAAATAGGAGGGAAGATCCTTCCAAAAGGCCGGATCATCAGGCCTCAGGATATCGGAGTGCTGTGTGCTGCGGGAATAAGCCGGGTGAGAGTCTCAAAAAAGCCAAAGGTGGCTGTCCTATCCACAGGGGATGAGATAGTTGATCCTTTCGGAGAGAAAAAACCAGGTCAGGTAAGGGATATAAACACCTATATACTTTCGGCAATGGTGCAGGAGCTGGGGGGAGAGGTAACAACAAGTATAGTGGTAAAGGACGACTATGACCTGATAAGGAGCACCGTAGAAGAAGTATCCAGGCGCAATGACATAGTTGTGATATCCGGAGGCAGTTCAGTAGGAGCCAAGGACAATACCGAGAAGGTCATCGACTCCTTTGGGGAGCCGGGAGTTTTTGTACACGGAGTGGCAGTGAAGCCGGGCAAACCCACTATAATAGGCAGGATAGGAAATGCGGCGGTTTTTGGACTTCCGGGACATCCTGTCTCTGCGGTTATTATATTCAGGGTATTTGTGGAGGAGCTTATCAATAGACTGTTGGGAAAAACTAAAGAGGGATTTCACATAAATGCAAAATGCAGCTCAAATCTGCATTCGTCTCCGGGTAAGGAGACTTATCAGATGGTAGAGGTTGTGGAGCATGATGAGGGCTTTGAAGCAAAGCCTGTACATGCTAAGTCTGCGGCCATTTCACAGCTGTCCAGGGCTCAAGGCTTGATCAGGATACCCTTGAATAAGGAAGGAATAAAAAAAGGCGAAACTGTAAAGGTGGAGTTGTTCAGATAAATTGATACGAAATGGAGCGTGTGCCGGGTGAGTAAACATGAAAGAAACATATACATATCAAATATGGACGTCAATGCCGCCCAAAAGCTTCTCATGGGAAGGACAGAAGCGTATCTGAAGGAAGCAGCCGTTGAGAGGATAGGGGTGCTGGAGTCCCTGGGAAGGGTATCGTCAGACTCTGTGTTTGCAAGAGTGTCCTCTCCAAATTTTAATGCTGCAGCAATGGATGGAATAGCGGTAAAAGCAAAATCCACCTTTGGTGCTTCAGAAGCAAACCCAATGAGACTGGTTAAAGATAGGGACTTCATATATGTTGATACGGGAGACCCAATAACAGACCCCTATGATGCAGTAATCATGATAGAAGATGTGGTCGAGATCGGTAGTGATACTGTGGAGATAATAAAGTCCGCAGCTCCCTGGCAGGATATAAGGCCAATTGGTGAAGACATTGTGGCAAACGAGATGATAATACCGGCCAACCATGAAATAAGGCCTGTTGATATAGCAGCTATGCTTTCAGGGGGTATCACAGAGCTTGAGGTTGTAAGGCAGCCCAAAGTAGGAATAATACCTACAGGTACTGAGATAATCGAGCCTGATGAGCCTCTTGACCTTGGAAAGATAATAGAATCCAATTCAAGGATGTTTGAGGGTATGGTGAAGGAGTACGGCGGTGAGCCTGTAAGGTTCAAGCCTGTCCCTGATGACTATGATCTGCTGAAGAAAACAATATCAAAGGCTGTGCAGGAGAATGACATGGTGATAATCAATGCAGGCTCTTCGGCCGGCAGTGAGGATTTTACCGTTAAGCTTATCGGTGAGCTGGGAGAGGTGCTGGTACACGGAATAGCAACCAGACCCGGAAAGCCGGCTATATTGGGAATAGTGGGGGGCAAGCCGGTCCTCGGCATACCCGGCTATCCGGTATCGGCTTACTTTGTATTTGAAACCTTTGCCAAACCGCTTATAAGGCGTTTCCTTAAGCAGGGAACACCTCCAAGGAACAAGGCGGAAGCAGTGCTGTCCAGAAGGATAGTATCCTCATTAAAGCATACTGAGTATGTGAGGATAAAGCTGGGGCAGGTGGAGGACAAACTGATAGCCACACCACTAAACAGGGGCGCCGGAGCTACCATGTCCCTGGTCAGGGCGGATGGCATACTCACCATTCCTCAGAACAGCGAGGGGATAGAAGCAGGAGAAATGGTCAAGGTAGAGCTTACAAAGAACATAGATGATATAAGGAACACCATTGTATCCATAGGCAGCCATGACCTTATAATGGATATGATAGGAAGCCTCATGCACAGGAAGGATTCCAGATACAGCCTGTCATCAGCCCATGTAGGCAGTATGGGAGGGCTCATGTCCCTCCGCAGAGGTGAAGCACATATGGCGCCGATACACCTTCTTGATGAAGAAACGGGAATATATAACGAAAGCTATATAAGAAAGCTTCTGCCGAATATGAATATTGCCCTGGTAAAAGGGGTCAAGCGGGTACAGGGAATGATGGTCAGAAAAGGAAATCCCAAGAACATATCAAACTTTAAGGATTTCACAAGAGAGGATGTCCAGTTCGTAAACAGGCAGAAGGGTGCGGGAACTAGGATACTTGTTGATTATATTCTGAAAAAGGAGGGCATTGACCCTGTATCCATATCCGGATATGAGCGTGAGATGACCACCCATATGGCAGTTGCAGCAGCGGTAAGCTCGGGTTCAGCCGATGTGGGAGTGGGAGTGCTTTCTGCCGCTAATGCAATGGATTTGGATTTTATACCAATCGGTGAGGAAGAGTATGATTTTGCCATACCTGAAAAATATCTAAAATCCGACATGTTCAAGCAATTTACTGATATAATAGAATCAGAAGCTTTTAAAAAAGTTCTCCTGGAGCTGGGCGGTTATGGAGCCGAAGGAATGGGAGAGATAATACTAATTTAGCTTTAGGATGATAATGCAAAGGGTGAACACGTATGAAGGATGGGATGGGCAGAAATATAAATTATATGAGAATATCTGTAACAGACAGATGCAATCTCAGATGCCGCTATTGTATGCCGGAGGAAGGTATAGACAAGAAGAGTCATCCGGAGATATTGAATCTGGAGGAGATATACGAAACTGTTAAGGTCTGTGCAGATTTGGGCACAGACAAGATAAGGATCACCGGAGGGGAACCTCTTGTAAGACTGGGCCTTACCGGATTGATTGAGAAGATTGCAGCTATCGAAAGCATTAAGGACATAGCATTGACCACCAACGGTGTCTTACTGAAGAAGCTGGCCCGTGAACTGAAGGAAGCGGGAATGAAAAGGATAAACATAAGTCTTGATACCATGGATGAGGAAAAATACAGGTATATGACAAGGGGCGGAAAAGTAAAGGATGTCTTGGAGGGTATTGAAGAAGCACTGAAAGTGGGGCTTTTGCCAATCAAGATCAATACCGTCCTGTCAAAAGACTTTAATGAGGATGAAATTGGAGACTTCATCAAGCTTACACTAAACGAGAATATTGATGTGAGGTTTATTGAGCTGATGCCCTTGGGACAAGCAGCAGATTTCGCTTCAGCACATTATCTGCCAAACAGTGTAGTGCTGGATAGGTTCAAGGAGCTGGAACCGGTGGAAGCAGCCGACAAAAGCAGTCCGGCCAAGTACTATATGCTGCCGGGAGCAAAGGGAAGAGTAGGGCTGATAAATCCCATTAGCCATAGGTTCTGCGATAACTGCAACAGGATAAGGCTGACGGCAGACGGAAAGTTGAAGCCTTGCCTCCATTCCAATATGGAAATTGATATAAAGGGGATACTTAGGAATGAAAGACCGGAGAATAGGCATGAAGCTCTTCGGAAGGCGGTAGAAGAAGCGATACAAGCCAAGCCGAAGCATCATACTTTGAATGATTTGTGCAGCAAACCCATAGATCGAGATATGAACACAATTGGTGGGTAAATTAATGAAGAATGCTATAACTAAGGAATTCTATGAACTGTTGCTGTTACTTGGTGCTCTGCACTGTCGATTTACAACAGAGAATTTCTAAGTCAAAAACATTACGGAAAGGGGGACATATATATGAAAGCCAAAGTAATAGCTGTGAATATTAGCGAAAAGAAGGGTGTATTTAAAAAGCCCATAGAGCAGGGAGAGTTCAAGGTTGACCATGGCCTGGTAGGTGATGCACATGCAGGAAACTGGCATAGGCAGGTAAGCCTGCTTGGCATAGAAAGCATCAATAAGATGAAGGAACTAGGTATAGAAGGACTTTGCACAGGTAAATTTGCGGAGAATCTTACTACTGAAGGTATAGAGCTTTGGAAGCTTCCTGTGGGTACAAAGCTCAAAATAGGTGATACTCTTCAGGAAGTGACCCAGATAGGTAAGGAATGTCATGTAAAATGTGAGATATTCCAGAAAATAGGCAGCTGCATTATGCCTACAGAGGGCATATTTACAAAGGTTCTGAAGAACGGAATGATCAGACCAGGAGACGAAATAGAGGTAATAAAGTAGGCAAAGTACTACAAGGGTATCGAAGGAGAAAAGATAACAAGCAAGGACGTTTTCTTGTCATAATGGCAAGTGAGCGTCTTTTGTTTTTTGCTGAATATGGAAGAAAAATGTCATATAAATGGTGGGATTTTTTATATGTTGAGACATTTAAAGAAGAGTCCGAATATCGTATAATAAAATAAACAACAGGTAAAAGTTGGCATTGGTGAGGTGGTAAAGTGGAAAAGGACAGAGTAAGGGAGATTGCCGACAATATAGGATATTGCGGACTTGTATGTACATTATGCCATGAAGCGGATCACTGCGGCGGCTGCAAATCAGAGACAAATAGCTGCGGCAGATATTTGAGCGAAAAAGGCTGTTATCAATACAAATGCTGCATAAGCAAAGGCATCGCAGGCTGCTGGGAATGTGAGGCAGCACCCTGTGACAACGATATGTTCAGCAAAGACCATGACATCAGGAATCGTACTTTTATAAAATGTGCAAAAGAAGAAGGCATCCATAAGCTGGCAGAATATGTGTATAGGAATCAGATTGACGGCATCCTCTATGGACGGAACAAAGACTATGACAACCTTGACAGCGAGGAGGCAGTATTGGATTTGCTTCACAAAGGGAGGAACAGCAAGTATGCAAAATGAGTATTACTTTGGGTGGCTGGCGTTATATGCGAACTCGTCGTGGCATTGGGTGACAGCTAGTCCTTTAAAGGTCTTTCCCTTTGCTGTAGCCTTTACCCTCCTTATAGAGACAGTATCAGTAGTCAAACTGGGCAAGACAGCAAATTTTAAAAAATCACTACTGACAGTAAGCTGTGCTAATTTGTTTTCATTTCTTGCACCATATATAGAAAGGGCATATAGGTTTATTCCGACAAGCGGAGGGTTTTCCATCCTGGCAGCTTTTAATAAAGGCCCCTATTATATAGTGCTGTCCGGTTATTTGCTGTTGACTATAATAGTTGAGCTGCCAATAGTTTATCTACTGCTCAGGAAGGATACCGGAAGCAAAGGGAGACTGATAACATCAATCCTGCTTTCAAATACTGTGACAACCCTATTGGTAGCAGCCTGCGAACGGCTTATCTGCATAGGAAGCTGGTAGCTTCTATGATTTATTGATATATAATTTGAAGCAAAAGAAGGGATGCGCTTGTCGATTTGGGTGAGGAAGGGTGAAGCAGGCCGGCTGGAGCTTGTATTTCCATATAATGAAGAATACATCACGAAAATCAAGGAAATAAGCGGCCGTAAGTGGGATGCACAAAACAAGAAGTGGCTAATACCGAATAGTAAGGAGACTATTGACAGGCTCCTTGAGCTGTTTGGAAAGGATGAGCTTGTAGCTGATAAGGGGATTTTGGAGATAGGCAAAGAAGAAGATAATGAGCCGGAAAATCAAAATGTTCAACTCCTTCTGCTTATGAAGGAAAGGCTTAAGCTCAGGGGATATAGTCCTAAGACTATAAAATCATACACAAGTCATGTTAGGTTGTTCTTTAAGCATTGTAATAAAGAGGCTGATCAGATCATTAAGGAAGATGTGGAAGACTATCTTTTGTACCTTTTAGACGGGAAGGGTAATGCACATACTTTTGTAAGCCAGGCAATAAGTGCGATTAAGTTTTTCTTTGGACAGGTGCTGATGAAAGAAGAAACGATATCAAATATTGCAAGGCCAAAGAGAGAAAAAAAACTGCCTGAAGTATTAAGCAGTAAGGAAGTACTGAGCATACTGGACAATACAAACAATCTTAAGCATAAGGCAATATTGTTCCTTACATATTCCTCAGGATTACGTGTAGGCGAGGTTGTGAGGCTGAAATTAAGTGATATTGACAGTGATAGAATGGCTATACATGTTGTTCAAGGAAAGGGAAGAAAGGATAGGTATACAATACTTTCAGAAGTAGCTCTCAACGTACTACGCGAATATGCACGAGAATATAAACCATCAGTATGGCTTTTTCAAGGAGAAGTTCCCGGAAGGCATATAACTGAAAGAACAGTTCAAAGAGTATTTGAAAATGCAAAAGATAAAGCGAGTATACATAAGAAGGTATCAGTACATAGTTTAAGGCATTCCTTTGCTACTCACCTATTGGAGGGAGGAATAGACCTGAGATATATACAAGAGCTCCTAGGACATCAAAGCAGCAAAACAACAGAAATATACACCCATGTAACCCGGAAAAGCATAAGGAACATTACCAGCCCATTAGACAAGATAATGGGCAATAGGGAAGGAATCTAATACCGACATATAAATTTTTTCACGACATACTTCGCCCATCGTACCATTATGGTATGATAAACGACAATAGTCGTTTTAAGAATGTTATACGCCATGTGGTGTAGAAATGTTTTTATTATTCGGGAGTACTAGAATAAGGCTTAGAAGTTAAGGAGAGATATTCA
>JAWLHF010000081.1:0-15277 GCA_041690515.1 Clostridiaceae bacterium | reverse complement strand
CCTCTTGCTCCGCCAAGCACTTCTATTTCATCAATGAATATGACGGCATTGGATTTCTTAAGCTTTTTTGCTGTCTGCCTTGCCTGCTCGAAAAGCTTACGCACCCTTTGAGCACCAACTCCAACATACATTTCCACAAATTCCGAACCGCTTGCGGACAGGAATACTGAGTTTGTGAACTGGGCTGCAGCTTTGGCAAGCAGTGTCTTACCTGTTCCGGGAGGACCGCTTAGCAGGATTCCTTTGAGAGGTCGTATTCCCAAATGCTTGATCTGTTCATCATTTTTCATAAATTCTAAGGCTTCACGAAGTTCGTTTTTGGCAACCTCCTGTCCCCCTATATCGTCAAAGGATATGGTGCAGATATTTCGTTCAGCAGAACTGAAATCAGTGCCCGTACTACGTATCTTGCCATAGTTAAGGTAATATACTGCACCTACGACTCCTGCAAAAAACAGCACCGGAAGCACATTCACACCTGTGAGTATAAGATACAGAATTACTCCTGCCGCAGCTCCGATGATTATTTCCTTGTTCTTCACTGTGAAATACCTCCTATTCTGTCTGAGTTCCTGGAGACTATAGAATATAAGGAATTCTCATCCTTGGTCAGCTGAAGATAAACATACTGATCATCTACAAAAACCTTACCGACAGTCTCTGAGGCTGCGGATATCTCCCGGACTTTTTCCTTCAGAAGGGGAAAATCCCCATCCATAATTGACTTTTGGATGTAATAGTGAATGTCATAGTAGACTTGCTCAAGCTCCTCAGAACGATTGTCCATAATCTGAAGGATATACTCTCTGTTCTTTATAGTTTGCTGAATCTTTTCATTTATATCCTTGTACGTTTTGTGAAGATTGGCTGTATTGTCAAGATTGACATGTATATTTACGGCATCATTGATGTTTTTGCTGTTATTCCATGTGACGCTTTCTACTCCGCTGATACCGTTAAGCGCTTTGTCTAAAGGTAAGTCGACGGCATAATTCTGCCATACTGCTTGTCCTATGTACAAGCCTGCCAATGTTATGATCAATGCAATACAGCCTTTTAGTAATTGAGCGTATCTTATTCTCATAACAAACCTCCGTATCATATTTTAGTTTACATAATATTATAACATATGGAGCAGAGCAGACCAACGTAAGATTTTGACATAAAAATGCTTCGGAAATCAAAAAACAAGGTACAAGTCCATTTAAAGAATAGTAATGGAAAAAACGCACATAATAATTTTGGTGTAAAAGCTTCAAAAACAACATGTTAATAAAGAATTTCGGAAGGGAGGTTGTGATTGTATGGATAGATTGGCACTAATTCTGGTTATTGTTGGAGCATTAAATTGGTTATTGGTGGGACTTTTTCAGTTTGATCTGGTCGCATCCCTGTTTGGAGGGACCGATTCATTAATCAGCAGACTGATTTATACTCTGGTTGGTGTTGCGGGAATATGGTCTGTAAGTCTGTTGTTCCGGGACAGGGAAAAGGCAGGCACTCAGAACAGAAATAGAGTGTAGCGGCAATACGCTGCAAAGACGATTAAATAGAATCTCTGGTTTAGGGGTTCTATTTTTATTGTGGAAAAAATATTTATTTTAAGGCATAAAAGACCGGCAGTTGAGTGTGATATAATTACTTTAATCGAGTTTATTAATGAATAATATATCAACGGAGGCAATAAAAATGTTTCAGGGACATTTGGGAGAGGCTGCGGCACTGACAACAGCGGTATGCTGGACTATTACCGCTGTCTGCTTTGAATCTGCAGGCAAAAAGGTCGGATCTCTGGCTGTAAATTTGATCAGGCTTGTTATGGCATTTATATATCTGGGTATTTTTACTTCCTTTAGCAGGGGAATGTTTCTGCCCATTGATGCAACGGGATCTACCTGGCTTTGGCTCTTGATATCGGGAATGATTGGCTTTGTCATAGGAGACCTGTTCCTGTTCCAGGCATTTGTCGAGATAGGCTCAAGGATATCCTTGCTCATAATGTCTGCGGTGCCTCCAATAACAGCAATTACCGGCTACTTTATCATGGGAGAGGAGATTACCCTCCTTGCCGCAGCAGGAATGCTGATTACCATGTCCGGTATTGCCCTGGTGATATTGAGTAGGAAGGCTGAGGAGGGCAGGATCAGGCTGGCACAACCCGCTAAAGGATTGGCGTATGCTTTTATTGGAGCTTTGGGACAAGCCTTCGGACTTGTTTTCAGCAAGTTTGGAATGGGCTCCTACAATCCTTTCGCAGCTACGCAGATAAGGGTCATTGCAGCAATTGTCGGCTTTGTGATTGTAATCACAGTCTCTAAGAAGTGGGGAAAGCTCTTGGAAGCGGTAAAAGACTATCAAGCTATGAAATCTATTGGAATTGGCTCCTTTTTCGGTCCTTTCCTCGGAGTGTCATTTTCCCTTATGGCTGTCCAGTATACAGCCACAGGAATTGTATCAACAATAACCTCAGTTTCCCCCATACTTATAATTCCTGCATCGATTCTTGTTTTCAAGGAAAAGGTACTGCCAAAAGAGATACTGGGAGCATTTATCTCGATTATTGGGGTAACGCTGCTTTTCATATAAGAATGTAATTGGAAATTTATTAGGCGTTGTGTATAATTATTATAGTTAATGCTACAAACAAAACAAATAAACCATAGTAAAGGAAGGTTATTATGAATAAAGCCCATGGCATTTTATATGCCATTTCATCAGCAATTGCATTCGGTTTCGTACCGGTATTCGCAGTAATTGCCTATAACGGAGGGGCAAATGCCGTTTCCGCAGTGTTGTTCAGATTTTTTGTCGCTTCGTTGATGTTATTGGGTGTATTATATTATAGGAAGGTGAAACTCAGAGTAAGCAAAAGACTTTTCCGCAGACTTGCATACTTAAGCATAGCAGGATATGCGGCCACCTGTATTACTTTGTTTTTATCCTATAATTACATTTCCATAGGATTGGCGACTACATTGCATTTTATCTATCCGGCAATAGTCACAGTGTTGTCATTATTTGTATATAAAGAGAAAATAGAGCCGGTAAAAATGGTTTCACTGGTGCTTTCCATAACAGGAGTATATATTTTGGCGGGTTCAAAGGAAGCTGCCATAGATATTAGAGGGATAATCCTGGCAATCGCATCAGGAATATTCTACTCATTATATACTATTGAGCTGGGAAGAGAAGAAATAAGAGAAATGGACGGGCTGCTGCTGACCTTTTATGTGTCCTTTCTCGCTGCGGGAGCTATTTTGTTGTTCGGTGCAGTGACAGGAAATCTTCTGTTTACATTGGAGTTTTCCGGCTTGCTTGCAGTGCTGGCTTTGGCTTTGATATGTACGGTGTTTGCTATTCTGGCATATTACAAGGCAGTTCAATCCATAGGACCTTCAGATACTGCAATATTGAGCACTTTTGAGCCGGTTACAGGTGTACTGATGGGTATCGTGATATTTGGGGAGAGGATGGGTCTGACTGCTGCTATAGGAAGTGCACTGATCATCATTTCGGTTCTGTTGTTCTCGTACAATCGCAGCGGGGGAATCTACAAAGAAAAATCTGCAGACATTTCCACGGATAAGCCCGGGATATAAAGGTTTTGTCTTTGGAAACCGAGACCATCGGCTTGAATGAGATTGTGGCAGAAAGTGGGTTTTACCAGTATAATACAAAGTGATAAAATATACTAGTGAGTTCTTAATGAATGTAATAATGATCTAAAAATAATTTAGGAGGGGATACTTCTTATGTCATGTTCTTGTGAGAAAAAGCTGGAATCCAATTTTAACAATCAGGAAGTTGACCTTACACTTCTTGAACCTGTTTTCAAAAAGTATGAAGGCCAGAATGCAAGTCTTATAAGTATACTTCAGGATACACAGGATATATACGGGTTCCTTCCTCTTAATGCTTTGAAAGCAATAGCGGAAAGAACCGGAAACAGGAAAGCAAAGATATATGGTATAGCAACCTTTTATTCACAATTCAGGCTGAATCCGACAGGCAAATACATCATACTTCAGTGTCAGGGAACCGCTTGCCATGTCAATGGTTCAGAGGAGGTAAGTGCTGCCATATGCGATGAACTGGGTATTGCTCCTGGGGAGACAAGCAGTGACGGGATGTTCACTCTTGAAGATGTCGCATGCCTTGGCTGCTGCAGCCTTGCACCGGTAATGATGATCAACGGAGAGGCATACGGCAATCTTACACCAAGCAGTGCCATAGAAGTAATAAGGGCTATATACCAAAAGGAAAAGGGAGGTGCATCCAATTGAAGATAAGGATAGGCCTTGGCAGCTGCGGAATAGCTGCCGGAGGAAAAAAGGTCAGGGATGCCCTGGTAAGCTGCATCAAAGAGAAGGGTCTTGATATCGAAATAACATCAACAGGCTGTATAGGGATGTGTTTCTACGAGCCGTTGGTTGATATAATTGATGACAAAGGTGAAGTATTCACATATGTGAATGTAAATCCCGAGATGGCCGGTGAGATTGTAGAGCAGCATATAGTGAACGGCAGTCCCATAGACAAATATATTGCTTCAACCGGCAAAAAGCCGTTTCCGCAGTTGGAGAAGCAGGTCAGAGTTGTATTACAGAACTGCGGCGTCATCAATCCGGAGAGCATAGAGGATTATTTGGACAAAGAGGGCTATAAGGCACTGGAAAAGTGTATAAAGGAAATGACACCTGATGAGGTTATTTCAGAGATAAAAGCATCCGGTTTAAGGGGAAGAGGAGGCGCAGGGTTTCCTACCTGGTTCAAATGGGATGCCGCAAGAAAAGCAAAAGGAAATGAAAAGTATGTGGTTTGTAATGCCGATGAAGGAGATCCGGGTGCATTCATGGACAGAAGCGTGCTGGAAGGGGACCCCCATGGACTTCTTGAAGGTATGATCATTGCAGGCTATGCAATAGGTGCAAATTACGGCTATATTTACTGCAGAGCTGAGTATCCTCTTGCTATAGAAAGACTTGAAGGGGCAATAGCTCAGGCTCATGAAAGGAATTACCTCGGGGAGAACATACTGGGCTCAGGCTTCAGTTTTGATATTAAGATAAAGAAGGGAGCGGGGGCCTTCGTCTGCGGCGAAGAAACAGCTCTCATAGCATCCCTTGAAGGGGAAAGAGGAATGCCAAGGCTAAAGCCTCCCTTCCCTGCTCAATCGGGCTATTTTGGAAAGCCAACAAATATCAACAATGTTGAAACCTATGCCAACGTACCTTGGATAATCAGAAACGGTGGATCGGCTTTTTCTGCCTATGGAACTGAAAAGAGCAACGGGACAAAGGTCTTTGCCCTTGCAGGAAAGGTAAAGAACGGAGGACTGGTTGAAGTTCCGATGGGAATGCCTTTAAGAGAAGTAATATATGAAATAGGCGGAGGAATAAAGAAGGACAAGGATTTCAAAGCAGTACAGATGGGAGGCCCTTCAGGAGGCTGCATACCCAAGGCTTTGATAGATACTCCGGTAGACTATGAATCAATTACAAAAACAGGTGCTATAATGGGTTCGGGCGGTATGGTCGTCATGGATGAGACCACATGTATGGTTGACATGGCAAGATTTTTCCTGGACTTCACCTGTAAGGAATCCTGCGGGAAATGCATATATTGCAGGATAGGTACCAAGAGAATGCTTGAGATCCTTGAGAGAATCACTCATGGAGAAGGCAAAATGGAAGATATAGATGAACTGGAGAAGCTTTGCATAAGTATAAAAGACGGTTCTTTGTGCGGTTTGGGGCAGACTGCTCCAAATCCTGTGCTTACAACCTTAAGGTATTTTAGGGATGAGTATATCGCACACATAAAGGATGGCAAGTGTCCCGCAAAGCAGTGCAAAAGCCTTATCACATACAGCATTCTGGCAGAAAAATGTACAGGCTGTACCGCATGCGCAAGGAAGTGCCCGACAGAGGCCATTACCGGTGAAAGAAAACAGCCCCACATAATCGATCCGGAAAAATGCATCAAATGCGGTAACTGCGCCATTACCTGCAAGTTTGGCGCAATAAATGTTGAATAGTAAAGGAAGTGAGAAAATGGCACTGGTAAGAGTCAATATAAATAACAGGGAATTAGCTGCCGACGAAGGCAGTACCATATTGAAAGTAGCACTGGACAACGGAATTGAGATACCAAATCTTTGCTACAGTGAAAATCTTAAGCCTTACGGGGCTTGCGGAATGTGCGTTGTGGAAGTGGAAGGAAATCCAAAGCTGGTAAGAGCCTGCTCAACTCCTGCAACAAACGGAATGATAATCAAGACAAACACTCCTAGAACCATTGCTGCCAGAAAGACAGCACTTACTTTACTGTCATCAGACCATAAAGGAGATTGTCGTCCCCCATGTGTAAATGCTTGCCCGGCTCATACTGATTGTCAGGGATATGTAGGGCTGGTAGCAAACGGACAGTATGAAGAAGCGATAAAGCTGGTTAAGGATGTAATTCCCCTGCCGGCAAGCATTGGAAGGGTTTGCCCCCATCCATGCGAGACTGCCTGCAGAAGAGGAAATGTGGAAGAACCGATAGCAATTGCGGATATTAAGAGATTCATCGGTGATATAGATATTAATAAAGGGACTTATGTGCCGGAAATTGCAGAACCTACCGGAAAGACCATAGCTGTTGTAGGGTCAGGGCCTGCAGGGATATCCTGTGCATATTTCCTGGCGGCAAAAGGCCATAAGGTGGTGCTGTTAGAAGACAAGCCATATCCGGGAGGAATGCTTAGATATGGGATTCCCCAGTACCGTCTGCCAAAGGAGCTTCTGGATGCAGAGATAAATACTCTTGTGAAAATGGGAGTGGAAATAAAGTGCAATGTCAAGCTTGGTGAGGATATTTCACTGACGTATCTGAAGAAGGCATATGATGCCGTATTCATAGCAATAGGTGCCTGGGCAAGCATGAATATGGGCTGTAATGGCGAAGATATGGAAGGTGTGCTGGGAGGTATTGAGTTCTTGAGGAAAGCAACTCTTGCAGAGCCTATATATCTTGGACAGCATGTCATTGTCATTGGCGGAGGAAATACTGCCATGGACGTGGCGAGAACGGCAGTGAGACTGGGTGCAGAGCATGTACAGGTCCTTTACAGAAGAACAAGAGATGAAATGCCTGCTGAAGACATTGAGATAGATGAAGCAGAAGAAGAAGGAGTGGAATTCACTTATCTTGTGGCTCCAATTGAAGTTATTGAAGATAACGGAAGAGCATGTGCAGTAAGGTGTCAGAGAATGAAATTGGGTGCTCCCGATAAGTCTGGAAGGAGGCGCCCGGAGCCTATTCCTGGAGATGAAGTTACAATTCCGGCAGATCTTATAGTCTCTGCAATCGGCCAAAGAGTAAATGCAGAAAATGTCAAGGAATTGGATATTACTGCGAAAGGCACAATATCAGCCAATGCAAACAGCTTCGAGACCAGCATGCCAGGAGTGTTTGCAGGTGGTGAGGCTGTAACCGGGCCGAAGATAGCCATAGAGTCAATAGCTCAGGGTAAGAATGCAGCTCATGTAATTGACAGCTACCTGAGGGGTGAGATAACTCCTGTGGTAAATCCCTGCTATATTGAGCAGGAGGATCTGACTGCAGAAGACTTTGTCGACAAGGAGAAGATAAACAGAGAGCATCTTAAGGTATTGCCTGCACATAGAAGAAAAATGAGTTTTGGAGCTATCTCAGAGACATTTGATGAGAAGACTGCTGTGAGAGAAGCATCCAGGTGCCTGGAGTGCGGCTGCCATGATTATTTTGAATGCAAGCTGGTAAAGTATATTGGACAGTACGATATTGACACCAAGGCGCTAAAAGGGGAGATCCACAGAGAGGAAGAAGCTGATACTCATCCTTTTATAAAGAGGAATGCAGAAAAATGTATACTCTGCGGACTTTGCTTCAGGGCTTGTGAAGAGGTTACGGGAATAACTGCTTTAGGACTTCAGGACAGAGGCTTTGACTCTGTTGTAGTGCCTGAGTTCGGATTACCCCTTGAAGAGAGTGCTTGCATATCCTGCGGACATTGTGTGGATGTATGCCCCACCGGTGCATGTATGGAAAAGGAGGCAATCCGCAAACAGGTTCCCGTGGAGCTTGAAAATGCTGATTCGGTTTGCAGCTACTGCGGTGTCGGATGTAACTTGACTTATCAATCCAAGGGCAGCCTGGTATTCAAGGCACGTCCCAACAATGCTAAGGGTGAAGATACCTTATGCGCAAAAGGCCGTTTTGGAATCTATCATATAAATGATGAAAAGAGACTGGCAAAGCCTATTATAAGGCGAGCTTACAATATTGTAGAAGCGGAGTTTGATGATGCTGCAGCCCTTGCATCCAAAAAACTGCAGCTTATAAGAGGCCAATACGGGAAAAACAGCATTGCAATGTTCATATCACCAAGATTTACAAACGAAGAGGCATTTATGGCCAGGAAGATTGCAGAAATGCTTGATACTGAGCTGATGGGAACCATGTCGGTGAAGGAAGGCTCCGGTATGAAAGAGGTTCTGGGCTGCAATGCTTCCACCAACAGCTATGATGAGTTATATAACACAGACCTGATAGTAGCAATTGGTGATGTTTCCGAAAACCATCCTGTGATGGGAATCAAGATAAAGGATGCAGCAAGAAAAGCAAAACTGGTATCCATAAGCAATTCCGATACCAGATTAGCTGATCATGCTGATGCAGCTATAAAGACAAAAGATGATCTGGAGTTCTTAAAGAGCTTCATTAAGACACTGATAGATCAGAATTTTGCAGATAAGGATAGAGTCGAAAAAATAGCCAACGGTTTTGACAAATTAGCTGAGTATGTCAGGGATGCTTCTGCGAACTCAGATGCTTCAGCATTAGCAAAAATGTACGGTGAGGTAAAGAAGGCCATAATTGTAGTTGACGAGGATACCGTTTCGGAAGAAGCTGTAAAGCTTATAGCGGATGCAGTTGTTGTTACCGAGAAGGTTGGGAAACCTCATAGAGGTATAATACTGGTTCGTTCTAAGGCCAATACACAGGGAATAATAGATATGGGTTTTGCAACTTCCGCTGATATGCTTCTTGAAGGTATCGAAAATGGAGATATAAAAGGTGCGGTAATTATTGGCGAGGATCTGGCGGGAGCTGATGAAAGGGCAGCGAAGCTTCTTTCAAAGCTTGAGTTCATTGTCTGCCTGGACATATTCATGACAGAAACAGCAAAACTTGCTCATGTTGTCATACCTGTAGGCAGCGCTGCTGAGTCGGAAGGAACCTTTACCAGATCTGACCGCAGGATTCAGAAGCTGTCGGCAGCAATAAAACCACTGACAGGAAGGACAACCTTTGAAACCCTTTCAAAATTGGGGGCACAGATGGGTGTTGTGATAGACACAGTAAAAAAGGCAGATGAGAAAATCTCAAATGAAATCAAACCTTATGGAGGATTGTATTCTGCCACAGCAAAGGGAGCTGAAGCATATACTCCTTGCAGCAGGGATAACATTGAAGGCTCACAGGTACTTCATACTGAAGGCTTCATGACTGAAGACGGCAAGGCGAACCTGGCAATTCCAAAGGGCAGCTCAATGTATAAGGAAAGAAAGATATATGACACGGTGCAGATGAGATTTGAGGAGTATTTGAAGGAAAACGGACTGAAAGCATAAAAGTATAAGAAACCGGCTGTCTTAACTGACAGCCGGTTTTCGATTGTGAATACAATAAGGTTACAGGGACCTAACAGCAATCTTTGATTGTGTTTTTAGGTGAGATTCTTATTTGTGGACAATTAACGCAATTCTACCGTACCACCCATATCTTCCAACAGACTCTTTAATTTTTCGGCTTCTTCCTTTGCAGCTCCTTTTTTTACGATGCAGGGAGCACTATCTGTTAGATCCTTTGCTTCTTTCAAACCTATTCCTAATTGGTCTCTTAATACTCTGATAATCTGTATCTTTTTTTCTCCCGCTGCAACAAGAACTACATCATAAGCAGACTTTTCTGCAGCTGGTGACGGAGAGGGCGAGGAATTCGTCTGTTCTATGAGTTCCACCTTAACACCAAGCCCTTCAAGGACGTTCTTGGTTTGAAGAGCCTTGGCTTCCTCTGAATCATTCTCAATCATAGTCAGAATAACAACGTCAAAAGTTGTGACATTTAATGCAGGGGATATGTTATCAACTGGAAGTCTATCCCTCAACAGGCCTTCAAAGTCATCCTTCTTTATTAATGGAGAACTTGGGGTAATTTCAATTTTTGCATCCAGCCCTTTTGCTATAAGAGCATCCCTTATAGGTAATGCTTCAACCTGAGTAACCGAACCCTTTACGACAGTTTTGACTAGTACATCATATACACGCTTCTGCTGAGGTGCAGGCTGTAAGGAATCCATAGCAGAACTCAAACGAATTTCGGCAGTTGCATTAAAAAGTTCAATACGTCTTTTTATTAGCTCTGCATACTCTTTGCTGACTCCACTTTTTAAAGTTTGGGGTGCATTCTGTACCAAACGGCTTGCTTCCAGAATGCCGGAGCCGGTATATGAGTATATCTCCTTTAATAATTCGAGGCTCATTCCATTAGCCTCCAATAGTACTACATCATAAGAGGGATCTTGTTGTGGTGCAGGCTGTGGAGAATCCTGCACAGAAACCGGTCGAAGCTCCATAGTTGCCCCCAGTACTTCAAATCGAGCCTTGAGCTGCTCTGCTTCAGTCTTGTCGAGTCCGGCAGCGAATAAATAAGGAGCACTATCAACTATTTGTTTTGCAGGTTGAAGGCTTAGACCTGTCATAGCACGTATCTCGCTTATAACTTGGATTTTGTCTGCACCTCCGGATACTATTATGACATTATATACAATATTCTGCTGACCAGGGTCACCTACTGTTGAGCTTGTGGCTGCAGCAGCAAGGACATTTATATTCATGCATAGAATAATACTTATGGAACATAACACAACAATTACCTTTTTCATATTGAATAATCACCATCCTTTAAAATGATGTAATTATTATACAATAATGGAATTGTTATTACAATTGTTATAATTATTAAAACCAGTAAGAAGCTAATCTTTCTGCATTTCCTTCCACTTAGCCAGGGCATCAGCCATGGCAGTATTTATAGGCTCTTCTTTCTTTTGCTTTTGAAGAAATTTCTGCACGGTCCGTTTGTCGCTGCTCTCTGTCTTGCTTTCCATACGCTTGCTGAAGCTGGACAGCTTTTCACGGAAACCACAGCTGCATGTAAATATTCTGCCTTCACCTTCACCTTTAAGCTCCATTCTCTTGTGGCACTCAGGACACCGGGCATTGCTGAGCTGGGCAACACCCTTGCGATAACCGCATTCACGGTCAGAGCAGACCAGCATCCGACCTTTCTTTCCGTTGACCTCTAAGAGGAACTTGCCGCACTCAGGACAGCGGGTTCTTGTCATATTGTCATGCCTGTATGTTTCGGTGCTTGCTATGACTGCAGATACCAGTTTGCCCGCATGATTCCTTATGTGGTTCATAAAGACTTTCTGGTCCGCCCTTCCCTTGCTTATATCATAAAGCTGCTGCTCCCATTTTGCAGTCAGTTCAGCGGAGCGGAGTTCGGAGGGGGCAAGATCAATCAGCTGAATTCCCTTTGCTGTGGGGAATATCTCCTTACCTCTTCGTTCTATATAGAAAGTGTTGAATAACTTTTCTATGATATCCGCTCTAGTAGCAGGAGTACCAAGTCCGCTGGTTCTGTCAAGAGCTTCTCTCAAGGCTTCATTTTCAATGAACTTGCCAGGATGCTCCATGGCTGTCAGAAGAGTAGCTTCGGTATATCGTGCCGGAGGCTTTGTCTTTCTGCTGACGGATTTTACCGACGAGAACTTCAGCTTATCCCCCTTGTTAACGGAGGGAAGGGACTGCTCTTTATCTTCATCATCATTATGATTATCATAGTCGTTTCTGTCGCTGTATATAGATTTCCAACCCGGAGCCTTGGTGGTTTTTCCCCGTGCAAACAGCTGCTCTCCGGCAGCCTCCACTTTTATAGTTGTCTGCTCATACTGATAAGGAGGACTAAGAACTGCGATAAAACGCTTAACCACCAGATCGAATATATTGCGTTCTTCAGTACTGAGTGCGGAAAGTCTTACAGGTTGTTCTGTAGGTATGATCGCATGATGGTCACTGACCTTGCTGTTATCCACCAGGCGACTTGTAGTATTTATTTTGCTGCGAAGCAGAATCTGCACCATAGCTGCATAAGGTCCCACAGCAATACTTTTCAGTCTGTCGGGTAGTGTAGGTACAATATCGGAGGTTATATGCCTTGAGTCTGTCCTTGGATAAGTAAGCACCTTGTGCTGTTCATATAGAGACTGCATTATTGACAGGGTCTGCTTTGCAGAATATCCATACCGTTTATTAGCATCTCTTTGCAGCTCTGTTAAGTCATAAGCCAAGGGGTGTGGCTCGCTCTTGGCGTCTTTCTTTATATCGGTTATTACACCTGTCTGTCCTACAAGCTTTGAGACAATAGCGTCTGTCTTTGCTCTGTCAAACAGCTGTGTATTGCTGTTGTTTTTATCCCTCCAAAGCAGTGTGATACCATCAACAGCAGCCTCTATAGTCCAGTAATCCTTGGGTACAAAGCTTTTTATATCATTTTCTCTTTGTACAATCATTGCAAGGGTAGGTGTCTGCACTCTGCCTGCAGATAATTGTGCATTGTACTTGCAGGTAAGGGCGCGGGTGACATTCAGCCCTATCAGCCAGTCTGCTTCAGCTCTGCACTGGGCAGCCTTATACAAATTATCATAATCCTTGCCGGGCTTCAGCTGATTGAAGCCGTCCCGTATTGCCTTATCAGTCTGCGAAGACACCCACAATCTTTTTATTGGCTTTCTAAAGCCGGCCTTCTCAATAATCCAGCGGGCGACCAGTTCTCCTTCACGCCCCGCATCAGTAGCAATAACAAGCTCATCGATGTCCTTCTGCTTCATGAGTCCCCTTACAATTCCGTACTGCTTGGCAGTCTGCTTAATAACAGCCAGCTCCATTTTATCGGGAAGCATAGGCAGATCTTCCAGATTCCAGCTTTTGTACTTGTTATTATAGGTCTCCGGATCAGCTAAAGTAACCAGATGGCCAAGTGCCCAAGTTACAATATACTTTTGCCCTATAAGGCAGCCATTGCCATTCTGACTGCATTTCAAGACCTTTGCCAAGTCCCGTCCAACGGAGGGTTTCTCGGCCAAAACCAATATTTTTCCCATGTTGATTCTCCTTATAAAGAAAATAAGAATCCCGTCTGAAAATGTAATAAAACACTGTTGTCAGCTCCCGGGATACTTCTGTATTAAAATTACTAGAGCGAATGTCCTTCGTACATATAATTATTCTATCATTTATTTAAATATTTTACACTACTTTTTACCTGGTAGCTTGACAGTCCAAAGCCTGAATGGGCTGTTGCTATTGCAAGATTTAATGCAACTACTTTCTAATTGACAGGTTGCACTTACTTTGTCAACTGTGCAAATAAAAATATTTATAAAAAATTTTTAAAAATCCCTTGCCAAAACAAATCTAATATGGTAAATTTATAACTGTGGATAATAATTATTAATTAATAATAAATAAAGGGAGGAAAAATAAATGAAAAAGTACGTATGCACAATTTGTGGTTACATCCATGAGGGAATGGAGGCACCGGAAATCTGTCCTGTATGTAAGGCAGGAAAAGATAAGTTTACACTAAAGGAAGAAGGAGCACGTCAATGGGCAGATGAGCACAGGATAGGTGTTGCGCAGGGCGTGGATCCAGAAGTATACGAAGGACTTAAGATGAACTATGTGGGAGAGTGCACCGAGGTAGGTATGTACCTGGCAATGAGCCGTCAGGCGGATAGGGAAGGTTATCCTGAAATTGCTGAGGCATTTAAGAGATATGCCTTTGAAGAGGCTGAGCATGCTGCAAAGTTTGCGGAGCTTCTTGGTGAGGTAGTAACCGCTGATACGAGAAAGAACCTGGAAATGAGGGTAGAAGCGGAGTTCGGGGCATGCGATGGAAAGAAAAAGCTTGCAACCAGAGCAAAAGAACTGAACTATGACGCAATTCATGATACAGTACATGAAATGTGCAAGGACGAAGCAAGACACGGTCAAGGATTTGCAGGACTTTTGAGAAGGTATTTCAAATAAGATTTAAAAGAAAGGAGGCAAATACATGAAGCGCTTTAGTGATCCTTATGGAATTGAAAGCATGAAAGCAAGGGAAAAAGCAGAAAGCGAAAGAAAAGAGAAGTTTGATCTCCTGATGGAACAGATTTCAGAGCAACTGAATACTTTAACGAAAGAAGCAGCTATTACTGAATAAGCTGTTGAAATAAAAAGCAACCTCCATGACCGGATTGATAATCCCTCCATGGAGGTTGCTTTTTTCTGTGGGAAAAGCAAAAAGAACCGGCCCTGCTGCATTTCATGCACAGTTGCATCATAAGGAAAACTTAAGGAATTAATAAGTAATTATTCAAAGAAAACCTATCCCGATTCGGTAGAATGTAGTTATCGAAGCGGATAGGTTTTTGTAATTTCACAAAGGAGACCTGGGAGATGAAAAGAAAATGTAATGACAAAACAGCACTGTTCTTTCTTGCACCAAGTCTTGTAGGGTTTATGATTTTCTTCTTTATACCTTTTGCCGGGGGGCTATATTATTCTTTTGTAGACAGTCCGGTGGGTGGCAGCTTTGTCGGACTGGTAAATTATATCGAGCTACTGAGGAACGCTGTGTTTTTAAAGGCCGGTTATAATACTATGGTTTTTACAGTAATCGCAGTTCCTCTCAATATTCTGTTTTCTCTTGGGCTTGCTCTGCTGCTTAACAAGAGGATTTACGGCAGGAATATAATACGTATGGGTTTTATCATACCCTTGGTAATTCCGGTAGCATCGGTTGTTTTGGTATGGCAGATATTGTTTGATATCAATGGCTCCCTCAATGCTGTTATTTCATCCCTTGGGTGGTCGGCAGTAGACTGGATGAAGACTGAATATGCCAGGCTTGTGGTTGTAATAGTCTATTTGTGGAAGAACACCGGGTATAATATGGTGCTGTTCCTTGCAGGACTTCAGAATATACCACCGGAGTATTACGAAGCGGCAGATATTGACGGAGCAAGCAATTGGCATAAATTTAGAAACATTACATTGGTTTATCTGACACCTACTACTTTTTTTGTATTTGTAATGTCAATAATAAATTCCTTCAAGGTATTCAGAGAGGTTTATCTGAT
>JAWLHF010000080.1:0-15865 GCA_041690515.1 Clostridiaceae bacterium | reverse complement strand
GCTATTCCTCCATTTCATTAAGCAGCTCTAAGGTTCCTACGCAAAGGCTGCTCCACAATATTCACAGCAATCCTGGTTTGTGATATATTGTAGAAGCTGTTATAGAACAACCAACACCGACGTGGGGAAGTATCTCCGAAGAAGCCTTTCACTGACCTCGGAACGGGAATACCCTCGGGCAAAATAACCAGACGGGCAAGCAGAGATGGGACCCCCGCCAGTGATTTTGCTGGCTTTGAAAGGCGATGAGGACATACTTCCCCGATAGTCGGAGTTTGCTACAAACTATGTCGCATTTTTCTACAAAAACAAAACAGAAGTGCCGCTCAAACTACTTATTCAGCAGCTTTGCGGCACCCTATGGTACTTATATATTCACATTCATAATCTGAAGGTCGCTGACTATCTTTATGTTATTAACCTCAGGGTCTTCTGTCCCCTGGACGTAGAGATTCGCAGCCTTCAGTGCCTTCACATAGTCCACAATTTCATTTGTGACTATCTCTCCGGGACAGAGTATGGGTATACCCGGAGGATAAGCCATTAGGAACTCTGCACTGATAAGTCCTATGCTGTCTTCGATGGGTATTGATATGGTCAGACTGTTGAATGCTTCCCTTGGAGTAAGTACACTCTCAGGAATATTTGGGATGTCAAGAATCCTTGCTTTGACTATCTCTTTGCACTTTTGGTCTGCACTTATCTCTTCAAGGGCAGAAATAAGCTTATCTATTTTCTCTTTAGTATCTCCAAAGGAGAATACACAGAGGACGTTATACAAATCGGACATTTCCGGCTGTATGAAATATTTTTCCGCAAGGATTCTCTCCAGCTCAAAGCCGGATAATCCCAAATCCTTAGAAGTAATCGTTATTTTTGTAGGATCAAAGCCGTATGCGCCTTCTTTACGCAGGACTTCTTCTCCAAAGCAATATAAGCCGTCTATAGCATTTATTTTATCTCTGGCATACTTGCTAAGCTCTATTGCAGCATCAATAAGCTCCTTGCCTTCTGTTGCCAGCTGCATTCTTGCACAGTCTAGGGAGGCAAGCAGTGGGTAAGAGGGGCTGGTGGTCTGCAAAAGGCTCATTACCGTCTTTACTCTGTTAACATCAACAATACCCTTTCTTACATGAAGCAGTGAGCTTTGTGTCATAGAACCTACTATCTTATGTGTGCTTTGTGCACAAATATCTGCTCCGGCTTCCATAGCTGATATCGGAAGTCTGTTGTTGAAACGGAGGTGAGGACCATGAGCCTCATCCACAATTAGCGGTATGTCATATTCATGCACTATCTTGGCAATTTCAACTATATCAGTCGAAACACCATAATATGTCGGATTTATTATAAGTACAGCCTTGGCATCAGGATTTAGCTCAAGGGTGCTCCTTACAGTTTCAGGTGTTACATTCAGAGCCACTCCTACATTGGTATCTATTTCAGGATGCATGTACACAGGAACCGCACCACTTAATATGATACCTGCAGTAACGGATTTGTGGACATTTCTAGGGATAATGATCTTGTCACCCTGCCCTACGACACTCATGATCATTGCCTGTATTGCACCTGAGGTTCCGTGTATTGAAAAGAAAGTGTAATCAGCGCCATATGCATCTGCAGCCAGCTCCTGGGCTTCCTTGATTGCACCTGTGGGCTTGTGCAGGCTGTCAACCTGTTTGAAAACCGTTACATCTATTGATAATATGTTCGTGCCCACGAAATCCTTGAATTTATTTACCATACCCTGACCTCTTTTATGGCCCGGAACATGAAAAGGAATAGTATCGTTATTGTGATATTCCATAAGAGCATCAAACATAGGGGTTTTTGACTGATCTAATTTGTACATTTTTACACCTTCCTTTCGGTTGACAACATTTTATCTGAAATTAAATTACTAAAGAAAAAAAGCCATGAACTTCGATGCAATAAGTTCAGGCTTCTGCAGAGCGATTTTAAGTTTTTTATTTAAATGCCAAATTTATTATAGGGCAAACAATTATAAAATGCAATGATTTTTATTAAAAATTACAATAAAAATCCGTTGATATTCTTTAACTGTGTACAACTCTATAAAATCAGGCATATCAAGGTTTATTATTCAGATCTTCCTGAGATCAGATCCTTCACATACTTTGGGAGTATGAAGCAAGCCTTATGCAAGTCCTTATGGTAGTATTTTGTATCAAGGTCGGGAATATTATGTATTTCCGTCTTCTCGGGATCGAATTCTTTAGAACCCATGGTGAAGCTCCAATGTACGCCGGGATATGTAGGTATTGCTGCCATATAGAGCTTTGTAACAGGGAATACATTATCAATATCATCATATACTTTCTTGACCACCTTTGGAAGATAGAAGGGGGTTTCGGTCTGGGCGACAAATATTCCATCTTTAGTGAGGCAATCATATAACGACTTGTAGAAATTGCCGCTGAAAAGGCCTTCGGCGGCTCCAAAAGGATCAGTTGAGTCAACAATAATGACATCAAATTCGTTCTTATGTTCAAGTACGTATTTGATTCCATCACCAATAAATACTTCAGCTCTGGGATCATCAAGCCCGCAGCTTATTTCAGGAAGGAATTTCCTGGAGAGCTCTACCACTCGATCATCTATTTCACATAATACTGCTTTTTCCACAGACTCATGCTTTAGTATCTCTCTTATGGCACCTCCGTCACCCCCGCCTACAACCAGCACTTTTTTCGGATTTTTATGGGTGAATAGGGGAATATGGGTGATCATCTCATGATAGACGCACTCATCGCGTATAGTTGTCTGTACAATGCCATCCAATAGCAGCATTCTGCCGAATTCATAGGTGTCGATTATAGCAAGCTCCTGATACTTTGTCCTCTCAGTGTGCAATGTTTCCTTCACCTTATAAGTCATTGCGGCATTTTCGATCTGTGTCTCCTTAATCCATAAATCCATTTAAATTCTCCTTTCCAATGTCGCTTTATTGCAAATAGATATAGATTATTCCGCTTTTCCAGTACCGTACTTTTTCTCAAGAAATTGTACGATATCATATGTTGAGTTCGGTTTTTTCAACAGTCCAGTCATTTCCCTGAAGCATCTCATCCTGACCTCTGAGCTGAATATCTGGTCAATAAGGACAGGTATCCTTTTAACATCGGAGGTTGTGACCGAAGCTCCTGAATTAAGAAGGAACTCAGCATTTTCATATTCTTGTCCGGGCAGCGGAGAGAAAATAACCAGAGGCTTTTCCCTGCTAAGTATCTCTGCTGTAGAGACACCTCCGGGCTTGGTGATCACACAATCTGATATTTCCATTAGCTCGTGGATATTGTTGACAAATCCATACACCATAAGTCGGTTTTTTGTGGATAGAGTATTGAGCTTAGCCTCAAGCCGCTGGTTCCTGCCGGCGATGGCAATGATCTGGATATTGTCCATATAGTTATCAATTGCCTTCACAATGTTATTTATTCCACCCAGTCCAAGACCTCCACCCATCACCAATATGGTCTTCTTTTTATCAAATCCAAGCTTCTTTCTTAGTTCTTCCCTGTTTTTTAATTCTGCAAACTCTCGTTTTATAGGAATGCCGAACGGAAGAACCTTTTCCCTGCTTACACCGAAATTCTCCATTACGTAGGTAAGATCCTCGTGAGGTATGACATAGTAGTCGGTGTTCTCATTTATATATGAGGAATGTATATTAAAATCAGTTATCACTGTAATCAAAGGACGTTGGATCCTTGATTTATGCCTTAGACTTGATATTATTGCAGCTGGAAAGCTGTGTGTGCATATTATAACATCTGGATCGAAGCTCAGGGTTGTTTTCCTGAGTCTCCCCGTCATCAGCCTGTTGGCAATATCATTAATATCAATTATAGGGTCAAGCCTGTTTGTCTTCTCATAGAGCTTTCCCCATGCCTTTGGATAGAATTTCAATATATTCAGATAACCGTCAAGAATAACCTTATCCAGTATAGGACTTATATAGCTTATAGTGTTGATTATCTTGACCCTTGAAGAGTTATTCTGCCGTATAAACTCATTTCGCAATGTATGGGCCACTTGGTCATGGCCGTTTCCGATGGATACGGAAAAAATAAGCACATTCATTTTATCACTCCCTAAAGTATGCCGTTATCACCGGCAGTTCTTACGAAAATCAATTATGTCCGTTGTGTTAAGAACACGATCAGGGGTAACCGTTTATAATATGTGAAATATTATTGTGCTTTATCTAGTATAGCACAAAATGCAAAATTTTCTAGAGGATGCATTAAAATATAAGCGTTCCATATATAATACGACGTTTTCGTCATATTAGTCTGTAATATTACAAAAAATGAATATTTAATTTTTACCAGTTCTACAAAACTATACATATTTCATTGAAGGAATATGCTGTAACATATTGAATACTAATTAAGCAGTATTTATAGGAGGGACGAGAATGAATATAGGTTTTGAGAATTTGGACAGGCTGCTGGTAGTTAAAATTGATGGAGATATTGACCATCACTCCTGCGAAGCGATCAGATCAAGTATAGACAAGGAGATAGCAAAGAAAAAACCAAAATCCATACTGTTTGACATGGAGAATGTAAACTTTATGGATAGCTCAGGAATAGGGGTGCTGATTGGACGATACAAGCTTATTTCCGGTAATGGAGGAAAAGCAGGTATGACAAATGTTAAGCCGCAGGTCATGAGACTATGTGAGATATGTGGTCTACAGAAGATAATCAAGGTATACCCCAACAAAAAGCAAGCCATTGCGAGTATAAAGGAGTGTTAACATAATGAAAATAGACAACGAAATGAAACTTGAATTCTTAAGCAAATCGCAGAATGAGAGCTTTGCAAGATCAGTTGTTGCAGCCTTTGTCGCACAGCTGGATCCTACGATAGAAGAGCTTGCGGAGGTCAAGACTGCAGTGTCTGAAGCAGTAACAAATGCCATTATTCATGGATACTCTCATAAAACCGGTAATGTGGTGATTATTGCCAGAATTATTGGAAATACAGTAGAGATAGAAATCAGGGACTTTGGTGAAGGTATAGCTGACATTGAACTTGCACGCCAGCCTCTTTATACTTCAAAACCTGAACTTGAAAGATCCGGGATGGGTTTTACCGTTATGGAGACCTTTATGGATAGGGTGGAAATCCAATCCCATCAGGGCGAAGGAACAGTCATTCGTATGGTCAAGACCATGAAGACAGCTTGATGGGGTATGGTTATGGAACGGGTGGAGCTTACTCAGGAGGAATTTTTGGATTATATATCCCGCGCTCAAAGTGGCGATACGGAGGCAGAGAACTTTCTGGTGGAAAACAACATTGGATTGGTTAGAAGCGTTGTCAAAAGGTTTCTAAACAGAGGCTGCGAATATGATGACCTTGTACAGATAGGAAGCATAGGACTGCTAAAGGCCATAAAAAAATTTGATACCAGCTTTAATGTGAGGTTTTCAACCTATGCCATTCCGATGATAATAGGTGAGATAAAAAGGTTCCTGAGGGATGATGGGATAATCAAGGTAAGCAGGAATCTTAAGGAAATTGCAAATAAAGCCCATATTGCAAAAGAATCCTTGGAGAAGGATTTTGGCAGAGAGCCAACAATTTCAGAAATTGCTTCAGTGCTTGAGATATCAAAGGAAGATCTTGTTGTAGCGCTGGAATCTGTACAGAGTACTGAATACCTTTACGAAACCATACACCAGGATGATGGTTCACCGATATTGCTTATAGATAGGATAAGCTGCAATGAGGGAGAAGATATTGATATAATTGACAGATTGGCTTTGAAGGAAGTACTGTCAGCTTTGGAGCCACAGGAAAGGCAAATAATTATGCTTAGGTATTTCAAGGACATGACTCAGTGTCAGGTGGCTGAAATTCTGGGAATGTCACAGGTTCAGGTGTCAAGGGTGGAGAAGAAGATAATTGGAAAGCTAAGGCAGAATATAACATGAAAACCCAAAGTATAATAGACTAAAGCCATGCGGATTTTTTAGCATGGCTTTTTTTTGTCCTTATTTCCATAGGTATTAAATTGGTTAAAAGGCCAATAATAATTGTATAAATCACACTGGAGTGCTGTGCAATGAAGGTTATAAGACTATTCCTCCTTTTATCGCTAATATTCATTCTAAGCTGTTTTTCGTGGAGTTATTATGTAAGCAGGCAGCTAAAAGAAAAGCATGAAAGAGCAACATTGGTGTATGCGGATTGCAACGGTATGGAAAATTTTTGTCTATGGAGAGATTATGATGTATGTTAATAAAAGGTTCAAGCAACTGAGAAACATATTGAACTTTGAGAGTCAGACTGACAAGGAGATAAGAAGTGATATTGACGGCAGGATATTGAAGAACAGTACAAAAGTTTTTGAACGTAAGCAGCATGTATAGTTGCAGGAGGTAAGAGCAAATTGAAGACAAAAATGAGTTCGAAGCAGTATGAGGAATATATAAAGGACAAATTACCAAAGCCAAAATCTTTTAGAAACTGTGTAGCCGCATTCATAGTGGGAGGAATCATATGCGATGTGGCACAGTTCATATCCAATACGGCTAAGGGCTATGGCTACAGCCAGGAATCAGTATCCTCAATAACAGCTATATCAATGGTGTTTTTGGGGGCTTTTTTGACTGGTATAGGTGTGTACGACCGCATAGGAAAGTTCGCAGGTGCCGGCAGCATAGTACCCATAACAGGCTTTGCCAACTCAATGGTGTCTCCGGCCATGGAGTTCAAAAGGGAAGGCTTCGTTTTCGGAGTAGGAGCAAAGATGTTTGTCCTTGCCGGGCCGGTGCTGGTTTATGGTATATCAACATCAATTGTGATAGGTATTATCTATTACTTGTTTGGTAAATGAGAAAGAGGAGATAGAAGATGGCAGGAAAAAGATTGGGGAAGCAGACATTACGCCTATCATCACCGCCTTCTGTGATTTCGAATGCCACAATTGTGGGTCCCAAAGAGGGGGAAGGACCTCTCGCCCAGTATTTTGACATTATTCTGAAGGATGATTATTTCGGAGAGGACAGCTGGGAAAAGGCAGAAAGCAAGATGCTGAAAGAGGCAGTAAAAAATGCAATAAAGGCTTCAGGAAGAAGCAGTACTAATATAAACTTCATGTTTGCCGGCGACCTGTTGAATCAGATAGTATCATCAAGCTTTGCGGCAAGGGATCTTCAAATCCCCTTTGTGGGGCTTTACGGTGCATGTTCAACAATGGCAGAATCCATGTGCATGGGTTCGCTTTTATTGGATGGAAGGTTTGCTGAAGCTGTTGTATGCGCTACATCAAGTCATTTTAGCAGTGCAGAGAGACAATACAGATTTCCTCTTGAGCAAGGGGTGCAGAGGCCTCCCTTTGCACAGTGGACCGTCACCGGTGCAGGAGCCGCTGTGCTGGCTGAGGCAGGAAATGGTCCTTATGTCACGCATTTGACAATAGGGAAGGTGCTTGACTTCGGGATAAAGGATGCTAATAATATGGGTGCAGCCATGGCTCCGGCTGCTGTCGATACAATTACGGCACACCTGAATGAGACCGGCAGGAGTCCGGAATACTATGACATGATAGTAACAGGAGATTTGGGCAAAGTGGGAAAGACAATTACTCTTGATATGATGGAAAAGGAAGGCTTTGAAATACAAAATGTATATGACGACTGCGGATATATGATTTTTGACGCTGAAAAACAGGATACCCATGCCGGAGGAAGCGGATGCGGATGTTCGGCAGTAGTATTGAACGGACATATAATGAAGGAAATGAAGAAGGGAAATATAAATAGAGTGCTGTTTGTGGCGACAGGAGCATTGCTCTCGCCTACGACCACCTGGCAGGGGGAATCGATCCCTTCTATTGCTCATGCAGTTGCTATAGAAAACACAATAGGAGAGGGTATATAATGGATTACCTTAAAGCGTTTATCGTCGGGGGAGTTATCTGTTTGATCGGTCAGCTCTTAATGGATCATACCAAGCTGACTCCGGCAAGGATACTTGTATCATTTGTCACAATAGGCGCAATTCTTCAAGGTCTGGGACTGTACCAGGCAATTGTGGATTTTGGAGGTGCCGGTGCGACAACGCCTCTTACAGGCTTTGGCTATACACTTGCCAAAGGAGCAATGAAAGAAATAAAAGAAGCAGGAATTCTGGGTGCTTTTACTGGGGGAACTAAAGCTGCAGCAGGAGGAGTTGCCGGAGCGATTTTTTTTGGGTATGTAATGGCAATGCTTTTTAATCCAAAGTCTAAAAAGTAGGAGATTGATATATGAACGAAAACAATAATATGACAGTATCTGCTGATGACAAAAGGCGGGTAATACTGGTCACTGACGGTGATGGGATTGCAAGGAAGGCAGTAGAGACAGCTGCATTGAGGATCGGAGGAAGGTGTATATCAAAGTCTGCCGGTAATCCAACGCCAATGAACGGACACAGCATAATAGAGATGATACGGCAGACCCCATATGATCCTGTTGTCGTAATGGTGGATGATAAAGGGCATATAGGGATGGGAAAAGGCGAAAAGGCCATAATGGATATAGTGAAGAGTCCCTATGTTGAATTGCTCGGAGTAATCGCAGTAGCGTCAAATACTGAAGGGGTAAATGGTGTTGATGTCAATTTTTCAATCACAAAGGACGGAAATATAATAGATAACACTGTAGACAAACATGGAAATAAGAAAGAGGGAAAGCGAATAACCGGAGACACGGTGGATATACTTGAATCTATTGATGTACCAATAATCGTAGGTATAGGCGATCCGGGGAAGATGAATGGAAAGGATTGCTGCGACAAGGGAGCTCCGATAATCACAAAAGCCATGAAAGAGATAATTGAAAGGAGCGGCATTCGTCATTAGCCGCTCCTTTTATCACTTCTAGTATGTTATAAGCTATTCCTCGTCTTCATCATCAAAGAACATGTCTTCTTCGTCCTCAGAGTTGTCTGTATCATTATCTTGGTCTTCATTACCTTCTAAGTCTTCTTCGCCCTCCAGAGGATCCTCTATGAAATCTTCCGTATGCTTGTCGCATGTCTCAACAGGTGCTTCATATATCAGGTCAGCAGGTACTTTTGTCTGGCCGGGCTCGAGGATGAAAGGCTCTGTCCTCTGTATGAACACCTTTGATTGAACAAGAGGTGAAGGACAATACGGTGTTGCCAGCTTACCGGTCTCTATATCGACATCCTTGATGACGTGGACATCGCAAATGTTTTCCGCACTCGGCTCCGTGCCCTTTATAAAGAGCTCAGATTTTACCTGTGAACCTCTTGGATCAAGTGCACAAAGCTCTGAAGGCCTCTTGCCTGATACAGTACATATCTCTACTGATACAAGGCCTCCCGGACGTTCAAAATCTTTGACCTCTTTATCCTTATGAACTTCCTCCATAATAGCCTTCCATAACCTTGCAGGATAGCTGCCTCCTGTGAACTTCAGATCTTTCGGTTCATCATGGCCTATCCATACAGAAGCAGTGTAATAGGGAGTATACCCTGTGAACCAGGCATCTACGTTATTGGAAGTAGTCCCTGTTTTTCCTGCAACAGGCATTTTCGATAGTGCTGCATTGCCGCCTGTACCGCCTCGTACAACACCTTTCATAATATCAACCATTAGATAAGCTACTTGTTCGCTTACAACCTTGTCCTTATACGGTCTGTTTTCAAAAAGTACATTTCCGTCTTTATCAAGTATTTTTGTGAAGGATATAGGTTTTATATAAATACCCTTATTGGGGAATACACTGTAAGCAGCGGCCATTTCTATAGGCTTCACACCTTTTGTAACTCCGCCCAGGGCAAGCGGTGAAAGGCTTTCATCATTTGTCCGGCTGTTTTCCTCTCTTGTAACCATAGTTGTAATCCCGAATTTCTTCAGATACTCCATGGAGCGCTGAACACCGATATCTTGAACTATTTTAACAGCGACGACGTTTATTGAATGCTGTATAGCTTCTCTGACAGTCATGAGCCCCTTGAAGTTGTAGCTGTAGTTTCGAGGACTGAATTTTCCCAGTGTGACAGGAGCATCGTCTATAACAGTTCCGATGGTATATCCGTTATCCAAGGCAGGTGTATATACAGCAAGAGGTTTTATTGTTGAACCAGGCTGTCTCAGAGATTGAGTAGCCCTGTTCAGACCTCTTCTGACTTTTTCGCTTCTGCCCCCCATGACGGCTTTGATCTCACCGGTTCCGTTCTCAATTATTATTGCTGCAGCTTCCGGCTGAAGCACTCCATTAGCATCTTCCTTGCTTTCAGGGAAGAGCTTTGTATTCTTGAAGGTTTCTTCTACAATATTCTGCAAATCGGTATCTATAGTGGCTATTATCCTCAGACCTCCGTTGAACAGTTTTATCTGAGCCTCTTCTTTGCTCAGCCCCAGTTCCTTTTGGAGAGCTTCAGTAACATCGCTTATGATCATATCTGCGAAATATGAGGTTTCCACTTCTTTTTGAATCTTTGACAGTGTTATTTCCTGGCTAATGGCTTCATCATACTCATCCTGCGAGATAAATCCCTGTACGAGCATTTCCTTTAGGACTATCTCCTTCTTACCCATGGACTTCTCATAGTTCAGATAAGGAGAATAGGCCGAAGGATATTGCGTAATTCCAGCTATTGTAGCACATTCTGCCAGAGTCAGCTGGTCAAGCTCTTTTCCAAAGTAATAGAGAGCTGCTGCTTTAACCCCGGCTAGATTATGTCCAAGACCGGCTGTATTTAGATAAGCTTCCAGTATTTTATCCTTAGTGAATCTTCTTTCAAGCTGTATGGCATAGTACATCTCAACTACCTTTCTCTTCCACTTCTTGTCCGGAGTAAGGTAGACATTCTTTATAAGCTGCTGAGTAATTGTACTTGCACCCTGAGAAAGCTCCCCTGACTGTATATCTGCCTTTATTGCACCCATTATGCGATAGGGGTCGATCCCATTGTGCTTCATAAACCTCTTATCTTCTATTGCGATAAAAGCGTTTTGAAGGTTCTTTGGTATCTGGTCAATTGTGACCATAGTACGATTTTCGTTGGCGTGCAATGTATCAATGATGTTATCTTCTTCATCGACAATATATGTAGTCTGATTCAAATCAAATAACTCGTCCACATTCAACGGTCTTGCGCTTTTGATCCAAGCATAGGCGGTCCCTAATGCGACACTCCCGCTCACAAGTATTATTAAGAGCAGTACAAGTATTATGAACCTTAAGAATCTTGCCAGTGAAAAGGTCCTTTTTTTCTTCTTGCCCTTCTTGGGAGCTTTAGTCTCATTCTCACTCATTATTATACCTCCATAGGATAATCAGATAACCATGCCTTAGCAAGGCATATCCTGAACAGCCCCCTTCAGTGAAGTTACCCGTAAGGGGCATAGGTCTGTAACAGAACAATTATAACACACAAGCTTATTAATGGCAATCCGTAGGGGATTGACAACCATGGGCGTCTGCTCTTATGATGATTCTTAACACTTTTTTCCCATTTTAATCCATGTCACCTTATGATATATGCATATAAGCCAGTTTTCTATATAGACGAAAATTATACAATTTTGTCACAACTTTTTTAAAAAAATTCATAAAAAGAAATATTATTAGAAATATATACAACTTTTAATCATATAGTAATAAATAGGGGGTGTTTGCTTATGAAGAGAAGATTTGGCCGGAGGAGCAGCAAAAAGAGATTTTTCTTCAGCATATTCGTTATTGTAAGCATGATCCTATATTCATATTATATTGTGGAGCGGAATATAAAACCGACAATGCTTGCAATGTCCGAAATAAATGCAAGGCTTATTGCTACACAGGCAATATATGAGGCAGTGAACAACAAGGTGGGGAACAACTCTTTCAACAACCTGGTGGACTTTAAGACGGACAATAACGGAAGGATATCCTTGATACAGGCAAACACAGTGCAGATGAACAAGCTGGCATCAGAAACCTCTTTGGAGATACAGAAAGAGATAGCACAAATAGGAGTAACCGATCTAAAAATACCGTTATCGAGCATATTTGGAAGCCAGATATTTGCAAATACCGGACCTAACATAAGCGTGGGCATAAGGCCTGCAGGAGCGGTTGTTGTGGATTATTACACCGACTTTGAATCAGCAGGGATAAACCAGACAAGGCTGAAAATATACTTGAAAGTGAAAACTGATGTACAGATAGTAGTTCCCCTTGCAAGTAATAAGGTTGATGTATCAGCACATATACCTGTTTCTGAAACAATAATTGTGAGCGATGTTCCAAAGAGGAAAATACTTGTAGTATAACAGTAATTGTAAAAGGGGGCAATGGTTGATATAATGGTGTTAATATAAGGCAGCACATAATCTGTACTGGGATTACAGAGCGGGGCATATACTCATTAAAGGTGTTTCAGCGTGCTTGAATAGCACGTGTAGTTGTACGGGGTGAACAAATGAGCAGATTGATTTTTCTGGTTGATATGAATGCTTTTTTTATAAGCTGTGAGATGGCAAGAAATCCGGAGCTTAAGGGGAAACCTGCAGCAGTTGCAGGAGATCCTAAGAAACGATCTGGGATAATTCTGGCGGCTAACTATGAAGCAAGAAAATACAAGGTAAAAACCACCATGGTACTCCATGAAGCAAAAAAGCTCTGTCCCAGCCTGGTAATTGTACCTCCGGATCATGAACTTTATGAAAAAAACTCGCGGTTGGTAATGGATATACTGTCTAGATATACACCACTGGTGCAACAGAATAGTATTGATGAAGCATGGATGGATATGACAGGCTGCGAAAAAATATTCGGAAGTCCTATAGATATTGCGAAGAATATAATGGATACAATTTCAAAGGAACTGGATCTATGGTGCTCCATTGGCATTTCGGAGAACAAGTTTCTGGCTAAAATGGCATCGGAGCTAAAAAAGCCAAAGGGAATAAGTGAAATGTATGTCAAGGATATCAGAGAAAAGCTCTGGCCGCTTCCTGTAAGGGATATGTACGGTATAGGCAGGCAGACAGAGCAGAAGCTTTTGAACTATGCACTATATAAGATAGGGGATATAGCAAACTGCAAATTGGAATTCCTAAGAAGCAATTTTGGAAAATACGGAGAAGAGCTTCACATGCTGGCAAACGGTATTGATAATTCGCCTGTAACCCCCAATCCTATATATGACAGTAAGTCTATAAGCAGATCTACAACCTTGCCTTTTGACACCAATGATTTTGCATATTTAAAGAACATAATGCTGGGGTTGGCTGAAGAAGTTGGTTATGAAGCAAGGAAGTCGGGCTTGAAGGGAAAAACCATAGCAATATCTATCAAATATGATGATTTTTCATCTGCAACAAGACAGAAAACAGTGACTCCGACTTATTTGACAAAGGACATTTACTCGACAACCATAAAGCTGCTGGAAGAGAATAAGAGCAGGAACAAGCTGATAAGGCTCATCGGCTTAGGTCTCAGCAATTTTGAAGAGGAAGGCTCTGAGCAGCTGTCAATTTTTGATCTTATTGAAGAAGAATATGGTGTACATAAGGAGGAGACAATAGAAAAAACCATAGATAAGATCCGCGAACGGTTTGGTAATAAGAAAATACTTAGAGGCTCAATGCTGAAAGGTAATAAGGATATTTAATACCAAAGATAAAAGGAAGGTTGTGAGACCTTCCTTTACTTATGCATTGGTACATGCATTATGTTTCGCTATAAATTTGATATAGGGTTCAAATTAATGAATTGGCAGGTGACATGATGACAAAGGGAGATTTAATAATTCAGCTGTTGCCTGAAACTGCTGAAGCTGAAAGAATCGAAGCATATGAAAAGGTTTGTACATACCTGCTGAGAAGATATTGTGAGGGTTGTGACAGATATGGACGCTTTGGTGTATTTGAGAGTATCGACAGAGGATCAGGCGGAAAAAGGCTATTCAATAACAGCTCAGAGGGAGGAAGGTGTAAATAAGGCTGTTGAATTGGGCTGCAATCCGGAGAATATACACATATTTAGTGATGAGGGTGTTTCAGGAGCTGTACTGGAAAGACCGCAGCTTATGGCTGCTCTTGATATGCTTAAGAGAGGAGCTGAAGGGACTCAGTACTTCATATGCTATGATTCCAGCAGGTTGTCCAGAAATGCGGCACACCAGCTAATAATTATCGATCAGATAAAAAAAAGTAATGCAAAGCTCATATTTATTAAGAACAACTACCAGGACGATGCTGAAGGGCGCTTTCAGCTGACTGTGATGGCAGCAGTAGATGAATACGAAAGGGCAAGACTCAAGCTCAGAACGGAAATGGGGAAAAGGGCAAAAGCAGCGCAGCACAAGCTTACTCATAATCCAGGGCTTTATGGATATGATTTTGATCCTTTGACAGATAAGCTGGTAATAAATGAAGAAAACGGAAATAACCTGAAGCGTATTTTCAGTATGTTTACAGAGGAGCATATGAGTCCGGCGGAAATTGCAGAGAGGTTGAATGCTTCAGAGGTGCCGAGTCCACGAATGAAACAGTGGAGCAGGGTCACAATCAGGCGGATACTTTCAAATCCGTCCTATTTGGGCAAACTGTTTATAAGGAGATATGATACCAGAGATTATCGTCTGAACAGATACAAGACGAAGGATCAAAAAAGCAAAGTAAAGGAACGGCCTCAAAGCGAATGGATACCGGTTGAGATACCTCAATTGATAGATAGAGTTGTCTGGGACAAAGCACAAAATATACTTAAAATTACAAGTAGAATTTGTAAAAGAACAGAAAAAGGTCAGTTCCTGCTTATGCCATATCTAAAGTGTGGAATATGCGGCAGCTTGATGAGTGGAAAGAAGATTGAGAGCGATGAGCGCACATATCGCTACTATATTTGTACCAATAAATATAAAGATAGCAAAGAAGAAAGATGCCAGGCATCCCTTCTAAGGGCAGAACATCTTGAAAAGCAGGTATGGGAATACGTAAGCAGAAGGATAGTTTATTCAGCAGAACAGGAGGTAGATTTTAAAAAAATATTGGATGAATACATAAAAGAGAATATATATAATATGAAGAATATAATCAGAAAAAAGGAAAAAGCTAAAAAAGAAAAAGAGAGAATACTGACATTATTTCAAAAAGGGTATATTAATGAATATGACATGAAAAAAAAGCTTGAAACTGTCGACAAGAAAATCACAGAACTCAATGATACTGCCGAGACAGAAAACAAATTCATGATTGCCTTTGAGGAAAAACTAAAAGATCATTGGGAGAAAGAGAAGCTTCCTTATATAATAAAAGAAATATTAAGCGGCTTAGAAATCGAAGAAAAAAAGCATATATTAGGACTTCTTATCTCAGAGGTAACTGTAACAGATGATGTTGTAAGAATAAAAGGCAGGCTTTAATATTTCCTGCAGGATACAACGCTTGTAGGCGATGTTCCGGATAGTTATGTAATAACACCTAAAGAGAATATACCTGACTATGCTAACTAAGAATATAGATAAGCATAAACTGAAGTACAATTGATATTGAATAGAGCATTTACAAAACCCATTATTTTGAATAGTTGGATATGAAAAAACAGAGTATATACAAGAGAAAAATACAGAAAGAACAAGAATGATAGTGATAGAATAAAATAACCACAAAATTTGGCGCAAAATCGAATTGAGCACAGCATGTATTTATGATATTATAATTAAGCGTCGACGGTGAAACAAGCCGCGACAGACAACTGGTTAATGCGATAGAACATTTACTTGATCCTTGAAAACTAAACAGTGTAAATTGATAACCAAATGAAGGTTTGAAGCGTAGAAATATCTGCGCTGAGAACAGTCAGAATTCTTTTGAGTT